>JAGWJY010000048.1 GCA_028865545.1 Alphaproteobacteria bacterium | reverse complement strand
AACCACTTGTTACTCGCCAGCTGTGGGAGCGCGTGCAAGCGGTTCTTGAGAGTCGCCATACCAAGAAGACACGGCGAGCGAAGCGGGAATTTGCATTTTCAGGTCTTATAATTTGCGGGCATTGCGGTTGCGCACTGGTCGGCGAGATCAAGAAGGGCCGTTATGTTTACTATCACTGCACGGGATATAGGGGAAAATGCAACGAACCCTATGTACGTGAGGAGGTTATTGAAAAGGAATTTTCTGACGTCCTTCGTCAGATGCGGTTCGACGAGGATGTCGTCCCGTCGATGATCCGTGCGCTACGCGAGAGCCATGCTGACGAGCTGCGAGAACATGAAGAGGCAATTTCCCGGCTTCAGGCCGAACAAGATCGTCTAAGCAAACGCATCCACGCCATGTACATCGATAAGTTGGACGGCAAGGTCGAGCCAGCTTTCTTCGACCGCATGTCGCGCGAGTGGCAGGCTCAACTCGATCGCTGCGCCGACGAAATTCAGCGCCGGCAATCGGCCGACCGAACCTATTTGGACGAAGGCGTGCAGCTCCTTGAGCTTTCACAGGCGGCGCCGAGACTGTTCAACAAAAATCCGCCGCATGAGAAACGTCGGCTACTAAATTTTCTACTTTCGAACTCAGTTTGGAAAGAAGGCAAGCTCTCGGCGACCTTCCGGCAACCGTTTGACCTTATTGCTGAAACGGCCGCTCTCGCGGCGGCCACTGCGGGTACAGGCGACTCAGAATCGGGTGAGCATCCTGTTTGGCTGGGGGACTAGGATTCGAACCTAGACTAGCGGAGTCAGAGTCCGCGGTCCTACCGTTAGACGATCCCCCAACGGGCGCCCCGTTTAGCCCACTATAGCCGCCGCTTTCAAGGATATTACGCCGGCCCCTGCGCCGCAGGTGGTCCGGTCGTGCGGCTCAGGCCGTTCCGGCCCAGACGGGGCGTGCCGCAGGCGCCAAACTGGCCATTTTGCCCATCGCCCTATGTGCCATCCATGTTAGCGTCCGCCAAACGTCGAACGGGATTGGGATCATTGGAACA
Organism: Alphaproteobacteria bacterium; assembly: GCA_028865545.1. GTDB lineage: Bacteria > Pseudomonadota > Alphaproteobacteria > Micropepsales > Micropepsaceae > Rhizomicrobium. The sequence continues at coordinate 23,258 of JAGWJY010000048.1, read as the reverse complement.
GGCGCGGCAGCCAAAGACGCGAGGCTCGGGCCGCCGCGGCGGGCATGATCTGCTGCTGGCCGCGCTCGATCTGGGCACCAACAATTGCCGACTGCTGATCGCCAAGCCGGAGCGCGACGGTAATCTGCGCATCGTCGACTCTTTCTCGCGCATCGTGCGGTTGGGCGAGGGCACCTCCCGGACCGGGACGCTCAGCGAAGCCGCGATGGAGCGGACGGTTGCCGCGCTGAAGATCTGCGCCGAGCGGCTCGGCAAGCACCACGTGCGCCACGTCCGCGCCATTGCCACGGAAGCCTGCCGTCGGGCCTCCAACGCGCAGGTATTGATCGAGCGCGTGGCCAAGGAGACGGGTATCAGCCTGTCGGTGGTCACGGCGGCGGAAGAAGCGCGGCTCGCGGCCATCGGCTGCGCCCCCTTGATAAGCAAGGATTACGACGGTGCGCTCGCCTTCGACATCGGCGGCGGCTCGACCGAGGTGATCTGGCTGCGGCGGGACGCCGGGGCCTCGTCGCTCCGCCAATTCGCGTCCATTCCGCTGGGTGTGATGTCTCTGGCGGAAGCGGACGGCAACTCCTCATTTGCCGCCATGCGCGAGGCGATGCTGTTCCGTTTTGCAGAGGTCCGCCGCGAGATGGACAAGGCGGGTACCTTCAATGTTGCGCGCCACCACCTGCTCGGCACCTCCGGCACGGTGACGACGCTGGCTGGCGTTGCCATGAATCTGCCGCGCTATGTGCGGGCGAAGGTGGACGCCTCCTGGCACGATTGCGCCGACATCCTTGCCGTGGTGAACAAGCTGGTGGTGTTGAATCGGCAGGAGCGTGCGGCCCTCGGCTGTATCGGTGAGGAACGCGCCGAACTGATCGTTCCCGGCTGTGCCATTTATAGTGCTATTCAGACGGTCTGGCCCTGCGCCAGGCTGCGGGTTGCTGACCGCGGCCTGCGTGAGGGAATTCTTCGGGAGTTGATGGAGGAAGCAAAACGATGAGCGGGCGCGATTCGGGCTCTGGGCGCGGCGAACGCCGGGTGCGCGTGAGCAGCACCCGCGGGCGCAGTGCCTCGTCCACCCGTTGGCTGGAGCGCCAGCTCAACGATCCGTATGTCGCCGCGGCCAAGGCAAAGGGCTATCGCTCGCGTGCGGCGTTCAAACTCAAGGAGCTGGACGCCAAGTTCCACCTGTTGAAGCGCGGCGCGCGCGTGCTCGACCTCGGCGCGGCGCCCGGCGGCTGGTGCCAGGTGGCGGTGGAGCGTCTTGGCGACAAAGGCACGATTGTCGCTGCGGACATTCTCGAGATCGAGCCGATCGCCGGCGTGGAGATATTCAAATGTGATCTGCTGGACGCCGACGTTCCCGACATGCTGAAGCGTGCCCTGGGTGGCGAGGCCGATCTGGTGCTCTCCGACATGGCTGCGCCCACCACCGGTCATCGCGCGACCGATCAGATCCGGACCACCACGCTGTTCGAAGTGGCGCTCGATCTCGCCGAAGAGGTCTTGAAGCCGGGCGGCGCCTTCGTCGGCAAGGTTTTCCAGGGTGGCGCGACCAATGAATTGCTGGCGCGCGCGAAGCGCAACTTTGCCGAGGTGAAGCATGTGAAGCCGCCTGCCAGCCGCGCCGAATCCGTCGAGCTTTATCTTGTGGCGCTGGGTTTCAAGGGACGCTAGAGCGAACCTGGCGCCGCTGCTCATCACACCTTGGTGCGTTCGCCGTCTTCCCGCTTGACCGGCGCGCTCGGCCCCCTAGGCTCGAAAAATCGATCCGGAGGGCTTCATGCGTGTTATTGGTTCCGCGGCGGTAGCTGCCGCACTTCTTCTGTCCATCGCTCCCATCCGTGCCGCCGAACAGAGCGCGGACGCAAGACTGCGCGCCCTCTACACCAGCGAGTGGAGCTGGCGCGAAGCGACCTTTGCCGACGACGAAGGCGGCAACAGGCCGATCGTCGACCATTTGCCCAAGGTCGATCCCGCCACGCAAGCCATGCGGCTGGCTTATTGGCAGAAGGTGATGAAGGAGCTGGATGGTATCCCTTACGCCCAGCTGTCGCCCAAGGAACAGGTGAACTACGACGTCTACAAGCCGCAGATCGAGAACCTGATCGCCGATCAGCAATTCCGCGAATACGAGATGCCGGCCAATTCCGATTCAAGCTTCTGGACCGATCTCGGCTACACGGCACGCCGTCCGTTCAAGTCGCTTCAGGACTACAAGAACTGGATCGCGCAGATGCGCGACATTCCCCGCTATTTCAGCGAGCAGATCGCCGAGATGCGCGCCGGCGAGGCGCGCGGCTTCACGCCGCCGAAAGTAACACTGGAAGGCCGCGACTCCTCGATCACGGCGGTGACGAAGGCGCTGCCCGAAGATTCGCTGTTTTATACGCCGTTCAAGCAGATGCTGCCGAGCATTCCGGCAGCCGAGCAGGCGAGCCTGCGGGCTGAAGCGGTGAAGGTCATTCATGACGATGTGCAGCCGGCCTATGCGGAGCTTTTGAAGTTCTGGGACGGCGAATATGTGCCCCATGCCCGTACCACTTTGGCGGCCGTGGATCTGCCGGACGGCAAGGCCTTTTACCGTCAGCAGCTTCGCGAATACACCACGCTGGACCTCTCTCCCGACGCCATTCACAAGATCGGGCTGTCCGAAGTCGCCAAGCTCCACGCGCAGATGCTGGATGTGATGAAGCAAACCGGCTTCAAAGGCGATTTCCCGGCCTTCTTGCACTTCCTGCGGACCGATCCGCGCTTCTACGCCAAGACCCCGCAGGAGCTGCTCGATGATGCCGCCTGGATCGCCAAGGAATTCGACGGCAAAGCGTCCACGTATTTCGGTCTGCTGCCGCGCGCCCGTTTTGCCATCAAACCGGTGCCGGCGGATCTGGCGCCGTTCTATACCTCCGGGCGCGGCGGACCAGGCGTGTTCTTGCTCAACACCTATGATCTGCCGCACCGCCCGCTTTACGATCTGACGGCGCTGACATTGCATGAATCCGCGCCCGGTCATGCCTTCCAGATCCCTCTCGCGATGGAGGACAAGTCGCTGCCGGACTTCCGCCGCTACACTTATATATCTGCCTATGGTGAGGGTTGGGCGCTGTATTGCGAATGGCTGGGGCAGGAGATGGGCATGTACAAGACGCCTTATGACCGCTTCGGCATGCTGGGCTGGCAGATCTGGCGCGCCGCACGTCTCGTCGTCGACACCGGCATCCATAGCGAAGGCTGGACGCGTGCGCAGGCGATCCAATACCTGCACGACTATACCGCGTTGCCGGACCATGAGATCGAAACCGAAGTGGACCGCTACATCACCTGGCCCGGCCAGGCGGATTCCTATTATCTCGGCGAGATGGCGATCCGCGAAGCGCGCGCCAAGGCGGAGAAAGCCCTGGGGCCGAAGTTCAACATCCGCGCTTTCCACGACACCGTGCTGCAGCTCGGCTCCGTGCCGCTGCCGGTGCTGACAAAACGCATCGACGCCTTCATCGCCGACGGCGGCAAGGGGCCCTATCCAGATCTGGAATGAACGCTACTCGCTGCAGGACACTTCGTACGCCGTGCTGCCCGTTGCATTGCTGATCTTGTAGCAGTGCTGTGAGCCATCGTCGTTGACGCATTCCTTCCACGAAGTGCCGTCGCCTTGGTCCATCCAATCCGTGCAGCTCGGTTCGGCGACCGCGGCAATGGGTGCAGCGCTGCTCACAGCGAACGCGGTGAACACGCAGGCGATGACGATGTGACGGCGTTTCATGATGATCCCCTTGAAAGCGGCTCGACGGCCGCAAGGAAAGTGCTCCACGCGCCGATTATATGCCGGGATGCGACCGCGCGTGAGTGGCTGCTTTGAGAGTTGTTCGCAGGGAAAGCAGGCTCGCGTCAGGCGCGCCAAAGGGAAGCTTCGCCGGCGCGGCGCCATGTGCGCAGGAACGACAGAGTGCCGTCGACGGCAGTGTATTTCTTTGTCAGCAACCTCTCGAGCGCCGCAGGTGGCATATCCGCCATCAGGCAGTCGCGGCGCACCAGCCAGGCGTCATCCGGATCCGGTCCGGCGAAGCTGCTGTAAACGCGCCTAGCGCCCAGCCCGCGCAACAGGCGCAGCACACGCCGGTCGCAGGCACCGAACGGCACGGCCACGCCGCGTACGCGCTCACCGAGGATTTCTTCAAGCCGGTCTATGGACGCCGTAACGTCATCAGAAATGGCTTCGTCCGAAACTTCGGTCCACCTTATATGTGCACGGCCATGTGAGCCGATCTCCATGCCTGCCGCTTGCAGCGTGCGGATGTCGTCCTCGCTGACATAGCCCGGTCGGCCGATGCGATCCGATGGAATGAAGAAGGCGGCGGTCAGTCCCGCACTCAGCAATGCCGGGAGCGCCACATGGACGTCGGTATCGTTGCCGTCGTCGAAGGTAAGGCGCACCTCGTTGTGCCGCGCCAAGGCGACGATGTGGGAAAAGGTTTCCATCGTCAGCCAGTAGGGCCGTTCCAAGTCTGTGATGTGAGGCGGGGGGGTGCCCAGGCCGTGTAGGAGAAGGCAGGGGCTCATGTTCCCGACCTTGCCTCGGCGCTTATCAGGCCGCTGAGCGCCACCGCTATGCGGCCCTTGCCGGTCAGCGGCAACACGGCGTCGAATCTGTCCACGATGGCGCCGCCGAAGCTTTTCTTGAAGCGCGCGATGTTCATCTGTTCGGGGTCGTCTTCGCCGCGATAGACTCCGCCGAGGTCGTAATGCCTGATGCTTTCGCTCTTGAAGCGCAGCATGTCCTGCCAGTGATGCAGGCGGTTGGCGCGGCCGACCAGGTTGTTCCACGCCGTGTCGCGTGCCGGATCGATCGCCGACACCGTGTTGAGCAGGCGCACATGCGTGTGGTTGCGCGCATAGCCGTGCCAGGACAGCACCGTACCGTCCGCGTTGCGGCTTGTGGTCATCACATATTCGCCTTTGGCGACCAGATCGCTGATCTGGCCGACGCCAAGCGCATCCGCCTTCCTCTTGCGGCTGCGCAGCGTCTCATGCGCCGCGCGGAAGGTGATCCAGTTTTCCTCCGTCAGCGGAACATCGTTTACGGTAATGGCTTCGCGCATCGCTTGGCGTATCACCTTGCGGGACTTGCTTTCGATGCCGTTCCACAGCTCTTCCTCACTCGGCGACAGATCGATGATGATGGTCGGGCAGCTGAAGTTGCAGGCGCCAGGCGTCGGCGCGGGCTGTATGCAGAGCTTCAGCACATCGGCGTCGGGTACGGCATCGGGCGGCGTGAAGAAGGCGACTTCGGTGCGCACCAGCCGCCGGTACAGCCGCCAGACGGGAGAGGCTTGCGGTACGAACGGTGCGCGCGCCTGCGGAACCGGACGCGCCGCCGCGCCGGGACTCTGGGACAACGTGGATGTGCCAGCCCTGCTCACCCGCCCAGTGTAAGAGAATCCGGTTCACAAAAAGTGACCGGTCCGGCGGCCCCCGGATATATAGGAATCGGGAGTGCCGGCGGCCGCAGCCGCCGGTTCCCGGTGGCGCCGCTTACGGTTGCGGAGGGTTTGTCTGCGGCGGCGTCGACTGTTTCTGCGTCGCAGATGCTGCCGGTTCGCTTCCCGGCTGGACGCCCGATGGCTGACTGTTGGGCACCATTGCTGGCCCCGGCGAGGCATCGGCCTGGAGTTGCTCCTCGTTGAGTTTTTGGGTCTCGGCCTTCTCGGCGGGCGTTGATTCCTGCGGCCCGCTGCGGGCGTGGTGATGCCGTATCACATGGTGCTTCGGCGCTGTCGCTTGCGTCGTGTCGGGCGCCGTTTGTGGCGTCGCTTGTGCCAGCGCCGGCACCGCGCCGGCCATCGCCAGAACTGCGATGCCGGAAAGGACGGAGGTCCTGATCGTCATGGCATGTCTCCTTCTGATCCCGCGCGTGTCACCGCGCGGGCGACGGCAATGCATGCCGCCTCTGCTTCTGGCTGCACAGGAATTGTCGGCCGCGAATAAGAGCCATCGTGTGACGATTGCGGGGCAATTTTGTGCGTCTTCGGCCCCATTGTACTCACCGCAAACCGACCGCAAGATGCCATGCCGGCGGTAAGGGGATGAAATGAATCGCAGATTTGCGCTGATCGTCGCCGTGGCGATGATGGCCGGGATTGTGGCGGGGTTGATCGCCAACCGCACGCTGGATGCGGCGCAGATCAAGATCTTCGACTCCGGCATGTCCATCGTCACCGAGTTGTTCCTCCGCTTGGTGCGGATGATCATCGCGCCACTGGTATTCTCCACCCTGGTGGCGGGCATCGCCCATATGGAAGGCGCGTCCGCCATCGGGCGCATCGGCGCCAAGACACTCGGCTGGTTCGTCGGCGCTTCACTACTGTCGCTGACCATGGGGTTGGTGCTGGTGCATTTGTTTCAGCCGGGCGTTGGGCTCGCACTGCCCACGCCGGCCGGTGATCTCGGCACCATCAAGGTCACGCCCTTTACTTTGCACGATTTTCTTACCCACTTGGTGCCGGTTTCCATCGTTCAGGCGATGGCCAACAACGAGATTCTGCAGATCGTCGTTTTCTCGCTGTTCGTCGGCACGGCGATCTCCGCCATCCCGGGCCGCACACCCGCCGTGATGGCGCTGACCGAGCAGATCGTGACGATCATGCTGAAAGTCACCGGCTATGTGATGCTGCTGACGCCGCTGGCGGTGTTCGCCGCGCTGGCCTCCACTGTGGCGAGGCAGGGTGCCGGCGTCCTGCTGGTCTATATGCGTTTCGTCGGCGGTTTCTATGTCGCGCTGCTGTTGTTATGGAGCGTGCTGATCGCCGTGGCGACGCTGTTCCTGCGTGGCCGGGTGAGCAAGCTGGTCAGCGCCATTCGCGAGCCGGCATTGCTTGCTTTCTCCACCGCCAGTTCGGAGGCCGCCTATCCCAAACTGTTGGATGCGCTGGAGGAGACCGGCTTGCCGCCGCGCATCGTCAGCTTTGTCCTGCCGCTGGGTTATTCCTTCAATCTTGACGGCTCGATGATGTACTGCACCTTCGCCACGCTGTTCATTGCCCAGATCTACGGCATCGAGCTGACGCTGTTCCAGCAGATCTCGCTGCTTCTGCTGCTGATGGTCACCAGCAAAGGCATGGCCGGCGTACCGCGCGCCGCGTTGGTGGTGGTGCTGGCGGTGCTGCCGGTGTTCCACTTGCCGGAGACCGGCGTGCTTTTTGTGCTGGCCGTCGATCACTTGCTCGACATGGGCCGCAGCGCCACCAACATCGTCGGCAATTCGGTGGCAACTGTGGCCGTGTCCTATTGGGAGGGCTTCCGGCCAGGATCGCCCCTTGGTCAGTGAGTGTGCCCGTGGCAGTCGCATTCCTCGTCCGGCGAGGCGGGCTGTAGCGCGCCGGCGAGATAGTCCGCCACCGCCTTGTGCGGATCGGTCTCTGCCGTCGTCACCGCAATGACGCCGCGCTCGCGGAGGCGTGCGACGAAGCCGGGGCCTGCGCTGCCCGCGATCACCACATTCACCTCGTGGAGTGGATGCGTAGTGCCGCGGAACTCGTGCATGGACATTTCTTTCGGCAGATCGAGACGTCCGGTCTCTACCGGTTCGCAGCCGGGCGCGGCCTCGAAGAGCAGGAAACGGCGCGTCTTGCCGGCGTGCGGCGTAATGGTGCGGAAATTCTGGCTGGCGACGGCGAATTTCACGATCGGACCTCCCGCAGGGGATACCCGTTTACAGTGACGGCTGCGGGCGGCTTTGTCGTTGCGCTTAATCGCCGCGATGTCACGCTGCCGCGTCTTTAATGTTCTATTTCTTCGCGAACGCCACTTTGCGGGTTCGCGCATGATAGGCGGCCGCCAGCCGCTCTGCGCGTGGTGTGAACAGATCGTCCTCGCTGCCGGCGAGCAGATGTTCTTCGATCTCCCTCTGTTCGGTCTGGGTGCCGTCCGACAGGATGTGCTGCACGGCCGCGCCGCGTGCCGCAAGTGCACGCCCTACCAACAGGCAGCGATGACAATCGAGCGGATGTTTTTCGGAGCACATCAGCGCCAGGCGCCGTTCGCGTGCCTGCACGATTACGCGGTCTATCCCTTTGTGGAACGCTGCGCTCTTGGCCATGCGCTCGAAGTCCGCAATGCCGTTTGTATACAAAGCCGGGTCGTCGGGCCGCCCGCCCAGCTCCTTGCCGAGGAAGGCGTAGGAAAGGCCCGCGGCGCGCAACGCCTCGTCCAACCGCGCCTTGTTGAACTGTGGACAGAAGCGCGATACCGGCGCCGTTCGCACATCCGCCACCGCCTCGATGCCTGCGCCCGAAAGCAGCGCGAGGAACCACTCAAAGCTGTGTGTCGAGTGGCCGATGGTGAAGAGGGATAAAGCATCGCTCATCTCCGAAGCATATCAGCGGGCAGGGCTGCTTCGAAGTTCTTCCTTGAAGGAGTGTCGGTGATGCACCCGAGCCTGACGTCGCTGCTTATGCCACGACGCCGGCCACCGTCGCGGTCAGCACACGCACCACATCGTCCGGTGCGAGCTTCACTTGCAGCCCGCGCTGGCCGCCGTTCATGAATACGGCGTCTTCGGCGAGCGCCGTTTCCTCGATTACGACGGGAACGCGTTTTTTCTGTCCGAACGGGCTGATGCCACCGGTGTGGTAGCCGGTGAGCCGCTCGGCGTCGGCCGGTTTCATCATCTGCGCGTGCTTGCCGCCGAAGGTGGCTGCCAGTTTCTTCATGCTGATTTCGCGGTCCGAAGGCACGATCGCGCAGACCGCCTTGCCGTCGACCTCGGCCATCAGAGTCTTCAGCACGCGCCGCGCCGGTTCCCCCAGCGCCGCGGCCGCTTGCATTCCGATGCGGTCCGCACACGGATCGTAGGTATAATGATGGACGGTGAAGGCGATGCCCGCTTTGGTCAGCTCCAAAGTGGCGCGCGTGCTGTTTGGCATGAATTGAATCACGACGATCGGAGTGGTGTGCGAGGTTTACGCCACGCGTGCTCCATTTGCGATTACCCTGCGCCGATCATTCGGTTTCTCTTTGCAGTCGAGATTTGTTCTCGCACATAAAGTGCGGCACTTCCCTTGAAAGGCACTGACCGCATTCCCATATTATGATTGTGGGTTATGTGCACCGGGAGGTGGGACACAGACGGAAACCTTGGCGCCGGGCTGATCGCTGACGGCGCCTTCAGCCACACAAATAGCGGCATTTCTAAGAACGTCTTAAATTAGTTAAATCAAACGGTTACGAAGAAAATAAGGCATTCGTTTTCGAGGCAGCACGAGGCGTGGTCCCCGCACTTCAGGGCCTTGGTGGGACGGGGCCGGCTCCGGTAGGAAAACAATGATATTGCGCAGGCGTGGCGCTGGGAGATTGAAACAAAAGAAATGGGCAATTCCCGATTCAAAAAAATCGAAAACGAATGGCTTTCGGCTCCCCGAAAAACCGGCTGCTTCGCATCGCCCGCGACCGAATCGCACTGTCCTTGCGAATCCCGAGACTCGCTGATAAAGGCTCGGCGCTCCAAATGGTTCCGAACCCAGGAGCGCTGCCCATGACCATCCGCGAAGCCCTCACCTTCGACGATGTGCTCCTGGTGCCCGCGGCCTCCGAAGTCCTTCCCGGCCAGGTCGATACCCGTACCCGCCTCACCAAGACGATTGAGCTGGGCATTCCGCTCATCTCCTCCGCCATGGACACGGTGACGGAAGCGGCGCTCGCCATCGCCATGGCGCAGTCTGGCGGCATCGGTGTCATACACCGCAATCTGACGATTGAGGAGCAGGCCGAGCAGGTCCGTCGCGTCAAGAAGTACGAGAGCGGCATGGTGGTGAACCCGCTGACCATCGCGCCCGACGCCACGTTGGCCGATGCGCTGGCCCTGATGGAGCGCCACAACATCTCCGGCGTGCCGGTGGTGGTGGGGGCGACAGCAGGCGGCGCCGGCAAGCTGGTCGGCATCCTGACGCACCGCGATGTGCGCTTCGCGACGGACAAGAGCCAGCGTGTCGCGGACCTGATGACCAAGGAGAATCTGGTCACGGTGCGCGAAGGCGTGCAGATGGACGAGGCTAAGAAGCTGCTCCATGCGCGGCGTATCGAAAAGTTGCTGGTGGTCGACGACGCCTATCGTTGCGTCGGCTTGATCACCGTAAAGGACATCGAGAAAGCGCAGAAATATCCTAATTCCTGCAAGGACGAGCGCGGGCGGCTGCGTGTCGCTGCCGCCACCAATGTCGGACCGGACGGTGTGGCGCGTGCCATGGCTTTGGTCGCGGCCGAGTGTGACGTGGTGGTGGTCGATACCGCCCATGGCCATTCGCGCGGTGTGCTCGACACCGTCGCCGCCATCAAGCGCGAAAGCAATTACACGCAGGTATTGGCGGGCAATGTCGCCACGGCCGACGGTGCCAAGGCTCTGATCGATGCGGGCGCGGACGCGGTGAAGGTCGGCATCGGGCCGGGCTCGATCTGTACCACGCGCATCGTTGCGGGTGTCGGTGTGCCCCAGCTTACCGCTATCATGGATGCGGTGTCGGCGGCGCACAAACAGGGCGTGCCGGTCGTCGCCGATGGCGGCATCAAATATTCGGGAGATCTGGCGAAAGCCATCGCGGCGGGCGCCGATGTCGCCATGGTGGGCTCGCTGCTCGCCGGCACCGAAGAAAGTCCGGGCGAGGTGTTCCTTTACCAAGGCCGCTCCTACAAGGGGTATCGCGGCATGGGCTCGCTGGGCGCCATGGCGCGTGGTTCGGCCGACCGCTACTTCCAAGCCGAGGTGAAGGACACGCTGAAGCTGGTGCCGGAAGGCGTCGAAGGGCAGGTGCCCTACAAAGGGCCGGTATCCGGTGTCGTGCATCAGATCATCGGCGGCTTGCGCGCGGCGATGGGCTATACCGGCTGCAAGACCATCGGCGATTTTCACGAAAAGGCGAAGTTCGTCCGCATCACCGGCGCGGGCATGGCCGAGAGTCATGTCCACGGTGTGGTGGTGACCCGCGAGTCGCCCAACTATCCGGGTGTGCAATAATTGACACCGGCGGCGCGCCTCCAGGCGGCGATCGAGGTCCTGGACGGTTTGGCGGGAACCGCGCAGCCGGTCGACCGCTACCTGCGCGATTATTTCCGGATGCGCCGCTATGCCGGCTCCAAAGATCGCGCGGCCGTTGCGGAGCAGGTCTATGCGGTGATGCGCCATCGGTCGTCCTTGGCCTGGCGTATGGGCAGCGCTGATCCGCGCGCCTTGGTGATGGGAGCGATGCTGGCCGACGGCGTTGCCCTGGACACACTGTCCGGCCTCTTCGACGGCCGACAGCACCACGCGCTTCCGCTGACCGAGGCCGAACGCGGCGTGATCGCCGTGCCGCCATCCGGCGAGCCACCACTGCCTGTGCGTGGTGAGTTCCCGCCATTCCTCGAACCTGAGCTCATGCGTGCCTTCGGTCCCGCTTTGCAGGATGAGATGCTGGCACTGCAGGTCCGTGCGCCCATCGACCTGCGCGTCAATACATTAAAGGCCGAGCGCGACGCGGTGATGACGTCCCTCCGCGCCGAAGGCTTTGCCGTTGAACCTACGCCGTATTCACCTTTTGGCCTGCGTCTGCCGCCTGGTGAAGGTTCCGCCAAGCTCAGCCTCTCACCGCTCTTTGTCGACGGGGCTTTCGAGTTCCAGGATGAAGCCGCGCAGATCGCCGCGCTGCTCTGCGGTGTGAAATCCGGCATTCGCGTTCTGGACTTTGCTGCGGGCGCTGGCGGCAAGACATTGGCTCTCGCGGCTCTGATGCGGAATCAGGGCGAGATTGTCGCGCACGACGTCGACCCCGCCCGTCTCCGCCGCCTGGCGCCCCGCGCCGTTCGTGCCGGTGCTACGATCATTCGCCGGGTCGGTGAGCGTCCGAAGGGCGCCTTCGATGTCGTCCTGGTCGATGCGCCCTGTACCGGCACGGGCACTTGGCGCCGCCAGCCAGAGTTACGCTGGCGTATCAGGCCGGAACGCCTGCACTCTCTGAACACGCTGCAGGATGATCTTTTGGCGCAGGGAGCGGAGCATACCGCCGTCGGCGGGCGCCTGATCTACGCCACCTGCTCGTTGCTCCCTGCCGAAAACGAAGACCGCGTTGCACACTTGTTGTCGCGTCGCCCGGATTTTGCGGCTCTGTCCGCCGACGAGATCTGGCGGACGGTGACGGATGCACCGCTGCCGCCGGGCATGTTGCACGTTTTTCAGGCGACGCCGTTGCGAACCGGCACGGATGGGTTTTTTACGGCTGTGTTGCAGCGACGTCGCTAGACAAGATCAACAACGAACGAGTAAATCCGGCCATGGCTGCTCCCGTTCTGGTTATCGACTTCGGCTCTCAGGTGACCCAGCTGATCGCGCGGCGCGTGCGCGAGGCCGGCGTCTATTGCGAGATTGTCCCTTTTGATAAGGCGGAGACCGCGCTGAAGGAAACGCCGCCGCGCGCCATCATCCTTTCCGGCGGGCCCGCCAGCGTCACCGAGACGGATACGCCGCGTGCGCCCCAACACGTGTTCGAAGCCGGCGTTCCTGTCCTTGGCATCTGCTACGGCGAGATGACAATGTGCGAGCAGCTCGGCGGCCGGGTCGAAGGCGGCCATGCGCGCGAGTTCGGACGCGCCGATATCAGGATCAAAAAGGCGTCTCCTTTGCTGGCCGGTCTCGGCGATGCCAACGGTCATGAGCCCGTCTGGATGAGCCATGGCGACAAGATCACGTCGATGCCCCCCACATTTGATGTCGTAGCGACGTCGGAAAATTCACCTTACGCAGTCATTGCCGACGAGACGCGCCGCTTCTACGGCGTGCAGTTCCATCCCGAGGTCATGCACACCCCGCGCGGTGCGACGATCCTGCGCAATTTCGTGGTCAATATTGCCGGCATCGAACCGACCTGGAACATGCACGCCTTTCGCGAGCAGGCGATTGCGCGCATCAGAAACCAGGTCGGCAGCGGCCGAGTGATCTGCGGTTTGTCTGGCGGCGTCGATTCATCGGTTGCTGCGGTTCTGCTGCACGAGGCCATCGGCGACCAGCTCACCTGCATCTTCGTCGACACCGGACTGATGCGGGCTGGCGAATCCGAACAGGTCGTGTCGCTGTTCCGCGGTCATTACAACATCCCCTTGCTGCACGCTGATGCGTCCGACCTTTTTCTTTCCAGCTTGGAAGGCGTCACTGATCCGGAAAAGAAGCGCAAGATCATCGGTGCGGCCTTCATCGATGTGTTCGATTATGAAGCCACCAAGGTCGGCGGCGCCGACTTTCTCGCCCAAGGTACGCTCTATCCTGACGTCATCGAGAGCGTCTCGGCCACGGGCGGGCCCTCCGTCACGATCAAGTCACACCACAATGTCGGCGGCCTGCCGGCGCATATGAAGATGAAGCTGGTCGAGCCGCTGCGCGAACTGTTCAAGGATGAAGTGCGCGCGCTGGGCCGCGAGCTTGGCTTGCCCGAGGAATTTGTCGGCCGTCATCCTTTTCCGGGCCCCGGCCTGGCGATCCGCGTGCCGGGTGCGATCACCAAGGAAAAACTCGAAATCCTGCGCAAGGCCGACACCATCTATCTCGAGGAAATCCGCAAGGCTGGCCTGTACGACAAAATCTGGCAGGCCTTTGCGGTGTTGTTGCCGGTGAAAACCGTGGGCGTGATGGGCGACGGCCGCACCTATGATCACGTCTGTGCGCTGCGCGCGGTAACCTCGTCCGACGGCATGACAGCGGATTTTTATCCCTTCGAACACAATTTCCTAGCCCGCGTGGCGACGCGCATCGTCAATGAAGTCAAAGGCATAAATCGCGTTGTCTATGATGTGACTTCCAAACCGCCCGGCACCATCGAGTGGGAATAAGGAAGTCTCCGAAAAAAGTCATTTTCACTACCACTATTCTTGATTACGCTGTCAGGCACGAGACCGCCTTCTCGGGAGAAGCCGGATGCTTGGCCAATTTCTTTCGCGCATTGTCCGCCGCGGCACGCTGACGATCGTTCGTCCAAGCGGGCGACAGGAAAGTTTTGGCACCGGCGAGCCGCAGGTAACGGTCAAATTTCATGACAAGCGCGCCATGTCCGAATTGGCGTTGAACCCGGACCTGAAGCTCGGCGAACTGTATATGAATGGGCGGCTGACGGTGGAGAATGGCGACATCGCTGATCTGCTTTCTCTGCTGATAACGAATTTGTCTAAAGCGAAGGCGACGGGTCTCCTGCGCCCGTTGCGGACCTTTCGCCGGATGACCAGACGCTTGGCCCAATTCAATCCCGCTTGGCGCGCCAAAGTGCACGTCGCGCATCACTATGACCTGTCAGGCAAGCTCTATGACCTTTTTCTCGATCGAGACCGGCAGTATTCGTGTGCTTACTTCTCCACGCCGGGCGAAACTCTCGAAGAGGCGCAGATTGCCAAGAAGCGCCACATTGCGGCAAAGCTCAGCCTCGACAAGCCTGGTCTCAAAGTGCTCGACATCGGTTGTGGCTGGGGCGGGCTTGCACTCGATCTTGCGCGCGACTGCAACGCCCATGTGTTTGGGGTCACACTGTCCGAAAATCAGATCGCGGTGGCACGCGAAAGGGCACAGAGCGCGAAGCTTTCTGACCGCTGCCGTTTTGAGCTCGTTGACTATCGCGCTTTGGGCGGCAGTTACGACCGTATAGTCTCCGTCGGCATGTTCGAACACGTCGGTGTCGCTTATTACCCCGCTTTTTTCGCAAAGGCGCGGGAATTGCTAACCGATGATGGTGTCATGCTGCTGCACACGATCGGGAGGACTGACGGGCCCGGTTCTACCAATCCGTGGATCACAAAATATATTTTTCCCGGCGGCTATGTGCCGGCTTTATCGGAAGTGATGCAGGCTGTGGAGGAAAGCGGCCTTATCGTCACAGATGTAGAGGTCTGGCGCCTGCATTACGCCGAAACGCTGAAGGAGTGGCGTCGTCGCTTCATGGCGAACCGCACAGAAGCCATGCGCCTCTACGATGAGCGTTTCTGCCGCATGTGGGAGTTCTACCTAGCCGGCTCGGAGATGGCCTTCCGCCACGACAGCGAGGTCGTCTTCCAGATACAGTTGGTCAAGCGTCAAGGCGCGCTGCCGCTGACCCGCGACTACATGACCGACACGGAGCGCACCATGCGCTTTGCGGGCGTCGAGCGCATGCCCCGCGAGCGTCGCGTAGGGTGAGGGCGTCACCCGCGGCGCAACTCGAAAAATCAAGTACATATTTGCGCGATTAAGCTGTGTATCGATTCAGGATTATACTTGCGGCGGCCGACTTGCATCGCTTGATTCGCTGTCCGCCTTCGCGATGCTAGGACACAATCAAAAAGCGCCATGGAACAGGAAGCCTATCGTCACGTCCCCTATGATATCGAAGTCGAGCAGGCGCTGCTCGGCGCGATTCTGGTGGACAACCGGACACTGGAAACAGTTTCAGCACTGATCAAGCCGGAACACTTTTACGATCCGCTGCATCAGCGTCTTTACGAGGCGATGTCCGCGTCACTCGAACGCGGCGGCATGGTGCTGACGCCGCTTACACTGCACGCTGCGATGAAGTCCGACCCGGGACTGCAGGAGGTCGGTGGTCACGCTTACCTGGCGGGTCTGGCGCAGGCTGCGCCGGCGATGCCCAATGTGCGTGATTATGCGCGCATCCTGCACGATCTGGCGGTGCGGCGTTCGTTGATCCGTATCGGCGAGGATATCGTCAACACCGCCTTCGAGGCGCCGCACGAAAAATCGACACAATCCCAGATCGAGGACGCGGAAAAAGCTCTTTATCGCGTGTCGGAAACGTCGCGTTACGGCGAGGGGCCGCTTGATTTCGCGGAAAGCCTGCGCCGAGCAGTAGAGAGCGCCGAGAAGGCACAGGCCCGCGGCGGCAAGATTTCCGGTGTGTCCTCCGGTTTTACCGATATCGACAGCCTGCTCGGGGGACTGCAGCCCTCCGACCTTCTCATCCTAGCCGGCCGGCCGGGCATGGGCAAAACGGCGCTCGGCACTAATATGGCGTTCCACGCGGCGCGCGCCTGGCAGCAGGATGTTGAGATCGGCCAGGAGGACCCACGCGGCGCGCCGGTGCTGTTCTTCTCTCTGGAAATGGCGGCGCAGCAGCTCTCCGCGCGTATTCTCTCGGAGCAGACCGAGATCGAGATGTGGAAGATCCGCAACGGCCGGTTTTCGGAGAGTGAGTGGGAGAAATTCGTCCTCACTATGCAGGACCTTGCGACCCTGCCGCTGTTCATCGACGACACCGGCGGTATTTCCATCGCGCAGATCGCGGCGCGCGCGCGCCGTATGAAGCGCGAAAAGAAGATCGGTCTCATCATCATCGACTATCTCCAGCTGGTGGAGCCTTCGCGGCGTCAGGACAACCGCGTGCAGGAAATCACCGAGGTGACCAAAGGCCTCAAGGCGTTGGCCAAGGAGCTGAACGTACCGGTCCTCGCGCTGTCACAGTTGTCGCGCGGCGTGGATGCGCGAGACGATAAACGTCCCGTGCTGTCGGACCTTCGCGAATCCGGTTCCATCGAGCAGGACGCCGACGTGGTAATGTTTGTCTATCGCGAGGAGTATTATCTGAAGTCGCGCGAACCGGAGATCGGCTCCAGCGATCACGCCAAGTGGTTGGAAAAGTGCGAACGCGCGCACCGCCGGGCTGAAGTACTGGTCGAGAAGCACCGCCATGGCGCGACCAACAAGGTCGAACTGTTCTTCGACGATCGTTTCACGCGTTTCAGCAATCTGGCAAACGAAGCGGGCGGCTAACGGCTTCTACCTGCTCTTGCTATCGTCGCAGGTTTCGTCATAACCGCGCCAAGCATCGCGGCGGGCATGATCGTCCGGAGGCTGCGCTGCGACAGCTGCCACCGTATAGAAGTGCCGCTTGCCGTAGCCGTCGACCCAGACGGCCTGGTTGTCGGCACTGCTGCTGCCGGTCTCGTCCGGATAGTACGAATGGGTTTCGGTGTCGCTCTGATAGTCGCCGCTGGCCTGATAATAGGTTCGCGACGAGTTGCTGTCGGCATAGTGCTCCGTCTGCTCATATTCGCGCTGCGAATACGAAGAGCGATGTCGCGCGTGGTGATGCGTTGCCGGTTCCGGTGCGACCGCCGGAACTGCCGCGGCCGCCGTCTGACAATTACAGGGCTGCGCCGAGGCCTGAGTGCTGGCCGCAGTGGGTGTGCCCGCATTGTCGCAGCCGGACAACCCGGCGCATGCCAAAATGCCCATGGCAACGAGAAATTTTGTACCCATATCTGTCATCCTGTGCGGCCAATCGCTTGGCGCTTTGCAGACCGTTCTCCAGCTTCCTGCTCTGTTTCCGTGCTGGCAAGCAAGGCTGCTCGGCATGCTTAATCTGGCAAACGGAGTCTTGCTCACGTGGAGGAATTGTCATTATGAACAATGCTATAGTCCCCAGGGTACGGCGGATGGCATAAGCTGGCTGCCAGGAGCAAACCCTTGTCAGGCCCCAAAGCAGAGTAGGCAAATCGGTGGCAGACACCTCTTTCGTCGGTGAGTCCGCCGCGTCGCTGGCCGCGGCTCTTACGCGCCTGAGAGCGGATGAAGGCGCACGCCAGCGTGCTGGGCGCCGCAGCGCTGCGATCATCGCAGTGATCGTGCTGCACGTGGCGTTTTTCTATGTACTGGTCTTGTCCGAATGGCTTCCCAGTCTGCATACGAGGCGTGCGGAAGAGGCCCCAATCTTGTGGCTGCTTTTGCCACAAGCACCGGGCGCTCCGAAGGTCACCCAGGAACAGAAGCAAAAAGAACCATCTACCGACATCTATAGATTCTATACTTTGCCCATTACGCCTCCTCCTCCTGCCCCTAACGCCATCAATCCGGCGTTGGCTCTGGGCCAGGCATTGGCCTGCGGGGCGAATAGCTTCGAATACCTCACGCCGGAAGGGCGTGCACAGTGCAAGCGTGCGCCTTGGCACTTCAAGTACGACAAGGACGGCACGATCATTCTGGACGCCGAGCCTCGGCAGGTTGTGCAGGAAAAGCCGAGGAACTCCGACATAATGGCGCACGAGCGGAACACGGCACCCAATTGTCCGAAATACGTCGATCCCAATGCGCCGTGCCTCTCCGCGATAACAGGCATGAGCCCATGAGCGATGGGGCGCACGCTTCTGAACGGGTAGCCTTTGACGTGGCCCCGGCGGGGCGGCATTGTCCGCCCCTCATGAGCCGGACGGACGAGGGGAGAGTCGTGGATTTCGAGGCGGCGCACTTGGTTGTGCGTCTTGGCGCCATTGCCGCCAATTACAAAACTGTCCAGCGGCTCGCCGGGCCCGCCGTTGCCGCGGCGGTGGTGAAGGCGGACGCCTATGGAACTGGCCTGGACAGGGTCGCGCCGGTACTCGTCCGGGCAGGTTGCGACACCTTTTTCGTCGCCCGGCTGGAGGAAGGCGTGGCTTTACGGCCGCTGGCGCCTGAGGCACGCATTTTCGTACTCGACGGCGCCCAGCCTGATGCTGTGCCTGCCCTTATTTCCCACCAGTTGACTCCGGTTTTGAATTCCATCGCCGAGGTCGCGGGTTGGGCTGCTGCCGCGCGTGCCACCAAAACGCGGCTTGATGCGGGCATCCACATTGACACCGGCATGAATCGTTTGGGCCTGCCCGCATCCGAACTGGCGACACTCTCCGGCGAGCATGCCAAGCGCCTCGAAGGCCTCCGCGTCGTTATGCTGATGAGCCATCTGGCTTGCTCGGAGGACGCCGACGCAAAGATGAATCGGCTGCAGCTTGATCGCTTCAAAACGGCCCTGTCGATGTTGCCACCCGCACCGGCCAGTCTCGCTGCGACCGGCGGCATCATGCTTGGCAAGGACTATCTGTTCGATCTGGTGCGCCCGGGGCTGGGTCTTTACGGCGGCAATCCGCAGCCGGCAAAACCCAACCCGTTTGCCGTAGCGGTCCGTGTCACGGCGCAAATCCTCCAACTGCGTCGCGTTGACAAGGGAGAGACCGTTGGCTACGGAGCGACGTTCCGGACAAAACGGCCGTCGCTGCTTGCCACGGCTGCCTTGGGGTATGCGGACGGGCTGATGCGGGCCATTTCCAATCATGGAGCAGGAGCCATCGGCGGCGTTCGCGTGCCGGTCGTGGGGCGTGTCTCCATGGATCTGGTGACGCTGGACGTGACCGATGTGCCGGGCTCGCTGTCGACCGGCATGGAAGTGGAATTCATCGGCGATACCGTCACGCTCGAAGATGTCGCCGCTGCCGCAAATACCATCTCTTATGAACTCCTGACTTCGCTTTCGCATCGCGCGACGCGCCGCTATGAGGACGCGCCATGAATATTTTCCGTGCCGTTGGACGGGTGACGCTGGCCTTCCTGCGTGAAATCGGCCGATTGTCGGTATTCACCGTCAACGCCGTAACCAGCATCGTGCGGCCGCCGATCTATTGGACGCTGCTGCTCAAGCAGATCATGCGGATCGGCTATTTTTCGCTGCCGGTCGTGGGCTTGACCGCGTTCTTCACCGGCGGCGCCCTGGCCTTGCAGATTTATATCGGCGGCAACCGCTACGGCGCGGAATCGTTTGTGCCGCAGATCGTGGTCCTCGGCATCACCCGCGAGCTGGGGCCGGTGATCGCCGGTCTGATGGTGGCCGGACGCGTCGCCGCCGCAATCGCCGCCGAACTGGGCACCATGCGGGTGACCGAGCAGATCGACGCCCTGACGACGCTTTCGACGAATCCGATCAAGTATCTCGTCGTGCCACGCCTTTTGGCGGCGATCATCACCATGCCGTTCCTGGTCGCCATCGGCGATTCGATCGGCGTGTTCGGCGGCTATGTCGTGGCGACGCAGAGCCTGGGTTTCACCGGTTCGATCTACCTGAAGAACACCATCGATTTCATGACGTTCCATGACGTGATGTCCGGGATCTACAAGGCGGTGGTCTTCGGCTTCATCATCGCCTTGATGGGTTGCTACAACGGCTTCCACTCCAAGGGCGGCGCGCAGGGCGTGGGCACGGCGACGACCAATGCGGTGGTGTCGGCCTCGATCTTGATCCTTGCCGCCAATTACCTTTTGACCAACCTGTTGTTCTCGAAGTGATCTGATGGCGCGCACAGCAAACACGCCAAAAGTCGAATTGAGAGGCGTCAAGAAACGCTTCGGGCCGAAGGTCGTGCTCGACGGCCTCGACCTCACCATCGAGGCGGGGCAGTCGCTGGTGGTGATCGGCGGCTCGGGAACCGGCAAGTCGGTCATGATCAAATGCGTGCTCGGCATCCTGCGGCCGGACGCCGGCACGATCCTCGTCGACGGCAAGGAAGTAACCCGGCTGCACGGCCGCGCTCGCGACGCCGTCATGCGGAAGTTCGGCATGCTGTTCCAAGGCGCGGCATTGTTCGACAGCATGTCGGTCTGGGAGAACGTCGCCTTCGGCCTTATCCAGGGACGCGGCATGCGCCGCCGCAAGGCCAAGGACATCGCCATGGAGAAGCTCGTAAAGGTCGGACTGGGGCCTGAAGTCGGGCAACTGTCTCCGGCGGAACTTTCCGGCGGGATGCAGAAGCGCGTCGGCCTGGCGCGCGCCATCGCCGCCGACCCGGAGATCATCTTCTTCGACGAGCCGACCACCGGCCTCGATCCGATCATGGCGGACGTCATCAACAATCTCATCGTCGATACGGTGAAGGGCACGGGCACGACGACGCTCTCCATCACCCACGACATGGTGAGCGCGCGCAAGATCGCCGACCGCATCGCCATGCTCTACAAGGGCAAGATCATCTGGGACGGTCCGACCTCGGAGATCGACAACAGCGGCAATCCTTTCGTGGACCAGTTCATCCACGGCCGCGCCGAAGGTCCCATCAAGATGGAAGTGCGCAGCTGAGCCTCCCGGCGCTCAGTTCATCCGTCTGACCGGCGGCAGGGCGAGGCAGATGTCGAGGACGGGCGGCGGCGTGCGGACGTAAAAGCCCGGCGCCGGGTTCTTGCGTTTCTGTTTCCAGGCGGCAAAGGCCGGGCCGTCGGTGCGCATCACCGCATAGCGGGGGCGCTCATTTTCCGGCAGATCGGCGGCGATCGCGACCTTCAGGATCTTGTCGGCCTTGGCTTTGTCCTGGATCACGCCGTTGGCGATGTCCGGATCGCCGCGCGTCAGCTTCTGGAGATATTGCAGCCCGTCGATCACCCGGCCGAAGGCGGTCAAGTTGCGGTCGAGCCGCCGCGGGGCCTCGCCGATCACGACATAGAACTCGGTCGTGGCGGTATCGGCGCCGTTGTCGCGCGCGAAGGCCAGCGTGCCCGGACAATGAATGATCCACATCCGCCCGGCCTTGGGATCGCGGCCGACGGGAAAGCCGTTCACGTGACCGACCTCAGGCGCGTAGAGGTCCTTGTTGCCGAGCGGGGTGAAGCCGAGGCCTTTGGCATAAGGCGCGTCGAACTCCGCCGGAAGCGGCGGCCAATGCTTTTCCACCTCGGGCGAATAGGAGCCCGTCGCAGCCGTGCCCTCGCCGATGCCGCCCTGCGCCACGAAGCCGTCGATCACCCGGTAGAAGCTCTTGCCATCGTAGAAATGGGCGCGGATCAGCGCCTTGAAGCGGGCGACGGCACGGGGCGCGAATTCGGGCGCGAGTTCCAGCGCGATCCGGCCATATTTCACATCCATCAGAACGAGGTTTTGGGGATCGACAGCACGCCAGTTCTCCGGTCGCGCCGCCGTGTCGGCGGCTTTCGCCGCGCCGGCCATGAACACCAGCAATGCCACAAGCGCGAGCCTGTTCGATTTCATGGTTTCCCCCTCCACGCGCCGTGACGCCAGCGGAACGCATGCCGGACAAGCCGCGGCTCGAGCGCATTACTTCCCATGCCGACAGGCACGTTTCCAGAGCCCGAAGCCACGGCTTCGGCGGCAGCCTTGCCAGCTCGGCCTCAGCACGGCCCGCCATGATCAACGGCCTGACCGCCGCGACCAGCGCGCGGCTGCGGCGGATGTGCCAGCGAACCGCGGCGTAGAATGCGATGCGATCCCGCGTGAAATCCCCGTGCCTCAGCGCGTTCCTATTGCCCGGCTGACCGCCGCGTTTACGCGCGAGCCGTGCCGGTTTCGGCGGCGGCGGCAGGATTCTTTTTCTCGCAGACATCCAATTTTCCCCTGGCGGCGGCTTGCTCGAGTACGGGATCGAACACCTCGTCGGCCCTGACTTTCATGAAGCGGAGCGTCTTCAACATCAGGTCGTCGCACAGCGCACCATCGAAATTCGAATTCGAATCCTTCAAAACCGGTGCAGGCGGTTGAATGTGCTCGATAATCGTCCTCCTTCGTTGCTCGACCCGAGCCAGTTGTGCGAATGCCTGGGCGACGCGCGCGTTGGACTGCATAAGCCGCGCAGCCGCAAAAATCGCCTTGACGCGGTTGCCCGTGGGCAACGCCGCCAGATGCTCACAGCGCTTTATCAGGCCGCTGCTGAAATCGAGCTGGTCGACCATGCACGCCGCCGCGCGACGGCGCAGCGCCTCATCAGACGCGGCGTCATCAGGCTCGCCGGGTGTGGCGGGCCCGGCAGGGACGGGGAGGTTCTCGGTGCCGCCTTGGCCCGCGGCGAGGGCTTCCTGGTTCTCCATACTATGGATATTGGGAGTGTCTTCCTGACTTCAAGGGAAGGATAGGAAATTTAATCTACACGTAATGTTTGTAAGGGTATTGAGGTACAATCGCAGGAAGGGTGGGGGAAGTGGGCTGTGCTCGCCGCAAAGGTCGCTGAAGGCCCAGGCACTTCAACTGTGGTGCTTGCTTGATTGTATCCGAATGGATACATTAGCCCAATGAATACGTTCGTCCGGTCGTCGGAGTTCGACGCGTGGCTGGCCGCGCTCACCGATCTCAAAGCGAAGGCCAGAGTTTTGGCACGGCTTCGTAGTGCGACCCTCGGCAACTTCGGCGATTGCGAACCGGTCGGCGAAGGCGTCTCGGAGATGCGCATTCATGTCGGGCAAGGGTATCGCGTTTATTTTGTGCGAACAGGAACGACGATCTACGTCCTGCTTGTGGGGGGCGACAAGTCTACGCAGAAGCAAGATATCGCCCGTGCAAAAAAGATGGCTCGTGCGTTGAAGGAGACAAAAAAGTGAAAACGACCTACGCCCCCTTTGATGCGGCGGATTATCTCGACAATGACGAGGTCATTGCCGAATATCTTTCGGCGGCCGTTGAAGACCCCAACCCGGATGTGTTTCTCGCTGCCATCGGCGATGTCGCCAAGGCACGCGGCATGGCGCAGATCGCCAAAGAAAC
>JAGWJY010000089.1 GCA_028865545.1 Alphaproteobacteria bacterium | reverse complement strand
CCGGGGGACGCAAGTCCCGTCTGTGCTCTCGGAGAGAGAACACAGATTGGCCCTTCAGGAGGGGCGACCGGGGAAAGCGCGGACGGATGTGCACCGAAAATCGCCGGGTGCGGGGCGCCGTGAGGTGGCCCAGACGTGTCCGTGGCTCACAAGGCGCGGACGAGAGAAGTACCGTGCGCACGCCCCTCGTGGCGTCCCGCACCGCCCCTCGTTTGGGAAAAGCGAGGGGAGACGCAAACCTCCGAGCGCTCGCGCGCTGCGGAAGTCTTTCGCGCGCCTATGGCGTTCCACATTCTTCGAGATGGCCGACAGCCCTCGGGATGAGAACGAAGAAAGGAGGCAGGTCAGCGCGCCAGCAGATCGTCACGATACTGGGAGAGGCCATAATGGCGGAACAGCATGCGTTCGAGACGTTCGATGTGGTGCGGCTTGAAGCGTTGCCGGCCGCGGCCCGCGACGCCTTTGTTGAAGCGGTGCTCCTGGCGTTCCTGCCAGACGGCGTCGACGGCTTTCTGGCAATGTGCCAACGGGCGCTCCACGCCTGCGTGGCGCAATGCCGTGGCCAGCGTTGCCGCCGTGTCATTCAGGAAGTCCTTGTAGCGCAGCACGCAGACGCGGCCCGGCGTTTCCTGGGCATAGGTGAGCCAGGTCGCGTAATAACTGGCGTACCACGGTCCCATCATGTCGATCAGGAAGTCGCCTTTGTCGTCGTCATTCATTGCCGTGAAGTTCTTGGGCAACTGGCAATTGAGCCAGTTATCCGATGCCTGATCGTCGTTCAGCATGTCCCAATAGGACGCCAGCATGTCGGCGACGTCGCGGATCATGACGATCGGCTTGATGTTGAAGGCGTCGATCAGAAAGCGATTGGCCGGCAAGGCCTGCATGTGCAGATGCGTCACCAGCGTGGAGGTCGGAAATCCGCCCGCATAATAGAGAATGAAGATGGGCAGATAAGGCGTGGCATCGCGGCCGCCCTGGGCGTGGGTTACCCGCATCAATTGCCCGTCTATCGCCTCTACGGCTGCAACGCGAAGAAATGTTCCGGCCGCCTTTGGCGGGAAGGCAAACATCACCAGCGGCCGGCGTGCGCCGAGGTTTCGCAGATAGGCGCCAAACTGCGCGTCGAACTCGCCGGTGATGGTCGGCAAGCTGAAGACGGCGTTGGACGCTTCGAGGTCGAAACTGATCGGCATGGTTGCTTATCCCGACGCGCATCATGCCAAACGGCCGTAAAGTGAGTGCATCGGAGATGTTTCGAATTTTATTGAATCGCGCATCGCGAATTGGCGGGCCGCCGCTCGAGGGAAAATGTCCGACGCCGGCCATTAACCGAGGAGAAACCATAAGCCCCCCGGTAGAGGAGGCCGCCGGGCGGCAGCGTAACAATCTGCATTTGCGACTTATTATCAACTAAGCCGCAAGGCGGGCCGCAGAGCTATGCATGGGCTAGGCTCAGCCAAATTCCAGGAGAGGCCGCTATGACATCCATGCTACCGCCAGTTTTGGCGCTCATTCTGCTCACCTTGCTTGTATGGGTAGGAATGTACGCAACCCGAATCCCGGCGATGCAGAAGGCCGGGATCGACCCGCAAGATGCGCGTCATCCCGGATCGTTGAGCGCGCTGCCGGCGTCCGTCAGACAGGTCGCCGACAACTACAACCACCTTCTGGAACAGCCCACGATCTTTTATGCGCTTGTTTTTTATATAGTTTTGAGCGGCCACACGGATGAACTGGGTGTGCTCCTGGCGTGGACCTACGTCGCGTTGCGCGTGGTCCACACGCTGATCCAATGCACCGTCAATATCGTGGTCGCCAGATTTCTCGTTTTTGCGCTGTCTACCTTCATCTTGATGGTGATGGCGGGGCGAGAGTTGCTTCTGCTGTTATAAGCGGAAGGCAAGGAAACTGCGGGGATTTCGGCTATTGACGGCCCGTCACCTGCCGCCTATATAGCCGCACCTTTCGGACGCAGGCTGTCCGCGCTACGGCGCGGAAACGCTGTCGGAAAGCCAGTTATTAGCGTGTGACCGCGCGATTCGGGTTTTTGCCCCAGTCCTCCGCGATTTGTCCGAAGCAGGCAGAGGCCCGCTTCGGGTTTTGTTTTTGCCGCGCGCATGGTGCGCGCGATTGTGCAACGGGAAGACGAATGCCGACGATCAATCAGCTGATCCGTAAGCCGCGGGGCCACAAGGCCAAGCGCAACAAGGTGCCGGCGCTCCAACATTGTCCGCAGAAGCGCGCCGTTTGCACGCGTGTCTATACGACGACGCCGAAGAAGCCGAACTCCGCGCTTCGTAAGGTTGCGAAGGTGCGTCTGACGAACGGCTACGAAGCCCTCACTTATATTCCGGGTGAAGGTCATAACCTTCAGGAACACTCCGTTGTTCTGATCCGCGGCGGTCGCGTGAAGGACCTTCCGGGCGTGCG
The DNA here is from genome assembly GCA_028865545.1 of Alphaproteobacteria bacterium. Classification (GTDB taxonomy): domain Bacteria; phylum Pseudomonadota; class Alphaproteobacteria; order Micropepsales; family Micropepsaceae; genus Rhizomicrobium. The sequence goes on along the minus strand of JAGWJY010000089.1, from coordinate 2,885 downwards.
CTATCACATCATCCGCGGCGTGCTGGACACGCAGGGCGTTAAGGACCGCAAGCAACGCCGTTCGCTCTACGGCGCCAAGCGCCCGAAGTAAGAAGGAGATACGCTCATGGCCCGTCGCCGCCGCGCAGACCGTCGCGAAATCAACCCGGACGCAAAGTTTGGCGACCTCGTACTCGCCAAGTTCATGAACAGCCTGATGTACGACGGCAAGAAGTCTGCCGCAGAAGGGATCATGTACGGCGCGTTCGATACCATTCAGGCCAAGACGAAGCAGGATCCGTTGGTGGTGTTTCACGAGGCGCTGCGTAACGTCAGCCCGGCGCTGGAAGTGCGTTCTCGGCGCGTCGGTGGCGCAACTTACCAGGTGCCCGTCGAGGTGCGTACGGACCGTTCGCGCGCATTGGCGATCCGCTGGATCATCACGGCTGCACGCGGCCGCAACGAGCCGACGATGACGGGCCGTCTGTCCGGTGAAATCCTCGATGCCGCAAACAACCGTGGTAACGCGGTCAAAAAGCGGGAAGACACGCACAAGATGGCCGAAGCAAACCGCGCCTTCTCTCACTATCGCTGGTAACGGACTCCAGATGCCCCGCACGACTCCGCTCGAGAAATATCGCAACATCGGCATTGCCGCGCACATTGATGCCGGCAAGACGACGACGACCGAGCGCATCCTCTATTATACGGGCAAGAGCCATAAGATTGGTGAAGTGCACGACGGCGCCGCGACCATGGATTTCATGGAGCAGGAGCAGGAACGCGGCATCACAATCACCTCGGCCGCGACAACGTGTTATTGGCGTGAACATCGCATCAACATCATCGATACTCCGGGGCACGTGGACTTCACCATTGAGGTGGAGCGTTCCATGCGTGTGCTTGACGGTGCCGTCGCCGTGTTTGATGCCGTTGCCGGCGTGGAGCCGCAATCCGAAACGGTTTGGCGTCAGGCGGATAAGTACAAGGTTCCGCGCATCTGTTTCGTGAACAAGATGGATCGTACGGGCGCCGACTTCGCGCGCTGCGTTCAGATGATGATCGATCGGCTTGGCACCAAGCCTTTGGTAATCACTTGGCCGATTGGTTCCGAATCTGATTTCAAAGGCATTATCGATCTCGTGAAGATGAAGGCGCTCATCTGGCATGATGAACAGCTGGGCGCGAAGTTCGACGAGGTGGAAATCCCTGCCGAATTCGCCGACAAGGCCAAAGAGCTTCATACCAATCTTATCGAGTTGGCTGTTGAGGAGGATGAGGCGCTCCTCGAGGCTTATCTCGACGGTAAGTTTCCAAGCGTTGACGACGTTAAACGTTGCATCCGCAAGGGTACGACTGGGTTTAAATTTGTGCCGGTGATGTGCGGTTCCGCCTTTAAGAACAAGGGCGTTCAGCCGTTGCTTGATGCGGTCGTCGATTATCTGCCATCGCCGCTCGACATTCCGCCGCTCATGGGCCATGTGCCGGGTAAAGACGAAGAAGTTCTGCGCCCCGCAGACGACAAAGCGCCATTTTCCGGCCTCGCATTCAAAATTATGGACGATCCATTCGTCGGCTCAATCACATTCGTGCGTATTTATTCGGGCACGGTAGCGAGCGGCACAGGCGTGCTCAATTCGATCAAGGACAAGAATGAGCGTGTCGGGCGTATGCTTCTGATGCATGCGAACAGTCGCGAAGACGTTAAAGAAGCCTATGCGGGCGATATCGTGGCTTTTGCCGGCCTAAAGTATACGACCACAGGCGAGACGCTTTGTGATCCGAATAATCCGGTGATTTTGGAGCGTATGGAATTTCCGGACCCGGTTATCGAGGTTGCGATCGAGCCTAAAACTAAGGCTGACCAAGAAAAGATGGGCATGGCCCTGCAGCGTCTGGCGCAGGAAGACCCGTCGTTCCGCGTTTCGACTGATCAGGAGTCTGGACAGACGATCCTGAAAGGGATGGGCGAACTCCATCTTGAAATTAAGGTCGACATTCTTCGTCGGACGTACAAGGTCGATGCGAATGTTGGCGCGCCGCAGGTTGCTTATCGCGAGACGCTGTCCAAGAAGGTTGTTGTTGACTACACGCACAAGAAGCAGACGGGCGGCTCGGGACAGTTCGCCCGAGTGAAGCTCGAATATGAGCCCTTGGCGTCCGGTTCGGGCTTTGTGTTCGAGAACGAAGTCGTGGGCGGATCGATTCCGAAAGAATTTATTCCGTCTGTTGAAAAGGGCATCAAGGCGCAGAAGGAAAGTGGCTTGCTGGCCGGGTTCCCGGTGATTGATTTCAAGGCAACGCTGATTGACGGCGCGTATCACGAGGTTGACTCGAACGCATTAACCTTCGATATCGCTGCGCGCGCGTCGTTCCGTGAACTGGCGAGCAAGGGTGCGGTCAAGCTGCTTGAGCCGATTATGAAGGTCGAGGTGGTGACGCCGGATGATTTCCTCGGCGGTGTGATCGGCGATCTCAATGGGCGGCGCGGTCAGGTGCAGGGTACGGATTCGCGCGGTAACGCGCAGATCGTCACTGCAATGGTTCCCCTGGCCAATATGTTCGGATACATCAACACCTTGCGGTCCATGTCTCAAGGACGCGCGCAATACTCCATGCAATTCGATCACTACGAAACCGTGCCGCAAGCGATTGCCGACACGCTGAAACCGAAATAACCGCCGACAGGAGAGAAAGATGGCGAAGGCCAAATTTGAGCGGAACAAGCCGCACTGCAACATCGGGACGATTGGCCATGTTGACCATGGTAAGACGTCGCTGACGGCTGCGATCACGAAGGTTTTGGCGGAGACTGGCGGCGCGAGCTTTACGGCGTATGACCAGATCGACAAGGCGCCTGAAGAGAAGGCGCGCGGGATCACGATTTCGACGGCGCATGTTGAGTA
>JAGWJY010000009.1 GCA_028865545.1 Alphaproteobacteria bacterium | reverse complement strand
TGAAATCAGTTCAGCGAATCCTTCAGCTGCTTGCCGGCGCGGAAGCGGGGCTGCTTGGACGGCTTGATGGTGATTTCTTCGCCGGTCTGGGGATTACGGCCCTTGCCGCCGGCGCGCGTGGCGACGACGAACACGCCGAATCCGGTCAAACGGACTTCATCGCCCGCCTTGAGGGCCGAGGCGATCAGGTCGAATACGCCGTCGACTGCCTTGGCGGCATCCGTCTTGGCGAGGCCGGTGTGGTCCGAGAGTCTTTGGATGAGATCGTTCTTGTTCACTGGGACGGCTCCTTATTTTCAGAATCGCCAAGGCGACCGCGGGGAATCTAGGTCTTTCGCGCGCCCGGCGTCAAAGCGGGAACCGGCCGAAAAGGCCGATTTCTGGGCTTAAAAAGCCGGGAATAGGCGGATTTTTCACTTTTCGGGGACGGAGGCCGGCCGGGAGCCCTGTCCCGGCCGGCAGACCGCCATCGGATTAATGGGTGACGACCGTGTCACCTTCGTCGCTGGACAGGTGGGCCGGGGCCGCGATTTCCGGCTCGACCCAGTCAATCGGCTCGGGCTGGCGCGACAGCGCCACTTTGAGCACCTCCCCGACCGTGGAGACCGGGATGATCTTAAGACCCGCCTTCACGTTGTCGGGAATCTCCGCCAGATCTTTCTCGTTCTCCTGCGGGATGACGACCGTCGTGATGCCGGCACGCAGAGCAGCCAGCAGCTTTTCCTTGAGGCCGCCGATCGGCAACACGCGGCCGCGCAACGTCACTTCACCGGTCATCGCCACATCGCGGCGCACCGGAATGCCGGTGAGCGTCGAGATGATCGAGGTCGCCATCGCCACACCGGCCGAGGGGCCGTCCTTGGGCGTGGCGCCTTCCGGCACATGGACGTGGATGTCCTTGACGTCGAAAGTCGGCGGCTTGATGCCGAAGGTCGTCGCCTTGGAGCGGACATAGGACCGCGCCGCGTCGATCGATTCCTTCATCACGTCGCCGAGCTTGCCGGTGGTCTGCATGCGGCCTTTGCCGGGCAGCATGACGGATTCGATCTGCAAGGTCTCGCCGCCGACTTCGGTCCAGGCCAGACCGGTGACCACACCGACCTGATCCTCGCCTTCGACTTCGCCGTAGCGGAACTTCCGCACGCCGGCAAAGCTGTCGACGTTCTCGGCCGTCACAGCGATCGACTTGGCCTTGTTGGAAACGATCTCCTTCACCGCTTTGCGGGCCAGATTGGCGATCTCGCGTTCGAGATTGCGCACGCCGGCTTCGCGCGTGTGATAGCGGATCAGGTCGCGCAGGCCGTCATCGCTGATCTTCCACTCGTCGTCCTTCAGACCGTGCGCTTTCATCTGCTTGGGGATGAGGTGGCGCTTGGCGATCTCGACCTTCTCGTCCTCGGTGTAGCCGGGGATGCGGATGATCTCCATGCGGTCCATCAGCGGCTGCGGCATGTGCAGCGTATTGGCCGTGGTGATGAACATCACGTCCGACAGGTCGAAATCGACCTCGAGATAATGGTCGTTGAAGGCGTGGTTCTGCTCCGGGTCGAGGACCTCAAGCAGTGCCGACGAGGGATCGCCGCGCCAATCCGCGCCCAGCTTGTCGATCTCGTCGAGCAGAAACAGCGGATTGGCCGCCTTGGCCTTTTTCATCGACTGCACGACCTTGCCGGGCATCGAGCCGATATAGGTGCGCCGGTGGCCGCGGATTTCCGCTTCGTCGCGTACGCCGCCCAAAGACATGCGCACGAACTCGCGGCCCGTGGCGCGCGCGATCGACTTGCCGAGCGAGGTCTTGCCGACCCCTGGAGGGCCGACCAGACAGAGGATCGGACCTTTCATCTTGCCGGCGCGCTGCTGCACCGCCAGGTATTCGAGGATACGCTCCTTGACCTTCTCGAGGCCGAAATGATCCTCATTGAGGATGTCCTCGGCGAGCTTGATGTCCTTCTTGATCTTGGACTTCTTGCCCCAGGGCAGCGACAGCATCCAGTCGAGATAGTTGCGCACGACGGTCGCTTCCGCGCTCATCGGCGACATCTGGCGCAGCTTGCGCACCTCGCCCTGCGCCTTCTCGCGCGCTTCCTTCGACAGCTTGGTCTTGCGGATGCGATCTTCCAGTTCGTTGAGTTCGTCGCGGCCTTCGTCGCCTTCGCCGAGCTCCTTCTGGATCGCCTTGAGCTGCTCGTTCAAATAGTACTCGCGCTGCGTCTTCTCCATCTGGCGCTTGACGCGGCTTTTGATCTTGCGCTCGACCTGCAGCACGCCGATCTCGGATTCGATCAGCGACAAAACCTTCTCAAGCCGTTCAGCCGTGTTCAGCGTTTCCAGCAGGGCCTGGCGATCGGTGATCTTGACGGAAAGATGCGAGGCCACGGTGTCGGCGAGCTTGGCCGGCTCGTCGATTTGCGCCACGGAAGCCAGCGTTTCGGCCGGCACCTTCTTGTTGAGCTTGATGTACTGCTCGAAATTCGTCTTGACCGTGCGGATCAGCGCCTCGGTCTCGCGCGCCTCGCCGACGCTGTCGGGAAGACGTTCGATCGTCGCCTGGAAGAAATCGCCACGCGGCACAAAACCGGTGACACGGGCGCGGCTCTTGCCCTCTACCAGGACGCGCACCGTCTGGTCCGGCAACTTGAGGAGCTGAAGCACCGTTGCCAGCGTGCCGACCCGATGCATCCCATCGGTGGTGGGATCGTCGTCGGCGGCATTCTTCTGGGTGAGAAGCAGAATCTGCTTTTCCTCGTTCATTACTTCGTCGAGGGCACGCACGGATTTTTCGCGTCCGACGAACAGCGGAACGATCATGTGAGGGAACACGACAATGTCGCGCAGCGGCAGCACCGGTGCCGTGAGGACGCCCGGTTCACCTTTACCCACTGTCACGACCTCTTGATCTGACATTATTTTCTCCTTGCCCGGCCATTATAGACCGGGTGTGTTTAGGAACCGTGCCCCAAATGGGCGCACAGAGCCTCATCCGTCGCCCAAATGGGCCGACTCCTGAAGATATAAAGTGGGCCCGTCAGGTGGCTGTTTCAAGGCTGGAAAGCCCACAGCCGCACTGAATCCGCCAGGGCGCACCATGACGGCCACACAAGCTGCCGCTAAGACGCGCTCTGTTCGCGCGCCTGGCCCTTGTCCGAATAGGTATATAGCGGCCGGGCGCGCCCATCGACGACATCCGCCGTGATGACCACTTCCTGCACGCCGTTCATCGTCGGCAGCTCGTACATCGTGTCCAGCAGGATGCCTTCCATGATCGAACGCAGGCCGCGCGCACCCGTTTTACGGGCGATGGCCTTGCGCGCAATGGCGTGCAGCGCCTCGTCCTGGAAGCGCAGCTTGACGCCCTCCATCTCGAGCATGCGCTGATACTGCTTCGCCAACGCATTCTTGGGACGGGTCAGGATTTCGATCAGCGCCGGCTCCGTCAGGTCGCCCAAGGTCGCCAGCACCGGCAAACGGCCGATGAATTCCGGAATCAGGCCGAATTTCAGCAAATCTTCCGGCTCCACCTCACGCAGCACTTCACCGGTGGCACGTTCGTCAGGCGCGCGCACATTGGCGCCGAAGCCCATCGAGGAGCCATGTGTCCGCTGGGAGATGATCTTCTCGAGGCCGGCGAAGGCGCCACCAACGATGAACAGGATATTGGTCGTATCCACCTGCAGGAATTCCTGCTGAGGATGCTTGCGCCCGCCCTGCGGCGGCACGGAGGCGACGGTGCCTTCCATGATCTTGAGCAGCGCCTGCTGCACGCCCTCGCCCGAGACGTCGCGGGTGATCGAAGGATTGTCGGACTTGCGGCTGATCTTGTCGACTTCGTCGATATAGACGATGCCGCGCTGCGCCCGCTCGACATTGTAGTCGGCGTTCTGCAGCAGCTTGAGGATGATGTTCTCGACGTCCTCGCCGACGTAACCGGCTTCGGTCAGCGTCGTGGCGTCGGCCATGGTGAACGGCACGTCGAGGATGCGCGCCAGCGTCTGGGCCAGCAGCGTCTTGCCGCAGCCCGTCGGGCCCAGCAGCATGATGTTCGACTTCGCCAGTTCGACGTCGGCGTTCTTGCCGCTGGCATTGATGCGTTTGTAGTGGTTGTGGACCGCGACCGAGAGCACCCTCTTGGCGTGCTGCTGGCCGACGACGTAGTCGTCCAGAACCTTGAAGATCTCCGCCGGCGAAGGCACGCCTTCGCGCGACTTCATGAACGAGGTCTTGTTCTCCTCGCGTATGATCTCCATGCACAACTCGACGCATTCGTCGCAGATGAACACCGTCGGGCCCGCGATAAGTTTGCGAACCTCGTGCTGGCTCTTGCCGCAGAACGAACAGTAGAGCGTGTTCTTGGACTCGCCGCCGCTTGCTTTACTCATCGGCTCTCCCGGGTCTCAGCGACCCGCCCTTAAAGACAGCATTAAACATTGTGTTCAATGCCCTGCACAACCCGCGCCAACCCAAACCGGCTTGCCGCCGAATTCATTCGACCACGTTAGCGCTATGCGGATCAAGATTTGTTTAATCCAGCCAACACGTTGACATGCCAACCAGATTTCTGCCGTCACGCATTCTCCGACGGTTCCGGTCGCCGTGCCAGCACGGAATCGATCAATCCGAAGGACTTAGCCTCTTCGGCAGTCATATAAGTATCCCGATCCAGCGCTTTTTCAATCGCCTCGACCGTTTGGCCGGTGTGATGTGCGTAAATCTCGTTCAAACGCCGCTTCAACTTGAGGATTTCCTGGGCATGGCGGGCGATATCGGCCGCTTGCCCATAATAGGACGCCGAAGGCTGGTGGACCAGGATTCTCGAATTGGGAAGGCAGAAACGCTGTCCTTTCGCCCCGGCACACAACAGCAGCGACGCTGCGGAAGCCGCCTGTCCGACGCAGAGCGTCTGAATCTGCGGCCGGATGTATTGCATGGTGTCGTAGATCGCCATGCCCGCCGTGACGATGCCGCCCGGCGAATTGATGTACATCGCGATCTCTTTCTTGGGGTTCTCGGCCTCCAAGAAGAGCAGCTGGGCGGTGATCAAGCTGGCGCCGTAATCCTCTACCGGACCGGTCACGAAGATGATCCGCTCTTTGAGCAGACGGGAATAGATGTCGAAAGCACGTTCGCCGCGAGCGGTCTGTTCGACCACCATCGGCACAAGCGTGTTCATGTAGACGTCACGTGGGTCCTTCATGGGCCTTTCCTGATTCGCTTCCCGAGGGTGGGGCGTCGTCCGTCACAGTGTCAATCGGGATTTGAACTGTAATCAGCATGGCCTTGCCAGCGAGTAAAGAGCCCGGCGCCGCTCCTCCCCGCCAAATTGCCCATAAGCCGCACATTCAGATGAACAGCCTGGCGGCCGTTTCCTGCGCTTCACCAAGAAAACGTCCGGTTCGACGCCGTCGATCACGCCTACTTGCGAAGGCCCATTACATCCATCGTCATCCGGCAGGCGATAATCTGGGCCCGCCCTTGACCAAATCACCGAGCCGCGGCGGGGAGCAACACGCTTTTCCGCCATCACATGTTTCATCAACGGTGTGCGCAGGCGGGTGAAATTCATTTGGGGCAGCGACTGGCGTATGTGCAACGAGGGTGCTTGCCCGCCCGCCGTCGCGCTGCTACCCCCGAATATCCGCAACCCGCGACGAGACGCCGTCATGAAGCAGCATAGATTCGGCAAGACACCCTTCACCGTCAGCGATATCGGCTTTGGCGCCTGGCAGATCGGCAGCGCCTGGGGCGATGTCAGCGAAGTCGACGGACGCGCGGCCCTGAACGCTGCCCTTGATGCCGGCATGACCTTCATCGACACCGCCGATGTTTACGGCGACGGTCGATCAGAGCGGATCATCGCCGAGGTGCTGAAAGCGCGCGGTGACCCCCGCCCGATGGTGGCGACCAAGGCCGGGCGGCGCCTCGATCCCCACACCGCCGACGGCTACAACCGCAAGAACCTGGAAGCTTTCATCGACCGCAGTCTGAAGAACCTAGCCGTCGACAGCCTCGATCTCGTCCAGCTTCACTGTCCGCCGACAGAAGCTCTCTACCGCCCGGAATTGTTCGCGACCCTCGACGACATCAAGAAGACCGGCAAGATCAGAGACTACGGCGTCAGCGTCGAGAAGGTCGAAGAAGCGCTCAAGGCCATCGAATTCCCAGGTGTCGTCAGTATACAGATCATATATAACATCTTCCGCCAGCGCCCCGCCGACCTGTTCTTCAAGGAAGCCAAACGCCGGAATGTCGCCGTCATCGCCCGCGTGCCGCTGGCCAGCGGCTTGCTCACCGGCAAGATCAACCGCGACACCACATTCGCCGCCGACGACCATCGCAATTTCAACCGCCACGGCGAGGCCTTCGACGTCGGCGAGACGTTCGCCGGCGTCCCTTTGGAAATGGGCTTCCAGGCCGTCGAGGAACTCAGGAAGCTGGTGCCGCAAGGCGCGAGGATGGCGCAGTTCGCCCTACGCTGGATTCTGATGAACGAGGCGGTGACGGTCGTGATCCCCGGCGCCCGCAATGCCGAACAGGCCAAGGCCAACGCCGCCGCCGCCGATCTCGCACCGCTGCCGGCGGAGACGATGGCGGCGGCACGCGGAATCTATGACCGGCTGATCGCACCGCACGTCCATCAGCGGTGGTGATGGCTGTCAGATTTCGGCGTCACCGCCGCGTACTTCGCCCGGGTCTCCCGGAACAAACTCCAACAGTTCTCCCGGCTGACATTGGAGCTCCCGGCACAACGCTTCCAACGTGGTGAAGCGGATGGCGCGCGCCTTGTTCGTCTTGAGGATCGACAGATTGGCCAGCGTGATGCCGATGCGGTCCGCAAGATCCGTCAGACTGACGCGGCGCTCCAGCATTACACGATCGAGATTGAGCTTGATCGGCATGGCGACGCCTAAATCGTGAGTTCGCTGTCACGCTTCAGCACCAGCCCCTGGCGGAACACTTCCGACAGCGCCAGCACCAGCAGCCCCGAGAAGAACAAAGGCGTGCCGAACGGGAAACCGTTGCCGTTGATCGAAATGTGATGCGATGTCGGCAGCCGTAACGGCGTGCCGGAGACGGACAGCACGGCATGCTGGGCGAGATATGAATACATGGCCTGAGCGAACCAGTTCTCAGCTGCGGCGAACACCAGCGAGAAGGCCATCAGCGACAGGCCGATGATCTGCACCAGCCGGACGTTCTGGTGGGTGAAGCTCTCACCGCGCCCGACATTGCTGAACAGCCGGCGCAGCAGCTCGAACAGAGCGGCGAAGAAGGCGGCCTTGAGAATGAGGACCGGCAGTCCGTAATGCCTTAGCGTTTCAACAAACCCGGTGGCCTGATCCACGCTGAGACGAAGATTGCCGTGCAGGGCCGTCAGGTTGAAGGTGGAGTTCGACAAGGCGACGGTGCCCGGCTGTCCCAAGATGTTCAACGTGTGAGGCCCTAAATGCAGGCCTGGCGGCATGTTGGGACCGATCATCCACACGATACAGAAAGCGACGGTGCCGAGCGCCGCGAACACTGTGAAGATCGCGAACATCCACTTCAGAAATTTTGCGAGCCAGCTGGTGTTGGTCATGGTTCCTCACATCTGCTTCAGACGGGCGGCGACTTCTCCGGCAAGATCGAGTGCGCCGCTGAAGACGTCGACCGCGACCATGCCCAGACGCTCGCGCACCGCGTTCATGCACCGCTGCGTTCCGGCGGTCAGAATTGCGGAAGATGCGGTGCTCAGTTGAATGTCAGGGTTGGCGTTGGCGCCGACCACAAGTGCCACTGCGACAAGAGCACCGATTGTTGCCTGACGGCTGGCGATGTTCACGAGGCCCTCCTCCCTGCATCGACAAACGATGCATCAATATCGAAATACAATATACATTTATCGATAAACAGCAATAGGAATTTATGCCTTCCTAGCCATCGACGACGCCGTGCGCCGTAACGCCTTGGGCGCAAAGGCAAAGGGCGCCGAAGCCGGCGCCCTTTGTGCACGCGATCTGAGAACGGTTATTCGCTCTTCTTCAGCTTCTCGGCCGCATCGTCCGGATCGAGGAACAGCGTCTCGCGGTCGACCGTCTTGTCAGTCACCTGGGCGAGCTCGGCGATGAAGTCCACCACCTTGTCCTCGAACAACGGCGCGCGGATTTCCGCCAGCGCCTGCTGGTTCCTGGCGTAGTACTCGAACACCTGCTGCTCCTGGCCCGGGAACTGGCGCGCGCGGGTGGCGATGGCGCGCTGGATTTCGTCATTGCCGACCGTCAGGCCGTTCTGTTCGCCCAGCCGCGCCAGCACCAGACCGAGCCGCACGCGGCGCTCGGCGATGTCGTGATATTCCTTCTTGAGTTCTTCCTCGGACTTACCTTCGTCGTCGGCCGTCTTGCCCTCGCGCTTCAACTCGGCTTCGACCTGACGCCAGATGCCGTTGAACTCGCCTTCCACCATGGTCGGCGGCAGCGAGAAGGAATGCTGCGCGTCAAGCGCGTCCAGAATGCGGCGCTTGAGATGCAGGCGGCTGGCAGAAGCGTATTCGCGCTTCAACTGGTCGCGCATGCGCTCTTTCAGTGTGCCGAGCGTATCGAGGCCGAGCTTTTTGGCAAGCTCGTCGTCGATCACCAGCGCATCGGGCGCCTTCACTTCTTTTACCGTGACGGCAAACAGCGCATCCTTGCCGGCGAGCTTTGCTTCCGGGTAGTCGGCCGGGAACGTTACCTTGACCTCTCGCGCCTCACCCGCCTTGGCGCCGATGAGCTGATCCTCGAAACCGGGGATCAACTGGCCGGAGCCCAGCACGAGGTTAAAGTCGTCGGCCTTGCCGCCGGAAAACTCTTCGCCATCGACGCTGCCAACGAAATCGATCGTCACGGCGTCATCCTTCTGCGCGGCCTCGCCTTCGGCGCGCGCCGTATAGCTGCGCGACTGTTCGGCCAGGCGTTTGACGGAGTCGTCAACGTCGGCTTCGCTGACCTCGGATACGAGACGTTCGACCTCGATCTTCGAGACGTCGCCGAGTTCGAAATCCGGCATCAGGTCGACGAGAACGCGGAACTCGAGATCGGCTTTGCCGTCGATCACCTGCTGCACGTCGCCCACCGCCTCGACGCGCGGCGGGAAAGCCACTTTGAGCGCATTGTCGGTGACCGCCTTCTGGCTGCCTTCATTGACGGCGGCCTCGACGATCTCACCCATCATCGACTTGCCATACGTCTTCTTCAGGAACGATACGGGCGCCTTACCCGGCCGGAAACCCTTGAGGCTGAGCCGCGGCTTGATCTCTTCGAGCTTGCCGACAAGGCGCGCATCGAGGTCGGCGGCTCCAACGGTCACCTTGTATTCGCGGCGCAGGCCTTCGGAAACGGTCTCGGTAATCTGCATATCAGTTCCTTAAGTATCCCAATCACTGGCCCGCCACCCGAGGCGGCGGCAATTCAGCCAGTCCACTTACGCCAAGGCTCCGGTGGACACCCTTCGCCTGCTCCGCACGCGAAGGCTGGTGCGGGCGGAGGGACTTGAACCCCCACGACTTTCATCACTGGAACCTAAATCCAGCGCGTCTACCAGTTCCGCCACGCCCGCGCGCGGGCCTTCCACCCCACCGGCCGGAGGACCGGCGCTGCAGAAGGGCGCCGCTATAGCAGGGGATTTGGCGGGCCGCTAGGCCTAGTTAGCAGCCTTTTCTGCCGCGCCGGAGACTGGCGGGCGCTCATGGCGGCGCCGGCGCCATAGCGGCCGCAAACCCGTGCTGCGGCAGCGCCTTTCCGGCCAAACCTCTTCAACCGCGCCCGAAGAACAGGCTCTTGCGCGCCTTCGGCTGCACCTCGCCCACGTCCTGCGGCACAGGCTGTGGCGTTGGCGCTTCGGAGTGCGCCATCACGGGCGCGACATCCTTTCTCGGCACAGTGGGTTCGCTTGGCGGCGGCTGGTATGCCACAGCGGACCCCGCCGAAGCTGCCGATGTCCGCCTTTCGCTGGATACCGACACCAGCTGCACATTCGCCGCCGACTTGGGCGCTTCCTGTTTTTGATAGGATGCGATGTGGCCGATGATTTCGCCGCCCCGCTCCACTTCGATCTGGCCGTAGCTGAGGGTGCCGGAGATGCGGCCGCTGCTGCGCAGCAGGAGCCTGCCGTGCACATTCAGCGTGCCGTCGTAATAACCTTCGATCTCCGCGTCCTCGATCTCGGCCGTCCCCAGAAAACTGCCGCCGGTGCAGACGATGAGCTGACGCGCCACAGCCGTGCCGTCGACGATGCCTTCGACGCGCAGCGTATCGCATCCTGTGATGTCGCCCTTGAGTTTGACGCCTGGGCCGGCCAGCACATGCGCTGCGTTTCCACTCGGCGTGGACGGCGCTGGCGGTTGGCTCGGCAGCGTGGCCGCCGGCCTGCTCGGCGGCGGTGTAAGGACCGGAGTCGGCGGCGAACTGGGCAGCGGTCTGTCGGCCTGAAGGTCGCGCTCCAACTTCGCGCGTTCCAAACCCGTCAGCGCCAACTCGTGCTCGTCGCCAATCTTTTGTGCTCCAAACATGTCCCCTCCATGATACTTTCTTGCAAAATTTAATTATTAACAGCTCCCGACGTCACGTTAAAGGTTTATTAACCATGGGTGAGCGCTGCGAGTTCGTTGCAGTCCGTAGCGCGCCGCCAATGCAACAGCTTGATCGCTGCGATGAATTTGGAATCCAGCGGCGCGGCGTCAGCGGAACGGCCGGCCGAACCACGCCACATCCCAGAACCGCCCGAACTTGCGGCCCACTTCGGGATAGGTGCCGACCAGGGAAAAGCCCAACGCCCGGTGTACGCCAACGGAACCCTCGTTCGGCAGCGTGACACCGCCGAAGGCGCGGTGCAGATCTTCTTTCGCCAGCGCGCTGAGCAGCGTCTCATAAAGTTTGCGGCCTAGGCCTTTGCTCTGTTCACCCGGCGCCAGATAGATGCTGGTCTCCACCGAGGTCTCGTAGGCTGCCTTCTCCTTGAACTTGCCCGAACACGCCCAGCCGATCGCCTGACTATCGCGCGCCGCCACGAAGCATTGGTAGCGGCCCGACGACGCAAAGGTATCGAGCCAGACTTGGCGTTGCGCCAGCGTGCGCGGCTCGACGTCGAACGTCACGGGCGTGTGGACGACATAGTGATTGTAGATCGCCAGCAGCGCAGGCAGATCGCTTCGCTCGACGCGACGGATGACGACGTCAGTCATGCGCCATTCTATTCCTCAATCGAAATCCGTCGGCAAGGATGGCGATTGCAGGTGCTCGTACATGCGGTGGATCTGCCAGGGCAGCACGCGCGGCAACGACAGTTCCGGCAACGCGTCGAGCGGGAAGAAGCGCGCCTCGCCGGTCTCCAGGTCCGATTTTTCGCACGGACCGACTTCGTCGCAGACGAAAAACATCTTGTAGATGTGGAACGGATGCGGATGGGGATGCCCGTGCTTGTCGCGGTCATAAACTGCGGCAAGCTTGCGCACCTTGACGACATAGCCGGCTTCTTCCGCCACTTCTCGTACCACACTTTCGCTCGGCGCCTCGTTCACATCGGCGAAGCCGCCGGGCATGGTCCAGCGGCCGTGGTCCAGCGTTTCGCTGACCAGCAGCACGCTCCGATCGCGGAAGATCGCACCGCGCACGTCGACCTTCGGCGTCGCATAGCCGGCCTGCCCGTTGAACAGCCCCTCGATGACCGACATGTCGGCACCGGAGCCTTCCGCCATGATGCGCGCCGCCAATACCTGCATCGCTTCGTAGCGCGCGCGATCATATGGATTTTCCGTGTAGGTCAGCCCGCTTTGCGCCGCCGCCTGCAGTTCACGCGCCCAAAGAAGCCATTTCGGTTGCATATCACCTGTCTTCGTATAATTGCCGAAGCCGCGCCGGCAATTGTTCGGGCAAATCCTCCGAGATCAACCCGGGGCCAAAATGCGCCGCCGCTTCGCCGTGCAGCCACGCCGCCGCGGCCGCTGCCTGGAATGTGTCCATGCCCTGCGCCAGCAAACCGGCGATGAACCCCGCCAGCACATCGCCCGATCCGGCGGTCGCCAGGGTCGGCGGCGCGTTGGTGGAAATGCAGACCCGTCCGTCAGGCCCGGCGATCGCGGTGTCCGGACCTTTCAGAAGTACGATGCATTTCGCGGCCGACGCCGCGTCGCGGACCGCGTCGATACGGCTCTGCGAATGCGCCAGCAGGCCCGGGAACAGCCGCTCGAATTCGCCTTCGTGCGGCGTCAGCACGGTGGACGGCCGTAACAGGTGAAACAGCGCCTGTGTGTCGTGGGCGAACGAGGTCAATGCATCGGCATCGAGCACGGTGGTCGCGCCGCTTTTCAGCACGGCGGTGACAAGCTCGCGCGTGCCCTGCCCCACGCCGCAGCCGGGCCCGATGACGACAGCATTAAAGCGCTTGTCCTGCAGAATGCCCGCCAAACCATTTGCGCCATTGAACGGCTTCACCATGATGGCGGTCAGCTGCGCGGCGTTGATCGCGACGGCGTCGAGTGGGCTCGCGACGCTTACCAAGCCGGCGCCGATGCGCAGTGCGCCGCGCGCCGCCAGCCGCGCCGCTCCCGTCGCCTGCGCCGGCCCACTGACGATCAGTGCGTGGCCGCGCGCATATTTGTGACCGAGCGGATCCGGTCGCGGAAAATCACTGCCCCACAATGCCGGTTCGTTGGCGAAGATTTTCGGGTTGATGACTTCGAGCGCCGCGTCGGGAATACCGATCTGGGTGACGATGATGCGGCCACATTTCAAGCGGCCCGGCATCAGCACATGCGCCGGCTTCCGGCGGAAGAAGGTCACGGTGACGTCGGCCTTTACGCAGACGTCGTCGAGCGCGCGTCCGAAATCGCCGTGCACGCCGCTCGGCATGTCGACTGCCACGACAGGCACCTTGCTGATATTGAGTGCCAACACCGTGTCGCGCGCGATGCCTTCCAGCGGACGCTGCAACCCCGCACCGAACAGGGCATCCACGACGAGTTCCGCCTCGTCCAGCAAGGATGGCGACAGCGGCTCGATCCTGCCCGTCCATTGCGCTGCCATCCGCACGGCGTCGCCCTTGAGATTTTCACGACGGCCGAGCAGAGCCACGCGCACATCCCAGCCACGTGCCGTCAGCAGCCGTGCAACGACGAAGCCGTCGCCGCCATTGTTGCCGGGGCCACAGAGCACCAGTGTCCGCCGCGGCCGCCATATCCTGGCGATCTCCTCGACCACCGTGCGGCCGGCATTTTCCATCAGAGTCAGAGAGGGCGTGCCGTGGTCGGCCGCATAACGGTCGGCCGCGTACATCTCGGCGACGGTGACGATCTCGTGGCTCATGGCACTTTGTAGGTCCACGCCCGCCACAAGACTACACCTTTCAGAAGCGCCGGCAGCCGCAAATCACAGCGGGCGGGTCGCCGCCTGCCGGCCAAGCTCGACCAGCGACAACTTGCCGTCCGTGACGTCCAGTGTGGTGATCGAACCGTTGTCGGGCTTGAAGATCACGACCCGGTCGTCGCCGGTGGCTGCGCCGACGATCATGTTGATGACAATGAAATGTGAGGCGATGACGACATCTCCGGTCAAACCCGCGAGCGCGAACAGGCAGCTTTCCCGCCAACGCCGCTGCAGCGGCGGAGCGTCGCGCCACGAACTTTCCATGAAGGCAAGCAGCCATGCTTCGCGATCGCAGCTTTCCGCACTCGGCAGCGGCATCAACGTGAGGGCTTCATCGACAACCGGCATTGCGAGGCAATGTCGCGCCAGCGGCGCCACCGTTTCCATCGCACGGCGCTGCGGACTCGTCAGGATCTTTGGCCGCCTTAGGTGTCCCAATTTTCTGACGACGGCTTCTGCCTGTTCCTGGCCGACCTCGTCCAATCTGGGGTTCTCCGCGAAGCCCGTTCCATCGTCGGTCCGCGCATTACGAACCAAGTAAAGCCGGCCCATTGTTCCTTCCCCCCTGGAAGTATTTTTCGAGGCGTACAAGCGCCTCTTCTATGATTTCGCGCTTCTTGCAGAACGCGAAACGTATAAAATTATCAGGTTTTTTGCCCTGCATGAACACGGACAGCGGAATTGCCGCAACGCCCGCCTCGCGCACCAGCCGCACGCAAAAATCCCTGTCGCTCTCGTTGGTCAGACCGCTTATGTCCGCCGTGAGGAAGTAGGTCCCTTCGCTCGGCAAAGGCTTGAACCCGAGCTTGGCGATGCCGTCCGCCAGCAAATCACGATTGGATTGCAGGTCGCGCGTCTGGCCCAGTGTGAAGCCGATCTCGTGTTCCAGCGCGTGGGCGACACCCCTCTGTAAAGCGGGTGACGTCGTGAAAGTCAGGAATTGGTGCGCTTTGGCGACCACTTCGATGACGGTGGCCGCACCAATCACCCAGCCCACTTTCCAGCCGGTCAGCGCGAACATCTTGCCCGCGGAACCGATGCGCACCGTGCGCTCGCGCATTCCGGGTAGGCTCGCCAGCGGGATGTGCTGCCGTCCGTCGAAGGCGAGATGCTCGTAGACTTCGTCGCAGATCGCCACGGCGTTTGAGGCCGCGAGCACGCGCGCGACGGCTTCCAGTTCGCCGCGGTCGAACACGCGCCCGACGGGATTCATCGGCGAATTCAGAATGAACGCACTGGTCTTTGGCGTCACGGCGGCGCGCAGCGCCTCTTCGGTCAGCCGCCATTCCGGTGGTGTCAGCTTGATGGTGCGCACAATGGCGCCTGCAGTCTCGGCGACGGGGCGGTAGGAATCATAGGAAGGGTCGATCAACACGACCTCGTCGCCGGCGCGCGCAAAAGCAAGAATGGACGCGGTCAGCGCCTCCGTCGCTCCGGACGTAACGACGATCTCGCTGTCAGGATCGAAACGCATTCCATAAAAGCGCTCGGTGTGAGTCGCCAGCGCGCGGCGTAGCTCCGCGAGCCCTTTCATAGGCGGATACTGGTTGGAGTCCTTCTGCAACGCGCGGGCGGCCGCTTCGCGGATCGGCAGCGGTCCGTCCTCGTCGGGAAAGCCCTGCCCCAGATTGATCGCCCGATGCTCGACCGCCAGCGCGGACATCACCGTGAAGATCGTTGTCGGCAAATTTGAGAAAACGGGGTTGAAGTGCCTGTCGCCGCTCGGCATCGCAGAATGACTCTCAAAGACGTCCACCAAGGGCGCGCACCATCGCAAAACCGGCTCCGCACTGACAACGATTCGTCATTGCACAAAATGCCCATTTAAAGTGCAGTTTGTTCGTTTTATGTGCAGATTTCATGGAGGCAAAATGGGCACTATGATAAGCTTCTGAAATTACTTGTGATTAAGTCCCCAGAACTTGGCACAACCCCTGCTACTTCCTTAACGGCGCGGTATCTAGAGGCCGCGCAAGGAGCACGACATGAAGAAGATCGAAGCAATCATAAAGCCGTTCAAGCTCGACGAGGTGAAGGAGGCTCTGCAAGAAGTTGGGGTCCAGGGCATCACGGTGACCGAGGCCAAGGGCTTCGGCCGCCAGAAGGGTCACACGGAGCTGTATCGGGGCGCCGAATATGTGGTTGATTTCCTCCCGAAGGTGAAAATTGAGATCGTCATCGGCGAGGACCGACTGCAAGCGTCGGTAGACGCCATCCAGAAGGCTGCGCGAACCGGCCGCATCGGCGATGGCAAGATTTTCATTCTGAATGTCGAGGAAGCAATTCGAATCCGTACCGGTGAAACCGGCGCAGACGCTATCTAGCGCCTGGCCCAGACAAACGAAGTTCCAACATAAGGGGAAAGACCGAGACTATGGCTAACGCACAATCCGTCCTGTCGATGATCAAGGCCAAGGACGTCAAATATGTCGATCTGAGGTTCACCGATCCGCGCGGGAAGTGGCAGCACGTCACCTTCGACCTGTCGCTGGTGGATGAGGACTTCCTGACCAACGGCACCATGTTCGACGGCTCGTCGATCGCGGGCTGGAAGGCGATCAACGAGTCTGACATGACGCTGCTGCCCGATTGCGACACGGCAGTCATCGACCCCTTCTTCGCCCAGACTACGCTGGCGATCACCTGCGACGTCGTCGAACCGACAACCGGTCAGCGCTACAACCGCTGCCCGCGTTCGATCGCCAAGGCCGCCGAGCAATATGTCGTTTCGTCCGGCGTCGGCGACACGGCGTTCTTCGGTCCAGAAGCGGAATTCTTCATCTTCGACAACGTCCGTTTCGACGCGTCGATGAACAAGTGCTTTTACGAAATTGACTCCGTGGAAGGCTCCTGGAACATCGGAACGGAATACGAGAGCGGCAACCTCGGCCATCGCCCCATGGTCAAGGGCGGCTACTTCCCCGTTCCGCCGATCGACTCCGCGCAGGACATCCGGGGCGAGATGCTCGCCATCATGGGCGACATGGGCATCCAGCCCGAAAAGCACCATCACGAAGTCGCCAGCGCGCAGCATGAATTGGGCTTCAAGTTCAACACGCTGACCAAGTGCGGCGACAACATGCAGATCTACAAGTATGTCGTGCACCAGGTGGCGGCCGCCTATGGCAAGACGGCGACTTTCATGCCGAAGCCGATGTATGGCGACAACGGCTCGGGCATGCATGTCCACCAGTCGATCTGGAAAAGCGGCAAGCCGCTGTTCGCCGGTTCGGGCTATGCCGATCTGTCGGACACCTGTCTCTACTACATCGGCGGCATCATCAAGCACGCCAAGGCGATCAACGCTTTCACCAACTCGCTGACCAACTCCTACAAGCGCCTCATCCCGGGCTTCGAGGCGCCGGTGCTGCTCGCCTATTCGGCGCGCAACCGGTCCGCGTCGTGCCGCATTCCCTTCGCGCCGGGTCCCAAGGGCAAGCGCGTGGAAGTGCGTTTCCCCGACGCCGGCTCGAACCCCTACCTCGCCTATGCGTCCATGCTGATGGCGGGCCTCGACGGCATCGAGAACAAGATTCACCCCGGCGATCCGATGGACAAAGACCTTTATCACCTGCCGCCGGAAGAGCTGAAGGAAATCCCGACGGTTTGCGGCAGCCTGCGCCAAGCACTGGAAAGCCTCGACGCCGACCGCGCCTTCCTCAAGAAGGGCGGCGTCTTCAACGACGACTTCATCGACGCCTATATCTCGCTGAAGATGGAAGAGGTCTATGCCTTCGAGCACACGCCCCATCCGATCGAGTTCAAGATGTACTACTCGGTCTGACGTTCTCCTGAAGTCAGAAAGCGGAAGGACCCGGCCTCGCGGCCGGGTCCTTTTGCATTGGCATCATATGAGGCTGGGCGGCGCTCACGCCGCGACGACAGCCGTCTGCCCGTCGCCGGCCTGCGGCGGCTGGCTCGGCAGCACGACATAGGCGCGGCAACCCTTGCCGAATTCGCTTTCCAGCCAAGCGCGGCCGCCGTGCAACTCGGACAGTCCGCGCACCAGGGCCAGGCCAAGTCCGGTGCCGCCGGCCTGACGATCGTAGCGGTTGTCGACCTGACTGAAGGGCGTGAAAATCTTGTCGAGTTTTTCGCGCGGAATGCCGGGACCGTTATCTTCGCAGAGAATCTGGAAGCCGCCGCCGGCTGCCATGCTGGCCGTCACCATGATCTTGCCGCCTTCCGGCGTGAACTTCACGGCATTCGACACGAGATTGATGAGTATCTGCTTGAGGGCGCGTTCGTCGGCATAAAGTGGCGGCGCGGTGTTATCGACCGCGATGGTGAGGTCCTGACGCTTCTCACGCGCCTTAGCACCGACCAGCTTGAGCGCGATATCGAAGGTGCGGCGCGCATCGATGGGATGCGGCGCGATCTCCATCTTGCCGGCTTCGATCTTTGCGACATCGAGCAGGTCGTTGATCAGACTGAGCAGATGCGCGCCGGAGGAATGGATATCGCCAGCATATTCCTTATAGCGTGCCGAGCCGACAGGCCCGAAGCATTCCTGCGCGATGATTTCCGAGAAACCCAGGATAGCATTGAGCGGCGTACGCAGCTCATGGCTCATATTGGCCAAGAATGCGGTCTTCGAGGCGTTCGCCGTTTCGGCTTCGAAACGCTTGCGCAGTGCGTCGTCGCGCGTCTCTTCAAGCTCGCGAGCGAGATCTTCGACCTGGAAACGCAGGCGGGAGTCCTCGTCGAGGCGATGCATCAGCCTGCGGCCGTCAACCAGCAACTGTACAGCGAAGGCCGGGATGGCCATCGCGATGCCCATGTCGATGAGATCCTCGCCCATCAGGAAGCGGACCGACGCCATCGTGGTCAAAGGCACGATGCTGGCGAGGAACATGTCCATGTGGCTTGAGCGACTGACCACGAGCATCGCCAAAATGCCAACGGTAGCGCAGGCCAGGAACACGTGATTGAGCGTGTTGTGCGGGTCCCACAGCAGCCACGGCATCAGTCCCCAGGCCGCGCTGATCACCGCCTGCATCGCCACGACGCGCGAGAACCAGGGCTGTGTGCGTTCGTAGTCGTTGCTCTCTGATGTGTCGTATTGGTAGATCGAGACGACGCTCGCCGACAGGATCATCGTCGCCGAGACGATCACAGGAACGAATACCGCCTGATTGAAGCTGGCATGGCCGAACATGCCGAAGCTGTCCGAACCCAGCCAAGCGACGGCGAGCGCCCAGAATGGCGACGAAAGTCGCGTTGAGCGGACCGTCTGCGATGTCAGGTCCAGCTGCGCTTTCAGGACGCGCACATCCGTGCTTCGCTGACTGCGCAACCGTTTTATGAAACTCACGGCGTTCCCCTAATCACGCGTCTCGACTTGCAGGCGAGGTGGGGAATGTTACCGACAGTCAGTTAAAATTTGCTGAGAATGCGCAGCATCATCCAACCGCTGCAGATGCCGCATTTTCCGACGGTTTTGTGGATAACGGAAAGTAAACGAATACGCTTGTCCCATGCCCCAATTCGCTTTCGATCCACACGCGGCCGCCGTGCAGATTTATCAAACCGCGCACCAGCGAAAGGCCCAGCCCGGTGCCGCCGCCGTTGCGATCATACCGGTTGTCGACCTGGGAGAACGCCTGAAAGACCCTCTCCAGCTTGTCGGGTGCGATACCCGGCCCATCATCCTTGACGACCAGCAGGACACCCTCGCCTTCGCCTTTACGGCAGATGACCTGGATGTGGCCGCCGTCCTGCGTGAACTTCAAGGCATTCGAGACGATGTTGAGCGCGATCTGGTGGAATGCCCGCTCGTCGGCGAGCGGCCATGGCGTGCCAGCCGCGATCGCGAAGGTCAGCGATTGATCTCGCGCTTTGGCCTTCGATTCCAATATCCGTTTGACAGTGGTCAGCGCATTCCACGGATCGAGCGGCTGCGGATCGATTTCCATCTTGCCGGCTTCGATCTTGGAGACGTCGAGCAGATCGTTGATGAGGTTAAGCAGATGAGCGCCGGACGTGTGGATGTCGTTGGCATATTCGGCGTAACGCTCGGCCGCCGGGCCCATCGATTGCCGTGCGATGATGTCGGAGAAGCCCAGGATGGCGTTAAGCGGCGTGCGCAGCTCATGGCTCATATTGGCGAGGAATGCCGTCTTGGCGGCATTGGCAGCTTCGGCTTCGGCGCGCTTCTCCAGTGCAACGTCACGCGCCTTGCGCAGGGCTTCCGAGAGATCTTCGCTGACGAACCGCGCCCGCAAAGCGTCGTCCACGCGCCTCTTCGCCGCTGCCCCCATCGCTATAATGTAGGCCGTCCACAGCGGCGTTAGTACCAATAGAATATGGGCTGTGATTCCGCTGCCAGTGGCAAAGAGTGCCGCAAATAGCACCATGACGATAACAATGCCGGTCAAGAAAACCTTCCGGTAGGCGGCACGTGCAAAAGCGCCGGACCAGGTAACGCAGATCATGACCATGCCGACGAAGATATTGTTTGCGGCATTCCCGTCGCGCCAGAATAGCCAACCCACTACAGACCACGCCACCGCAACGACCGCCTGCAAAACCAGAAGGACCCGTTCCGCCTTGTGCAAATCGCCCGTGGCCTCGCGGAAATACCAGCGCTGTACAAACCAGGCGGCAATGGATACTGCGGTCATCAGGCTGACCGCCGCGGCCATGTTCGCGATAGGCACACGGCCGAATACGTCCCACCCCGCGAATAACATAAGGCATTCGAGTGCGGCACCAACGGGATTGAAGAATGTCGTGGCCGTGAGGCTGTCGACGACCAGCTTGAACCGCGCCGCCAGCATACGGTTGTCGCGGCTCATATCTATGCCGCCAGTCGTATCGCCTGCCTCAGTCATCAATCGCCCGAACAAATATCGCCGCCAAAATGGACGCGTGGCACGCGCTCGGCGACAAGATTGCGCTGGTTCGCGTTAAAGGAGCATTCCCAAAAAGCCCTATTCGTGCTGTATGGCAAATCATTCGTTAAACTATTCTAGAGCGGCGAATCGCCGTTTTTCCCAGGAAATGACCCAGTAGAGCATGAGCAAATCCCAAGACCTGTTTGACGCGGCCCCGTCCCCCTCCAAAGGCTATACGGCGAAGGATATCGAGGTCCTTGAGGGCTTGGAGCCGGTGCGCCGCCGCCCCGGCATGTATATTGGCGGCACGGACGTCACCGCCCTGCACCATCTGGCGGCCGAAATCCTCGACAACGCTATGGACGAGGCCGTCGCCGGCCATGCCAGCCGGATTGAGCTTGAACTCGACGAGGATGACGTGTTGACGGTGCGCGACAACGGGCGCGGCATCCCGGTCGACGCCCATCCCAAATACAAGAACAAGTCGGCCCTGGAGGTCATCATGACCACGCTGCACGCCGGCGGGAAGTTCGGCGGCAAGGTCTACGATACGTCCGGCGGGTTGCACGGCGTCGGCGCCTCGGTGGTCAATGCGCTGTCGGAATGGATGGAAGTGGACGTCGCACGCGACAAGCACGGCCACAAGATGCGCTTCGAGCGCGGCAAACCCATCGGCAAGCTGAAGGATGTCGGCGCTGTAAACCGACGCGGTACCATCGTCTCCTTCCGCCCGGACCGGCAGATCTTCGGTGCCGACACGCATTTCTCGCCGGACCGCCTCCACCGCATGGCGAAGTCGAAGGCCTATCTGTTCCGCGGCGTCGAAATCCGTTGGAAATGCGCCGCCGATCTCATCAAAGACGCGACGCCCGCCGAAGACACGCTGAGGTTTCCCGGCGGCCTCACCGATTTCCTCACCGGCGAGATCGAAGGCAAACGGACGGTCACGCCGCGCATGTTCTTCGGCCGCACCGAGAACCGCGACGGCAAAGGCGCCGTCGAATGGGCCGTGGCCTGGGCGCCGGAAATCGACCCCTTCCTTTACACCTATTGCAACACCATCCCGACGCTGCAGGGCGGCACGCACGAGCAGGGTCTGCGCAATGCGCTGACAAAGGCACTGCGCAACCACGGCGAACGCACCAACAATCGCAAGACGACATTGGTGACGCCAGACGATCTGATGGCCTCGGCCTGCGCCATTCTCTCGGTGTTCATCCGCGAGCCGGAATTCCAGGGCCAGACCAAGGACAAGCTGTCGTCGCCGGACGCGCAGCGCCTGGTCGAGAACGTGGTGCGCGACCACTTCGATCACTGGCTGGCGGAAAGCCCTCAGGAGGCCGACAGGCTGCTCGATTTCGTCATCGACCAGGCCGAGGACCGCCTCAAGCGCAAGCAGGAGAAGGAAGTCTCGCGCAAGGCCGCGACGCGCAAGCTGCGCCTGCCCGGAAAGCTGGCGGACTGCACCCGCGATGCGGCGCAGGGCACCGAGATCTTCCTGGTGGAAGGTGACTCCGCCGGCGGCTCGGCCAAGCAGGCGCGCGACCGCAACACCCAGGCGGTGTTGCCGTTACGGGGCAAGATTCTCAACGTCGCCAGCGCTGCCGCCGGCAAGCTGGCACAAAATCAGGAATTATCGGATCTAGTGCAGGCGCTGGGCTGCGGCACCGGTGTCAAATACCGCGACGAGGATTTGCGCTACGAGCGCGTCATCATCATGACCGACGCTGACGTCGACGGCGCGCATATCGCCTCGCTGCTGCTCACCTTCTTCTATCGCGAGATGCCGAAGCTGATCGCGAACGGGCATCTATGCCTCGCCATGCCGCCGCTCTTTCGCCTCAACCACGGTGCGACCACAATCTATGCGCGCGACGACAAACACCGCGAGCAGCTTCTCAAATCGGCTTTCAAGGCAAATGCGAAAGTGGAAGTCTCGCGCTTCAAGGGCCTCGGCGAGATGATGCCGGCGCAGCTCAAGGACACCACAATGAAGCCGGGCAGCCGCACGCTAGTGCGCGTCGAGATTTCCGACGAGGCGCGCAAGGATACCGAAAACCTGGTGGAACGCTTGATGGGCAAGAAACCGGAGCTGCGCTTCCAGTTCATCCAGGAGAACGCGCAGTTTGCGAAGGACGTGGACGTCTAGTTGAACACCGGCCGTCCGCGCACCTTCATACGCACCAGCAGCACGATGCCGAGGAACGAGGCCGTCGACAGGAAAATGTGCCAGAGAAAATGCGTTCCGATCGGGAACACCGGGCACACCAGCAGATCGATCGAGCGGAACACCGCCGCGATCACGCCACATGACAGGATGATGGCTCCAAGCCGTGCCTCGGCCCCGCCATATGTGCGGTTGGTGGCGTACACCAGCAAAACACCGATTGCCGTGATCGTCGCGAACCCCGGCGTGAAACGGAGCGCCGACGGCGCGGCGCCGAAATAGCGCCACGAGGCGACGACACTTGCGACCACGGCCGCCAGCATCGCCAGCGGTCCGAGCACACCAGCGATCCGCCCAAACAGCCGCCCCATCCATAAACCCGTGAAGACCAGCAAGAACGCCACGCCCGGCATCCAATCGAGCTGCAGCGCCCAGCGTGTCCGCAAACCGTGCCACAGCGTACTGCCGACGCCCGTGACGAAGAGCAGGAACACCAGCGCCGAAATCCCCGGCGGAAAGCCGATCCGCGCCCGGCGTACATGCAGGAAGGCCAGGATCGCCGCCACGATGATGAAGCCGTTGGTGATGGTGTTGACCGGTTCAGCCATGAACAGCCAAGGATGTCCGGTCTCGCAATAGATGGGGCCGTGGGGCGTCATGGCGGGCTCGCATTCTGCGCTGTCCGGACCGTGCCGCGCTTCGCCGCATTTGTCTATCGCCGGTAGTGTCTCACCAATTCGTCACGGCCGTGCTCACCCCGGCTTTCCAGATGACCTCACGCGGAGACGTGGAGCGGACGCCTTATCCGCGACCTCCGGCGTCTTCGCGTGCAAATGCAATTGTTCATGCTGTGCCGTTGAATTTGGGCATGACGGCTCCCCTCGAACATTCGCTGATCTGCGCGACGAACGGATTCGGCCTGGCAAACGCTGGAAATACGAAGTTCCGCACGATGATTGGAATGCGGACATCCAACTCAAACTCGCGAGCCTCTCTGCGTAGCGCGGGACAGCACCATTTCCGCCGACCTTGACTTTTCGCGATTTGTTCCCATATTGCAGTGCACACAGGTCGGCCGCCGATATGGGAGGCCGCGGGCGCTCGAATGCGCCCCTGTTAAGGAGCGTATTTGACGAACGTGACGAACGCCGGCGCGCAAGCCGGCACAGTTGAAGTAAATCCTTCGGATACTTCCACTAATCCCGCGGCGGATGCCGCCTCCACCTCTCCCGAAATGCCGGCAACCGGTACGGTTGCCCAGCCGGCAGAGGCCCCTTCCCCTGAGCCCACGCAGACCGTGGCGGCAGAATCACCGCCCGACGAACCCGGTTTCGACTCGCTCGGCCTGTCGCAGGACCTGCAGAAGGCCGTCGCTGAAGCGGGCTACAAGACACCCACCCCGATCCAGGCGCAGGGCATCCCGCATGTCATCAAGCGCCGCGATATCATCGGCATCGCCCAGACGGGCACCGGCAAAACGGCATCGTTCACGCTGCCCATGATCGAGTTGCTGGCGCGCGGACGCGCCAAGGCGCGCATGCCGCGTTCGCTGATCCTCGAACCGACGCGCGAACTCGCCGCCCAGGTTGCCGAAAGTTTCGAGAAATACGGCAAATACAACAAGCTCTCGATGGCGCTGCTGATCGGCGGCGTTTCGTTCGACGATCAGGATCGCAAGCTCGACCGCGGCGTCGACGTGCTGATCGCAACGCCGGGCCGCATGCTCGACCATTTCGAGCGTGGCAAGCTGATGCTGTCTCAGGTTCAGATACTGGTGATCGACGAAGCCGACCGCATGCTCGACATGGGCTTCATCCCCGACGTCGAGCGCATCTGCAAGCTGATCCCCTTCACGCGGCAGACCCTGTTCTACTCGGCAACCATGCCGCCGGAAATCCGTCGACTGACCGATCAGTTCCTGCACAATCCCGTGCGCGTGGAAGTGGCGCGTCCCGCCACCACCGCCGAGAACATCAAGCAGGAAATCATCGACGTCCCGAGCAACGACTGGGCGAAGCGCGAAGCCTTGCGCCGCCTGATGAAGGAAGAAGGCGAGATCAAGAACGCCATCGTCTTCTGCAACCGCAAGCGCGACGTCGACATTGTGGCGAAATCGCTGTCGAAGCACGGCTTCAACGCCGCACCGCTGCACGGAGATCTCGATCAGTCCGTGCGCACGCGGACATTGGACGCGTTCCGCAGCGGCGAACTGGCGCTCCTGGTGGCCAGCGACGTGGCAGCACGCGGACTCGACATTCCAGCCGTCAGCCACATCTTCAATTACGACGTACCGTTCCATCCCGACGATTACGTCCATCGCATCGGCCGCACCGGCCGCGCCGGACGCAGCGGCACGGCCTATATGCTCGCCACCTCACGCGATGCGAAATATGTCGAAGCCATAGAGAAACTGACCAAATCGGCGCTTTCTCACCGCACACTCGAAGGCCTTGCCGATGCGGTCGAAGCGCGCCCACCGCGCGACGACCACAAGGGCGGCCGAGACCGTCATGGCCGCGACCGCAGTCGCGGACGCGGTGAGCGTCACCGCGAACATCCGGTGAAACCGCACGGCCAAGTCGCCTCCATGGAACCCGCCAAGCCTGGCGCCGACCATCCCACGCCGCGCCCGCAGGAACCTAGACAGCATCAGCCGCAGAAGCAGCCTGCTCCGGCGCAGCACGCACCGGTGCAATACGCCCCGCGTCCGCCTAAGCCGCAACAGCCATCCAAGCAGCAGCAGCCGCGTGAGCCGAGGCAGCCAGATACGCAGCAGCTTCCGGCCTTCCTGTTGCGACCGGTCAACCTTCCGCCGGCAAAACCGGCGCGCCCGGCGAAGAAAGAGAAGTCGGACAGCTGAGTTCGCGCGGATTCTGCTGGAATTAAATCAGATTTTTACCATGGGCGGCCGCCGAGCCGCCCAACCAATTTGCGGATGGCCGGATCAAGTCCGGCCGTGGTGCGCAATATTGGAGCGACCTGACACAAAAGGCGCTAACGCTTGATCTGGCTTTCCACCATCTTGAGGAACTTCGCGCCGTAAGGCGGGCGCAACATGCCAGTGACATCAGTTTTCGTCTGATGGAATACCGCCTTGGCGTGGCTGAAGGTCTTGAAACCGTCGAGACCGTGATAGGACCCCATGCCCGATGGCCCGATACCTCCGAAAGGCAGATCTTCCATGCTTATATGCATGAAAACATCGTTGACGGTGACGCCGCCCGAGGTCGTCCGCGCCAGCACCCGCTGCTCCTCTGCCGAATCGGTGCCGAAATAATAAAGCCCCAGCGGTCGCGGGTGATCGTTGACGTAACCGATCGCTTCGTCGGCCGCCTCATAGGTCTTCACCGGCAGCAGCGGTCCGAAGATCTCGTCCTTCATCACGGCCATGTCGTCGGTAGGATTGAGGATCAGTGTCGGCGGGATCTTGTGGAACGGCTGCTGGTTGAAATCCTCTCGTGCCGGATTGATCTCCACGATCTCCGCGCCTTTCGCCCGGGCGTCGGCCACATAGCCCATCAACCGGTCATAATGCCGCTGGTTGATCACCGAGGTGTAGTCGGGATTGTCCTTGAGCGTTGGAAACATCGCGGCGACGGCCCCCTGTGCGGCAGCGACGAAGTCGCCGGCCTTGTCCTTCGGTACCATCACATAATCCGGCGCCAGGCAGATCTGCCCCGCGTTCAACGTCTTGACCATCATGACGCGCTTTGCGGCGAGATCGATATTGGCGGTTCTGCCGACGATCACCGGCGACTTGCCGCCGAGTTCCAGCGTCGTCGGTACCAGATTCTCCGCCGCGGCGCGCATCACGTGATAGGCGATCGACGTCGCGCCGGTGAACAGCAGATGGTCGAATGGCAGCTTGGAGAATGCCGCGCCGACCTCCGGTCCGCCGGTGAATACTGCGACTTCACTTTCGTCGAAAGCGGTTCGGAAAATTTTCGCCAAGAGTTCGGAGGTATGCGGCGTGAATTCGCTCGGCTTGATCATGAGCCGGTTGCCGGCCGCGAAGGCTCCCGCCAGCGGCCCGAAGGTCAGCTGTACCGGAAAATTCCACGGGCTGATGATGCCGACCACGCCCTTGGGTTGATATTCCACCCGCGCTCTCGCGCCGAACAGACCCAGGATCGCCGGATTCACCTTGCGTTTCTCCGGGCGCATCCAGGCGCGCAGGTTTTCCCTGGCGAATTTCAGCGGGGCGATGGAGCCGGCGATATCGGTAAGCAGTGTGGCATGCACCGAACGATGGCCGAAATCCTCGCGCAGCGCCTCCGCCAGAGGGTATTTGTAGCCGACCAGCAGGCCGATGGCCCGGTCGATGCGATCGATGCGCAACTCCGCGCTCGGCGGGCCGTCAACATGGTGAGCATTTCGTTGACGCGCCAGCATCTGGCGCATCGCGCCGTCCTGGTCCTGGGTTCTGGCTTCCGCGGCGCTCATGTCCTGCCCCCGAGGCATGGTGATATTTTGTCAAAGTAAAGCAGTCGGCGGGCGCGCCTTCAATCCGCCGCTTAACGCTTTCTTACGATCCGGCGCTCAAAATTCCCGCCATGTCGGTTTCCGCAGCATGACCTTGCGGAAATAGCGTGGGGACGTGCGTGGCTAGTCAGGAACGCGAACAAGCTCTGGCCAAGACGGCGATCGCCTTGATGGGCGACTGCAGCGTGCCGCCCACGCCGGACAATTTCGAACTTTTTTACCTCTACGCGTCTGGTGATAACGCGGCGATCTCGAACGCGCTCGGTGAGTTGGTCCGCAAGCGCAGTCCGATCTCCACGTCGTTGCTGAACGACCTGCGGGCGCGCTGCCTGACGAGCGAGCGTGCGGCGAAGACCGTGGAAGAAGTCGGCAGCGGCATCAGCGAAGCGTTGGACGTGGTGCTCGGCAAGTTGGAAGCCGCGGGCAAACACGCCGGCGATTACGGCCGCGCCCTGTCCGCCGCCAGCGGTGAACTCGGCGACGATCAATCGCCGGACGGCGTGCGCAAGCTGGTCGATGGATTGCTCGGCGCCACCCGCGCCATGGAAACCCGCGCGAAGAATCTGGAAGACGAATTGCAGCGCTCCTCGCAGCAGGTTACCGAACTGAAAGTACAGCTCGAAGACGTCCGCAAGGAGACACGTGTCGACGCGCTGACCGGCATCGCCAATCGCAAGGCCTTCGACAGCGAGCTGCAGGCGGCGGTCAACGATTTCCGCGAGACCGGCGTCCCGGTGTCTCTGCTGATGTGCGACATCGACTTTTTCAAGAGTTTCAACGACACCTGGGGTCATCAAACCGGCGACCAGGTGCTGCGTCTCGTCGCCACCTGCCTTTCGGAGAACGTCAAGGGCCGCGACACCGCCGCGCGATACGGCGGCGAGGAATTCACCGTTATCCTGCGCCAGACCGCACTGGCCGACGCCATCAATCTCGCCAACCAGATCCGCTCCACGGTCGAAGGCAAGAAACTGGTCAAGAAATCGACCGGCGACATTCTCGGCCGGATCACGATTTCGATCGGTGTCGCCGAACTGCGCCGCGGCGACGCGCCGGAGTTGCTTGTACGGCGGGCCGATACCTGCCTCTACCGCGCCAAGCACACGGGGCGGAACCGTGTCGTCGGCGAAACCGAACTTGCCGTGCAGGAAGAAACCGACGCGGCCTGACGGCCTTCCAAAGCGAAACGATCCCGGCCATGCTCATCCCACACCAACCGGGGTTCGCATGAGAACCGATTTCGATCGCGTCACTGTCACGAAGCACGGCACAGTCGCCTTGCTGACGCTCAATCATCCCGAAGTGATGAACGCAGTGTCGGCGAAGATGATCGCCGGAGCGTCGGAGGCGCTGGATTTCGTCTCCAGTCCCGCCAACGGCTTCCGCGCTCTGGTCGTCACCGGAGAAGGACGCGCCTTCTGCTCCGGCGCCAATCTCGCCGAAGGGCCGGCCGAAGGCGCCGCAGACATCCCGACGGCGATCGGCCAACGGCTCGATACGCTCTATCATCCGCTGCTGCGCAAGCTGCGCGACGTGCCGCTGCCGATCATCATGGCGGTCAACGGCGCTGCCGCCGGAATCGGCATGAGCATCGCACTTATGGGCGATCTGATCGTAGCGGGGCGCTCCGCCTATTTCGTCCAGGCTTTCGCGCGCATCGGCCTGGTGCCCGACGGCGGGTCGACCTGGTTGCTGCCGCGATTGATCGGGCTGGCGCGCGCACGGGAATTGTCGCTGCTGGCCGAAAAGCTCCCGGCGGAAAAGGCCCTGGAATGGGGGCTGGTCAACCGCGTCTTCGACGACGCCAGCCTGCTGGACGAATCTCTGCAGCTTGCCGCGAAACTGGCGCAGGGCCCGACGGTGGCGCTGGCGGCCATGCGGCGGATGTATTGGGAAAGCCCGCACAACACCTACGAACAGCAGCTTGAGGTGGAACGCCGCAGCCAGCGGGCCGCTGGCGGGACAGAGGATTTCGTCGAAGGCGTCGGCGCCTTCCTGCAGAAGCGGCCTCCCAGCTTCAAGGGGAAGTAGCCCCTCGCGTGACCGTGACTTGCAACCGGGTCCGTTCCCCTGACACATTACCGGAAACCCTCTCCGGACGGGCCGTGCGCCCGCATCTTCACATCGCTATGGAGCACATTATGCGTCGGAGTCTTCTCGCTCTTGCCGTTCTCGCCTGCGCCGGTTGCACGGCGCCGACCCCGCCACCGCCGCCCGCGGCGCCGCCCATGCCGAAGGCGACCCTGGGAACTTGGGGCGTCGAACTCAGCGGCATGGACAAGAGCGTGAAGCCCGGAGACAACTTCTTCGACTACGTCAACGGCAACTGGCTCAAGACCGCGACCATCGCGCCCGATCGTTCCAGCAACGGCTCGTTCCAGAATCTCCAGATCCTGAGCGAGAAGCGGATGCGCGACATCGTCGACGGATTGGAGGCCAAGTCATACGACTCACTGACGCCGGAAGAACGCAAGCTGCGCGACCTCTACGACGCCTTCATCAACGAAAAGCAGATCGATGCCAACGGGCTCAAGCCGGTGCAGGCCGATCTCGACTATTTCGCCCATCTCAAGACCAAGGCGGACGTGGCGCGTGCCATGGCGTCCACCAAGCTCGGCACCGAGAGTGTCTTCAATGTCGGCATCGGTATCGACGACAAGAACCCGGACGCCTACTCGATCAATCTGGGGCAATCCGGCTTGGGCATGCCCGACCGCGATTACTATCTGCGCGACGACAAGGCGCTGGCCGCCACGCGCGAGGCCTACAAGAAATACCTCGCCGACATGCTGACCTTGGCGGGTTTCAAGAACGCCGAAGAACGCGCCGCCAAGATCTATGCGGTCGAGAAAGAGATTGCCAAAGTCTCCTGGACGCGCGCTGACCGCCGCGACGAGACCAAAATCTACAATCCAATGCCCTACCCGACGCTGAAGAAGCTGGCGCCGCAATTCCCCTGGAATGCCTTCTTCGATGAGGCCGGCATTCCGACCAAGGGCCCGAAGGGCGCCCGCCAGGTGATCGTCGCGGAGAAATCGGCCTTCCCCAAGATCGCAGCCATCTTCGCCAAGACGCCGGTCTCGGTGTGGCGCGATTATCTGGCCGTGCATTATCTGCACGAATATGCGCCTTACCTGCCGAAGAAATTCGACGACACGAACTTCGCCTTTTACGGCACAGTGCTTGGCGGCCGCACGGCGCAACTTGATCGGCCGACGCGTGGCGTCCATCTGCTCGACAACTTGCTGGGCGAGGCGTTGGGCAAGCTCTATGTCGCCAAGTACTTCCCGCCCGAGGCCAAGGCTAAGGCGCTGGACCTCGTCCACAACCTGCTTAAGGCCTACGAAGAGGACATTCAGACTCTGACCTGGATGACGCCGGAGACCAAGACCAAGGCGCTCGACAAACTGCATCACTACATGCTGAAGATCGGCTATCCCGACAAATGGCGTGACTATTCCGCCTATAAAGTCGTGCCGGGCGAACTGGTCGCAGATGTCCAGGCCGGCAACGAGTTCGAATGGAACCGCGAACTGAAGCGCCTCGACGATCCGGTCGACAAGGCCGAATGGGGCATGACGCCGCCGACCATCAACGCCTATTACAATCCATCGTTCAATGAGATCGTGTTCCCGGCCGCTATCCTGCAGCCGCCATTCTTCGATCCCAACGCCGACGACGCGGTGAACTATGGCGGCATTGGTGCGGTGATCGGTCACGAAATCAGCCACGGCTTCGACGACCAGGGCTCGAAATACACCGGCGACGGCGTGTTGCAGGACTGGTGGACGGCCGAGGACCGCAAGAACTTCGACCAGCGCACCACCGAACTAGCCGATCAATACGACACCTATGAGCCGCTGCCGGGCCTGCACATCATCGGCAAGAACGTGCTGGGTGAAGCCATCGCCGACCTCGCGGGTCTGACGATCGCCGAGAAGGCCTATCACCTCTCCCTCGACGGCAAGCCGGCGCCGGTGCTCGACGGCTTTACCGGCGATCAACGCTTCTTCCTGTCCTATGGCCAGATCTGGCGGACGAAGATGCGCGACAGCGCCACGCGTACCCAGACCTTGTCGAACGAACACGCCGTCGCCGACTTCCGCGTTATCGGCACCACGCGCAACGTTGACGGCTGGTACAAAGCCTTCGACGTGACGCCGGGCGAAAAGTATTACCTGCCCGAAGATCAGCGCGTACATCTGTGGTGAGGGGAAAAACGTGAGAAAATTCTCCTTCGTTCTTGCAGGCCTCGCCTGCACGACACTGGCGGTGGCCGCGCTGGCGCAAGCCGGCGCCGGTCACGCGCAACTTGGCGCCTGGGGCGTCGATCTTTCCGGCATGGACACCAGCGTCAAGCCGGGCGACGATTTCTTCGATTACGCCAACGGCAAGTGGTTCGCCGGCGCGGTTATTCCGCCGGATCGCACCTCCACCGGATCGTTTCAGGATCTGCAGATTCTGAGCGAGAAGCGCATGCGCGACATCGTCGACGGTCTTGAGGCAAAGCCGCGCGCCCAGCTCAATGACGAAGAGAAAAAGCTGCGCGATCTCTACGACGCCTTTACCGATACCGCACAGATCGAAAAGCGCGGCCTGGCGCCGGTAAAAAAGGACCTCGCCTATTTCGCCTCGCTGAGGACCCTAACCGACGTTGCCCGCGCCATGGGCGATCATGCACGGCCGACGGAAAGCCTGTTCGGCGACTTCATCAATGCCAACGCCAAGAACTCCAATGAATATGTGACGACCGTCACCCAGTCCGGTCTCGGGATGCCCGACCGCGACTATTATCTGAAGGACGATCCGGCGCTCTCCGCGGCACGCACGGCCTACCGCAAATACCTGGCGACCATGTTGACGCTGACCGGCGCGAAAAACGCCGAGGCGCGCGCCGACGCGATCTTCAAGCTCGAAACGGAGATCGCCAAGGCGCATTGGCCGGCCGCCGACCGCCGCAATGCCGACAAGACCTACAATCCGATGACCATCGCTCAGCTCGACGCCTTTGCGCCGGGCTTTCCCTGGGATGCGTTCTTTACCGCCCAGGGCATTTCGGCGAAGGGACCGAAGGGCGACCGCATCATCATCGTGCGGGAGAACACGGCATTCCCGGCCATGGCGCAGATTTTCTCGGCGACGCCCTTGCCGGTATGGCGTGACTGGTTGACCGTGCACTACCTCCACAACATGTCGGCCTTCCTGCCCAAGCGCTTCGACGACGCCGATTTCGAGTTCTACGGCAAGACCCTCGGCGGCCAGGCGGAACAGCTGCCTCGCGCCATCCGCGGCGTGCACCTGCTCGACACGCGTCTCGGCCACCCGCTCGGAAAGCTCTACGTCGCCAAGTATTTCCCGCCGTCGTCGAAGGCCAAGGTCGAGGCGCTGGTCGCCAATCTGCTGAAGGCCTATGACGCCGACATTCGCACCATCACCTGGATGAGCGAAGCGACCAAGGAAAAGGCCCTGGAGAAGCTGCACAAATTCACGCCGCACGTCGGTTATCCCGACAAATGGCGCGACTATTCCAAGCTGGTCATCACTCGCGATGATCTGGTCGGCGACATCGAACGCAGCAACGAATTCGAGTGGCGCTATAGGCTCGACCGCATCGACCAGCCAGTCGACCGCAACGAATGGGGCATGACGCCGCCAACCATCAACGCCTACTACACCCCGTTATTCAATTCGATCTTCTTCCCGGCGGCGATCCTGCAGCCGCCTTTCTTCGATCCCAACGCCGACGATGCCGTGAATTACGGCGCCATCGGCGTCGTCATGGGCCATGAGATTGGTCACGGTTTCGACGACCAGGGCAGCAAGTACACCGGCGACGGCATCCTGCAGAGTTGGTGGACCGCTGAGGACCGCAAGGCATTCGACGCACGCACCAGCAATCTCGGCGCGCAATACTCGTCGTATGAAGGCCTGCCCGGATTGCACGTCAACGGCAAGCTCACCATGGGCGAGAACATCGGCGATCTGTCCGGCGTCGCCATCTCGCTCAAGGCCTACCACCTCTCGCTGGGCGGTAAGCCGGCGCCGGTGCTTGACGGCTTTACCGGCGACCAGCGCTTTTTCCTCGGCTACGCACAGGTGTGGCGCGGCAAGTACCGTGATGCCCAGATGCGCCAGCAGGTTCTGTCCAATCCGCACAGCCCGCCGCATTGGCGGGTGGTCGGCCCGCTGCGCAATGTGGACGGCTGGTACGCGGCGTTCGGCGTGAAGCCCGGCGACAAGTACTACCTCCCGCCGGATCAGCGCGTGCATATTTGGTAGGCTAGAGACCATCGGAGCGCGGCGAGCAGCGACCTATCCTGCTCGCCGTTTTTCTATGTGCGAATGGTCGTCCACGGCAGCCATGCCCAGCCCCACAGCAAGCCGGGCCCGTTTGCCCAGTTCGGGCATATGCGGCAAAACTTCGCCGGACGGGAATCGCCATGACCGCGGAGGCATCGCCATGCTGAACAACGGCCAGAAAACCGGCGGCAGCGTTGTCCGGCGTCATCCCGCCGTCAGCTACTTCGTTATCACCTTCACGATTTCCTGGCTTGGGGCGCTCGCCGTGGCAGCGCCCTATTTGCTGCGCGGCGAGGCCCTTCCGAGGTTCGTCGGCCTGATGATGTTTCCGGCAATGCTGCTGGGGCCATGCCTGTCCGGCATCGTCCTGAGCCGCCTCATCCACGGACCGGGCAGCGTCGGCAAACTTTTTGCCCGCATGCTGCGCATCGGTGCGCTGCGCTGGCTGGTCGCCGTCGCCATTCCGCCGGTTCTGATTGCGGGCGTCCTGCTGCTGCTATCGCTCTTCGTGTCACCGGTGTTTGCGCCGGGCCGGCTCTGGTTCGGCTTCTCGTTCGGCATCGCCGCCGGACTTGTGGAGGAAATCGGCTGGTCGGGTTTCGCCTTCCCCGTCATGCGCAGCCGGCTCGGCGCGCTCGCGGGCGCGGTGGTGCTGGGACTGCTGTGGTCATGCTGGCATCTGCCCGTGATCGACTACCTGGGTGCCGCCTCGCCGCACGGCCGCTATTGGCTGGATTTCTTCCTCGCTTTTGCGGCGGCGATGACGGCGCTGCGTGTGCTGATCTCCTGGGTCTATGCCAACACCGAGAGCCTGCTCCTGTCCCAGCTCATCCATGCCGGTTCGACCGGCTCGCTCGTGGCTCTCGGACCTCTGGCCGTGAGCCCCGGCCAGGAAGCTCTGTGGTACGCCGCCTATGCGGTGGCGCTATGGTTGACGGTGCTCGTGGTCGTGACCCGCTTCGGCACGACGCTGACACGCCGGCAGGCATGCTGACCGGTGTAGTTCACCCATTCGTCATTACGACGCCTTGCATCGGTACGGGTACACTGGTTGTCTCGTAAGTCCAGGATGAGAGTGCCGGCATGAATTTGGGTCCCGTCTTCTGCCGCGTCGCCCTGTGTTCAGCGGGGCTGGCCTTCCTCCCATCCGCCGCTGCACAAGACCTTCCCGCCCGCTTCGAGGCCGGCCGCGTCTATGTGCTGCCGCGCACGCCGGACGGCCAAGTGCTGAAGCTCTACACGGATTCCGGCGGCGGCCAGGCCCTGACCCAATCCGCCGTGACGCGGCTGCATCTCGCCGACGGTCCGGCAACCGATCCGGAGCTTCGCGCCGAGTTGGGGCCCGGCGCGAAGGTCAGCGCCCTGCCCGCCTTTGCGTCCCAGGCTGCAATCCCGCCGTCGTCGCAGACGGTGTTTCCCATCGTGCCGCGCTTCGCCGAAATGCCCGGCTGGCCCGACCAGGGCGACGGCCTCGTCGGTCAGGCTTGGTTCGCCGGACACATCTGGACCTGGGATTATCCTGCGGCACGCCTTCGCCTGGAGATCGCCGGCTTCCGGCCGCCGCTGGATGCGCGATCCGTGCCGCTCGGCTTCAAGACCGACGCGAAGGGTGCACGCGAGACCAGCTTCCCTCGGATCATCATCGATGTCGACGGCCGCGCCTTGCCCATGCTGCTCGACACCGGTGCGGAAACCTATCTCACGCCGCAAGCGCTGGTCGCCCTCGGGGACAATGGACCGGCACTGCGCGCCACCAGCATGATCGCCGCCAGCACCTTTGAGAGCTGGAAAAAACACCATCCCGATTGGCGTGTCATCACCAAGGCACAGGTGGGGACGAAGGCGGACATGATCGAGGTTCCAGCGGTTGAGATCGCCGGCTTCCGCACCGGTCCCGTCTGGTTCACCGAACGTAGCGACGCCAGTTTCCACAAGTTCATGTCGAGCATGATGTCCGGCCAGGTGGAGGGCTCGCTGGGCGGCAACGCGTTGTCGCGCTTCGTTATGACCGTCAACTATCCCGCCGGCCGGGCTTGGTTCGCCTGCCGGGCCGGATGCCTAGAAACGTCGAAATCGCGCGAACGGCCCTAGCGAAAGGTGCGCAACCAGCTGACTATCGCGACCTGGCGGCCGTTTGGATCCTGATGATGCGTCGTGTTCTCCTGTACATCGTCCTGTTCGCGATCATGCTTGTTCTGCCCTGTCCTGCACCGGCCCAGGAACAGTCGGCCCGCGAGTTCACCGAATGCGTCGGCTGCCCCGAGATGGTGGGCATTCCCGCCGGCAAATTCGTCATGGGCAGCCCCGCCGGCGAGCCCGGCCGTTTCGACAATGAAGGTCCGCAGCACATTGTCTCGATCAAGGCGTTCGCGCTCGGCAAATACGATGTGACCAGTGAACAGTTCCTCGCCTTCCTCGCGGCGACCGGCTACCAGCCCGCGCCTTGCAACACGATCCTGAACATGAAATGGCGCTCGCTGGGCGGCGGCCATGCTTATCCGCCCTATGACGAGGAGCCGCGTCTGTGGCCGGCCTCGTGCCTCGATTGGAAGGACGCGCAAGCCTACATCGCCTGGCTCAACAAGACGGTGCGGCAGGCCCGCCCCGATCTGAAACGCAGTCCTTATCGCCTGCCGACCGAAGCCGAATGGGAGTACGCCGCGCGCGCCGGCACCACGACATCACGCTGGTGGGGCGACGCCATCGGCACCGACAATGCCAACTGCAACGGCTGCGGCAGCAGGTGGGACGATCACGAGCTGTCGGATGTAAACGCCTTCGCGCCCAACCCGTTTGGTCTCTACGGCATGTTGGGCAATGTCTGGCAATGGACGGCCGATTGCTGGCACCGCGGCTATATCGGCGCGCCCACCGATGGCCGCGCCTGGACGGAAAAGGGCTGTACGAAACACGTCCTGCGCGGCGGCTCATGGGACAACGTGCCGATCTTCATCCGCTCGGCGGCGCGCACCGGCGGCGAACCGAATGGCGGCGAGTTCGATTACTCCAGCCTCGCCGGCTTCCGCGTCGCGCGCGATCTGCCGTAAGAGAAACCGCACCGATCAACTGTTGTCACCACGGGAAGGATACCATGGCCGAAACGATCGAAGGAGGTTGCCGCTGTGGGCGGATCCGCTATCGCGTCACTGTGGACCATTTGCCCAATGTCTACGCCTGTCATTGCCGCGACTGCCAGACTTGGTCGGGCAGCGCTTTCAGCCTGCAGTTCATCCTGCCCGAAAATCGCCTCGAAGTAACAGGTGAACCGCGGCTTTACGAGCGCGCATCGCCCGAGAGCGGCCGCATCTCGCGCCAGCGCGCCTGCCCCGTCTGCTTTACCCGCATCTACAATACCAACAGCGCAAGGCCAGGCTTTGTCGTTGTCCGCGCCGGCACGCTTGATCGCAGCGACGAGCTGACGGTCACTGCCCATATCTGGACCAAGCGGAAGATGGGCGGGGTTGTGATTCCGCACGACGTGCCAAGCTGGCCGGAGAGTGCACCACCAGCGGATTTCATCGCAGCGCTTACGCGCTAAAAAATAGTTTTCGCGAACGAGACTGAGTTAGTTTGCGCTCGGCGTGCGACAACATCGCCGCTTAGCGCGTGATATTAAAGCCGCTTCTCGTTTTTTGCCGCAGCTTCCAAAAAATATCGTGCGCCTCTTGAACCGACACGCTCGAATTACCACATATTCTATATCACCATATTTGCGAACGGTCGGCTGCCGGCATGAACACCGCGCACTTTCGCATCCATTTTTGAAAAACCCGATTCAAGTCGCGAGAGGAGTCTGTCCAAAACGGAGGGAAAAAAGTTTTTTGCAGCAAAACTGAAAATCACCGCAGCACGTCGCGCGGATTCATGTCCAGAGTCATGTGCATGGTCTTGGGATAATCTCCGGGCGGCAGCGCGATGGGCGACGACAGCAGGGCCGCGTTGCGCGCGCTGAGCGCCACGTCGCGATAGGCCACGTCATGCTTGGCGCGTTCCTCCTCGACGATCTCCGCCGAGACGATGGTGCCGTCGCGCTTCATGGCGATGCGGATGGGCACGATCACGGTGCGTCCGCCAAGCTTGGAGAAATTGTAGTACCAGCGGCGCTCCACCTGGGCGCGGACATAATCGCGGATGCTGTAAGTCGCTTGGTTGCCTTGTGCGCCGCTGCTCGCCGCTTCGACATTGGAGGCGCCGGTTCCCTGGAGATTCAGCTTGGTCGGCGGCTGACGCAGCCGCGCCAGCGCCCGCAGCTTGGCGTCCAGCGCGTCCTCCGGCGCCTGCTTCTTGCCGGTTGGCGAGACAGCTGCACGCCTCGGACTGGCGGCTTCCTGCGGGTGTGCAGCTTGTTCCTGGGGCACCACCGCCTTGCGCGCGGCGCTGGGCGACACGGTTTCCTCGCCAAGCCGGATGAGATCGATCGGCACGATGTGAAGCGGTGCCTGCAGCACCGTCTGCGATGCGTTTTTGACGATGAAGAGGAAGATGATGAGCGCTGCCAATCCATGCAGCAGCAGCGAGCCGAGCACGCCCGGGCGGGCGGCGACTTTGCGTGCCGCCGTCAGCAGTTCGCTCTTGGCATCGCTGAAAGACGTCAGAGGCATGCCTGCCGGACCTGGATTGCGCTGGGAGGATAGCCTGTTTCGAGCGGCGATGGATCAACGGCGAGGCGGCTTTTTGCCGGTCGGCCGACCGTGCTTGGCCGTCAGGCGGCGCTTGCGCTGTACCGACGGCGAATTCTCCGCCACGGTCTGGGCGCGGCGCACCCAATCGGCAAACTCTTCGGGTTCATCGTAAAGCCGTTCTGGAATTTGGTAATAGGACAAGGCTACCTCTTCGCCCGTGCTCCGTTTGCGGTAGACGAAGGGCTTGCAGCCTTCCGCGAGGAACGCCGCGCGCGTGTCCTCGTTCGTTTTGAGGTAGATGAGATCGTCGGACACGAAACCGAGCATGGCGTCGCCGGCGAACAGGCCGTGCCCGCCGAACATGCGCTTGGCGTATACATTGCCGTAGGAGGCGAACAGATCCGGGCGAAACGGCTGCGGCCCGGCGCGCAATTCAGTCGACCTTCGCCGGCGTAATGGAAACCGATTCGCCGCAGCCGCAGGCGGCCGTCTGGTTGGGATTGTTGAAGACGAAGCGCGCGCCGAGCTTTTCGCGCACGAAATCCATCTCGGTGCCGATCAGGAACATGATGGCCTTCGGGTCGATGAAAATCTTGACGCCCTTATCCTCGACCACCTCCTCGAGCGGCTGAGCGTTTTCGGCGTAATCCATGGTGTAGCTCATGCCGGCGCAGCCGCCGTTCGTCACGCCCACGCGAACGCCAAGGTATTTGCCGTCCGCCTTCTCGACGATCTCGCGGATGCGCGCCGCGGCGGCATCGCTGAGCTTCATCGCCTTGGGGCGCTCGCGGCGTGGTCTGGTGGTGGTTGTTGTCGTGCTCATGGATCAGAACATGTTCAGTTCAAGTCGGGCTTCTTCGCTCATCCGTTCCGGCGTCCATGGCGGATCGAAGGTCATGTTGACGGTCACCACTCCGATCCCTTCCACGCCTTGCAGCGCCGTTCTCACCATCTCGGGCATCTCGCCAGCCACCGGGCAGCCCGGCGCGGTCAGCGTCATGTCGACGGCCACGTCCTTGTTGTCCGCCACGTCCACCTTGTAGATAAGACCGAGTTCGTAAATGTCCACCGGGATTTCCGGATCGTACACCGTCTTGAGCGCCGCCACGAGCTTGGCCGTGAACGCCTCCAGCTCTTCCGGCGGGATCGCCGAAACCGGGGCCGCATCTTCGATTTTCTGCGGTTCGGCGTTCATGTGGTTTTCGCGGCCATGCCGTGCTCCAGAGCCGATTTCATCGTATGCCAGGCAAGCGTCGCGCATTTCACGCGCATCGGGAATGCCGAGACGCCCGCCATGATATCGAGCCGCTCGCGATCGTCGCCGACAAGATCCATGGCGTCCTCGCCCTTCACCATGTGCAGGAAGCCGTCCATCAGCTTTTCCGCTTCGGCGACGGTGCGCCCAGCGATCATGTCGGTCATCAGCGAGGCGGAGGCCTGACTGATGGCGCAACCTTTGCCTTCGAACTTGATGTCGGCGATACGGCCGGCGTCATCGACAACGAGATAAATTTTCACCCGGTCGCCGCACAGCGGATTGTGCCCCTCGCCTTCATGCGTCGCCGCTTCCAGCGGCCCGAAATGGCGCGGGTGCCGCGAATGATCGAGGATCACTTCCTGGTAAAGTTCACGCAAACTATCGTCCATCATACTCAACCCAGAATCTTCCGCGCCTTGTGCAACGCTGCAACCAGCGCCTCCACATCGGCGTGTGTATTGTACAGCGCGAAGGAGGCGCGCGTCGTCGAGGCCGTGCCGAAGCGTTCCATCAGCGGTTGTGCGCAGTGATGACCGGCGCGCACGGCCACGCCTTCACGGTCCAATATAGTGGCGACGTCGTGCGCATGCATTCCCTCGGTCTCGAAAGAAAGGATAGCACCCTTGCCTGGGGCGTCGCCGACGACGCGCAGCCAGTTGAGCGGCCGCACCGCCTCGCGCGCCGCAGCCAATAGCGACGCCTCATGCGCCTTCACCGCGGCCCTGTCGAACCCAGCCATGTAGTCGATGGCCGCCGCCAGGCCGACGCTTTCGATGATCGGCGGCGTGCCGGCCTCGAACCGTGCCGGCGGATCGGCATAGGTGACGAGATCCTGCGTCACTTCACGGATCATCTCGCCGCCGCCGTTGAATGGCCGCATGGTTTTGAGGTGGGCTCGCTTGCCGTAAAGCGCACCGATGCCGGTCGGCCCATACAGTTTGTGGCCGGTGATGGCATAGAAATCGATGTCGAGGTCTTGTACGTCGGCGGTCTCGTGCACCGCGCCCTGACAGCCGTCGGCCAGCACGGGAACGCCCTTGGCATGGGCGCGCGTCACGATCTCTTTCAGCGGCGCCACCGTGCCGAGCACGTTGGACATGTGCGCCACGGCGACCAATTTTGTCTTCGGTCCGATGGCGGCGTCGAAAGCTTCGATGTCGAGCGAGCCATCGTCGCGCACATCAACCCATTTGAGCACGGCGCCCTGGCGCTCGCGCAGGAAGTGCCACGGCACGATGTTGGAATGATGCTCCATCACCGTCAGGACGATCTCGTCGCCGGGCTGGATCAGCGGTGCGAGGAACGACGCGGCCACCAGATTAATCGCCTCCGTGCCGCCCTTGGTGAAGACGATCTCGTCGGTCTGCGCCGCATTGAGGAAACGCCGCACGGCCTCGCGCGCGCCTTCGTAGCGCTCGGTCGCCGTCGCGGAAAGATAATGGACGCCACGATGCACATTGGCATATTCGCTTTCGGCAAACGCCGTCATCGCCTGCAGCACCTGCCGGGGCTTCTGCGCCGACGCCGCGCTGTCGAGATAGACCAGCGGCTTGCCGTAAATCTCGCGCGACAGGATCTCGAAATCTCCGCGCGGCGGCACGAAGCTGTCGACGGCCCGCAACTTGGTTTGCGCCATCATCGCGCGGCCCTCATGGCGTGCGGTAGGGCGTGCTCCACATCCTGCCAGATCGCAGCCCGCAGCTCTTCGTTCTCGATCTCCGCCACCGCATCCTCGAGGAAGGCGCGGACCAGCATATGACGCGCTTCCGCCTCCGGAACGCCGCGCGAGCGCAGGTAGAACAGCGACTCCGGATCGAGATCGCCGACCGCGGCACCGTGGGCGCATTTCACGTCGTCGGCGAAGATGATCAGTTCCGGCTTGAGGTCCGCTTCGGCACGGCCGCCGAGCAGCAGCGCCTTGGCGGTCTGCCGGCTGTCCGAGCCGTTGGCGCCTTCGCGCACGGTGATCTTACCCTGGTAGACGGCGCGCGAATGGCCACCCGCCACCTTCTTGAAGAGCTGTGTGCTGCGCGTGTTTCCGGCAACATGCTCGATATGCGAGGTCAGATCGGCATGACCTTCATCGCCAAGAACATTGACACCAGACAGATGGGCCTCGGCGTCCTCTTCCTGCAGGAGAATATGCAGCTCTGTTCGCGACAGCCGCGAACCGAAATTGGCGAAATGCGCGCGGTACTGCGCACCGCGTGCTTGCGTAACGCCGATGTGTTCGACGGAAATGGACTTCAACGCGCTGGCAGCGAACCGCACGTGGGAAAGCTTCGCCTGTGAGGCCAGCGCTATTTCGACGCCGACATTGCGCAAAAGTCCCGCATCCCCGGTATGAGTTTCCAGCAATGTCAGTGACGTCTCTTCTTCCAGCACCAGCAGCACGCGGACGTTGCCGGTGGACGAAATTTGCAGCCGCGCAGGTTCCGCGATCTTGCGCCCGCGCGGCACGCGAAGCGCAATCCCGCCATCTGCAAACGCCAGGGACGCTTCCTTCATCGTCGGCCTGGCGCCGATGGTGCCGAGGTTTCGCATCACCCAGTCCGGGGCATCCGGCTTGCCAAGGTCAAACGTCTCGACGCCCTCCGGCGCCTTCTCCAAATGCCATGCCGCCGTGCCGGATTGCGCCACTTGCCCCGCATCCAGAATGGCGCGCAGATCGCTGTAGCGCCAATGCTCAAAGCGGCGATGCGGCATGCCGCGCTCGCGGAAGCTCTCCAGCGCTTCGGCGCGCCGTGCGTCTCGCGATGGCAGCGCCGCGTTCATGCGGGCTCCTTCACGATATGCGCGTAGCCCTTGGCTTCGAGTTCATGCGCCAGTTCCTTGCCGCCTTCGGCGACGATGCGCCCCCCGGCCAGCACGTGCACGCGGTCTGGTACGATATAGTTCAACAGTCGTTGGTAATGCGTAATCACCAGCATGGCGCGCTCCGGCGCCCGCAGTGCATTGACGCCTTCCGCCACCAGCTTCAGTGCGTCGATGTCGAGGCCGGAATCAGTTTCGTCGAGGATGGCAAGCTTGGGCTC
Source organism: Alphaproteobacteria bacterium (assembly GCA_028865545.1). Taxonomy (GTDB): domain Bacteria; phylum Pseudomonadota; class Alphaproteobacteria; order Micropepsales; family Micropepsaceae; genus Rhizomicrobium. Next base: position 41,884 of record JAGWJY010000009.1, on the reverse strand, counting down.
GAACAGAGACATCTGCAGGATTTCGAGCCGCTTCTTTTCGCCACCGGAGAACCCGACATTGAGCGCCCGCTTCAGCATCTCTTCAGTGACCTGCAGCGCCGTCGCCCTCTGGCGCACCAGTTTGAGCACGCTCATGGCGTCGAGCTCGCTGTCCCCTCTGGCGCGGCGCTGGGCATTCAGCGCCGTCTTGAGAAAGGTCAGCGTGGTCACGCCGGGTATCTCCACCGGATACTGCATGGCCAGGAACACACCTTTGGCAGCGCGGTCTTCCGTCTTCATCGTGGCCAAGTCTCCGCCGCGATAGGAGATGCTACCTTGCGTGATCTCATAACCTTCACGCCCGGCCAAGACATAGGAAAGCGTAGACTTGCCCGACCCGTTCGGGCCCATGATGGCATGCACCTCGCCCTCGCCAATGCTCAGCGTCAGGCCTTTGAGGATTTCCTTACCGCCTACGGCGACGTGCAGGTTCTTGATCTCAAGCATTATCCAACGCTGCCTTCCAAACTGATGCCGACAAGCTTTTGCGCTTCGACGGCGAATTCCATCGGCAATTGCTGCAGCACTTCGCGGCAGAAGCCGTTGACGATCAGCGACACCGCCTCATCCTGGGAGATGCCGCGTTGCAGGCAATAGAACAGCTGATCTTCGGCGATCTTCGAGGTCGTAGCTTCATGCTCGATGCGCGCGCTCGGATTGCGGCTCTCGATATAGGGCACGGTATGGGCGCCGCATTTCCCGCCGATCAGCAAGGAGTCGCACTGCGTATAGTTGCGCGCGTTGACCGCCTTGGGATGGACACTGACCAGTCCACGATAAGTGTTCTGTGCTTTGCCGGCGCTGATGCCCTTGGAAATGATGCGCGAGCGCGTGTTCTTACCCAGATGGATCATCTTGGTGCCGGTGTCGGCCTGCTGGTAGTGGTTGGCGATAGCGATGGAATAGAACTCTCCCACCGTGTCGTCGCCGCGCAGGATGCAACTGGGATATTTCCAAGTGATTGCCGAGCCCGTCTCCACCTGGGTCCAGGAGATCTTCGAACGCGCCCCGCGGCAGTCGCCGCGCTTGGTGACGAAATTGTAGATGCCGCCCTTGCCATTTTCGTCGCCGGGATACCAGTTCTGCACCGTCGAATATTTGATCTCGGCGCCTTCCAGAGCGACGAGTTCCACCACCGCTGCGTGCAGCTGGTTCTCGTCGCGCATTGGCGCGGTGCAGCCTTCGAGATAGGAAACATACGAGCCTTCGTCGGCGATGATCAGCGTGCGCTCGAACTGGCCGGTGTTGCTGGCGTTGATGCGGAAATAGGTCGACAGCTCCATCGGGCAGCGCACACCCTTGGGCACATAGACGAAGGTGCCGTCTGAGAACACGGCCGAATTCAGCGTGGCGAAGAAGTTGTCGCTCACCGGCACGACAGTGCCCAGATATTTTCGCACCATGTCCGGATAATCCCGGATCGCTTCCGAGATCGGACAGAAGATCACGCCGGCTTCGTTCAGCTTTGCCTTGAAAGTTGTGGCGACCGAAACGGAATCGAACACCGCGTCCACCGCCACGCCGGCCAGCATTTTCTGCTCGGAAAGCGGAATGCCGAGCTTGGCATAAGTCTCCAGCAGCTTGGGATCGACCTCGTTCAGGCTCAGCTTCTTTTCTGGCGCTTTCGGCGCCGCGTAGTAATAGGCGTTCTGGTAGTCGATCTTGGGATAATGTACGCGCGCCCAGTTGGGCTCGGTCATTTCGTTCCAGCGCCGGAACGCGCCGAGGCGCCAGTCCAGCATCCACTCCGGCTCGCCCTTTTTCGCCGAAATGTAGCGTACGGTCTCTTCGGACAGCCCTTTTGGCGCACGCTCCATCTCGATATCCGTGACGAAGCCGTACTTGTACTTCTCGCCCAAGGCGGCGACCTGTTCTTTGGTATCAGCGGCTGCGGACATTGCTGGCCTCATGCTGCGGCGCGTGTACGGACGCGCGCAAGCAGTTTGGTGATGGATTCAAGCGCCGCATCGACATCGGCGCCGGTGGAATTCCAGCCGAAGCTGGCCCGCATGGCGCAACGCGACAGTTCGTCGCCCACTCCCATCGCCCGCAGGACGTGCGAGGGTGTCACCTTCCCGGACGAACACGCGGCCCCGGAACTCATCAGGATGCCGTCCAGGTCGAAGGCCATCAGCGAAGTTTCCGCTGCGACACCCGACAGCGCAAAGTTCGTGGTGTTCGCCAGACGCATGACCTTTGCGCCGAAGATTTCCGTCTCAGGTGCAATGCGCTTCACCCCCTCTTCGAAACGATCGCGCAATGCAGCGATCCGGTCCGCGCTCGGCAATTCCAGCGCAGCGATTTCCGCCGCAGCGCCAAAGCCGGCGATGGCGGAAACATTTTCCGTGCCGGCGCGACGCCGACGCTCCTGCCCGCCGCCAAGAATGAGCGCCGCGAACGGCGCGCCTTCACGCACGATCAAGGCACCAGCCCCCTGAGGGCCGCCGATTTTATGAGCGGAGAGCGAAACATAATCGGCCGACGGCATCGCCATCTTGCCCGCCGCCTGGACGCAATCGACGAACAGCAGCGCGCCGGCTTCCTGGGCAAGTTGCGCCACCTCGGCGACGGGCTGCACGACGCCGGTCTCGTTGTTGGCGGCCATCAGCGCGATCAGCGCCCGGCCTTTGCCTTCGCGCAGGAGAATCCGCAAGGCGTCGACGTCGGCGATGCCGTCGCGCGTGACCGGGATTGTCTCGAGACGCAGACCGGCCATGCGTTCCGTCAGCGCGGCTGCATTGGCAAGGACGGATTCATGTTCGATTGCCGATACAAACAGGCGCGTGATGCGCGCGCCTGCGTCCGCGGCGCCGTGCACGGCGCCCCACAGCCCGGACGCATTGGCCTCCGTGCCGCCGCTGGTGAAGATCACATCGGCAGCTTTCGTGCCGGCGAGTGCGGCCACCCTTTCGCGCGCTTGCTCGATCGCTGCGCGTGCGGCCCGCCCCGCACCATGCGCCGAAGAAGCATTGGCCCCCGGCGCGCGCATCGCTGCTTCCCGCGCTTCCGCGCGCAAGGGCGAACTCGCATTATGATCGAGATAAACCATCACACTCTTGAGCAAATCTTAGGCGGCGACCCGGCTGTTACCGTTCTGCAGATCGAGCTGAGCCCGGCCCAATACGCGCTTCTCCACCACGTCGGCAAGCGACACGGACGACAGGAACACGTGAATCTGCCGACCGAGCTCTTCCCAAAGATCGTGGGTGATGCAGCGAGCCCCCTCGACCATGCAGCCCTTGGCCGTTCCCGTCTTGCAACGTGTGGCGGCAAGGGGTTCGTCCACGGCCATAATGATGTCGGCGACGCGGACTTCCTCAGAAGGCCGACTCAAACGATAGCCACCGCCGGGACCTCGCACGCTCGACACCAAGCCATTGCGTCGCAGCTTGGCGAACAGTTGCTCCAGATAGGAAAGCGAAATTTCTTGCCGTTCGGCGATGTCGGCGAGCGAAACGGGCCGGGAACCAGCCTCGTGCATGGCCAGATCGGCCATCGCCATCACTGCGTAGCGGCCTTTGGTACTGAGCCTCATAGCTTCAACTCCAAGCTGCCGCGCGCGTTTTCCTTGCTTTCAGGGGGGCCGCTTGGTGTAAGAACAGCGGTCAACCGCGGGGCGTCCGTCCACAGTGGATATAGATTTCCTGAGCTCCTTAGTCAAGAATTCATGCTGACGCCTCGCCAAGAAAAGGTGCTATGCTATTGTTTTTGAATAATTTTATTTTGGCCGCCGCCAAGCTGGAAAGCCCTACAAGATCAACAAAAACGCGCAACGTCGCCAAGCGCTGAGGAGCTGTTCCACTCATGCCCGATATCATTCTCCCCGGACCGGCAGGGCGCATCGAAGCGCGCTACCAGCGACAGAAGGCGCCCGGCGCGCCGATGGCGCTTGTGCTGCACTCGCATCCGCAGTTCGGCGGCACGATGAACAATCCGCTGGTCTACGACCTGTTCCACATGTTTCACGGGCTCGGCTGCACCACGGTGCGCTTCAATTTCCGTGGCGTCGGCCGGAGCCAGGGTACGTTCGATTCAGGCGCCGGTGAGCTCTCGGATGCCGCGGCCATTCTCGACTGGATGAACACGCTCTATCCCAATCCGTCTTTCGTTTGGGTCTGCGGCATTTCCTTCGGCGCCTGGATCGGCATGCAACTGTTGATGCGTCGGCCCGAGATCACCGGCTTCATTTCGATCGCACCGCCCGCCAGCATGTACGATTTCGCCTTCTTGGCCCCCTGCCCGGCCTCCGGCCTGATCCTGCACGGTACCAAGGATCTCGTGGTGCCTGAACCCGATGTGCAGAAGCTGGTCGACCGGCTGACGGCGCAGAAGGGCATCAGGATCACCTACGAGAAGGTGGAAGGCGCCAACCATTTCTTCGACAAGCACGAAACCGATGTCGTGGAGATGGTGAAGGAATACGCCTCGAACCGGATGAACAACCCGCACGAAGGGCGGTAAGCTCTTTGCCGCTTCGGGTAACAGCATGATCAACGCGCCAAATTTTCGCTCGGAATTCCTCCGCACCGTCGTGGCGCGCGGACAGTACTACGCGACAACTAACACCGAGGGGCTCGACGCCCTGTTCCTCCAGGAACGGGTGACGGCCTATATCGGCTTCGATTGCACTGCCCCCAGCCTGCATGTCGGCCATGCCATGCAGATCATGACTTTGCGACGCCTTCAGCAGGCGGGCCATCGCCCCATCGTCCTCGTCGGCGGCGGCACGACCAAGGTCGGCGATCCGTCATTCCGCAACGAGGCTCGCCCGCTGCTCAGTGAAGAACAGATCGAAACAAACAAGGCGGCAATCCGCGGCACCTTTGCGAACTTCCTCACCTTCGGCGACGGCCCGACCGACGCCATCATGGTCGACAACGCCGACTGGCTGGACAAGCTGCAATACGTACCGTTCCTGCGGGAGATCGGTCGGCATTTCTCGGTCAACCGCATGTTGACGATGGACAGCGTGAAGATGAAGCTCGACAACGACCTTCCCTTCAGCTTCCTCGAATTCAATTACATGATCATGCAAGCCTACGATTTCGTGGAGCTGTACCGCCGTTACGGATGCAAGTTGCAATCGAGCGGCTCCGATCAATGGGGCAATATCGTCAGCGGGATCGATCTCGGCCGCCGTGTCGAGAACACGGAATTGTTCGGCCTGACGACGCCGCTCCTGACCACCGCCTCGGGCGCCAAGATGGGCAAGACGGCGGCGGGCGCGGTCTGGCTCAACCCGGACATGCTGAGCCCGTACGACTACTGGCAATATTGGCGCAACACGGAAGATGCCGATGTCGGCCGCTTCCTGCGCATCTTCACCGATCTGCCGCTCGACGAGATCGCCCGGCTCACAGCGCTGCAAGGCGCGGAGCTCAACGACGCCAAGAAGGTGCTAGCGACCGAGGCAACGACGCTGGCGCATGGACGCGCAGCGGCCGAACAGGCCGCGGAGACTGCGCGCCGCACTTTTGAGGAAGGCGCGATCGACGAAGGTCTACCGACGTTCGAGCTTGCGAGAGGCAAGCTGGAAGGCCTTGCCGTCACTGCACTGACACATCTGGCCGGACTAACGTCATCTGCCAGCGAAGCGCGCCGCTTCATCGAGGGTGGCGGACTGCGGGTAAACGACGAGGTCGTGAAAGACGTGAAAGCGACGGTGAGTGCCGCGGATGTCACCGGTAAAGGCTTCATCAAGCTCTCAGTCGGCAAGAAGAAGCACATTCTGATCAAGCCGGTCTAATTCTTTTTGGACTTGGACTCCGGTGTAGCTGCCGGCGCGGGAGACACCACCTTTGGTGCGTTCGACGGTGCCTGCGCCGCGTTCGGCATACTGCCTTCGAAAATGCGGCGAAGAATTCCGGGTGCCAGCGCGGAGAGCGGATTGACGCTGACGTTCGGCTCGTCGGCGTTGCCGCTGACGCTATAGGTCATGCCGATGATGCCCTCGCCCTGCTTGGAGGTGAATACGTCGCCCAGCAGCGGAATGTTACCCAGCACGCTGTTGATGCTGTACAGCGGGACTAGCGAGCCTTTTATCGCGATGTCGTTCTTTGGCCGGTCGATATAGCCGTCACCGGAGATGCCGATGGCAGGGCCGGTGGCGTGCGCGTCGTGTATGGAGACGACACCGTTTCGAGACGAGAACGGAACCTCGAGCGTATCGACGACGATACCCTGCCCCTGCATTAGGTTTATCAATCCGCCGAGCGAACCGACCGTAAACAGACGCGCCAGGAAAGGCTGGTCGACGACGCGAAAATCCTTCAACGTCATCTTGCCTTCAAAATCAGGAACGTTATCGGGCTTCGGTCCTGTGTCGGTCACTTTGCCCGGCAGCATGGCATCAAAATCGAACTTGCCGCCGCGCAAGCTGTTGAAGCCAAAAAAACCTCTACTCAGCAGCGCCATATCGTTGGTGGCGAAGACAAGATGGCGGCCGCTGTCCGTTGCGGTGATCGACCCTGTCACGGTCGCGGTCTTTGACAAGCTACCGGCCAGCGACAGGGCCCCGGGCCTGTCGGCGATGCCGGAAACATCGAGCGCGAATGGCGAAATCACCACGCCATCGCGCAACACCAGCCGCGTCAGCTTGGCGTTGATGTGGAAAGGTTCGTCAAATTTCTCTTCGCTCCCACCGGTGCCATGCGCGGCGAGGCGCGACCCGTCGAGCGAGTGTCCCCGTATTGCGATATCCACACCGGACGATCCGCGCGTGACGTTGAGGGAAAAGTCATCCTGTGGACCGATGCGCACGACCGGCGCCTGTAATTGGGTCAAGGTTCCGCTGCTGTCATAATTCGCGGTTGCCGAGATGTTGGTGCCCGGTCCGCTGAAGTGCAATATCTCCATCGACGGCACGCTGTGAGCACCGAAGGTTACATTAAGGTGCGCCGTCGTTGGAAAGCCTGCTGGCTTGTTGACGCCGATAAAGTCGACCGACACCGTCGACGGCGTCAGATCGAGCACGAGATTGGCCTGTTTCAGCGCACCGCGATGCCCCGTCAAAGTGCCGCTTACACCGACAGGCCCACGGAGATAATCCTGCGTGTGGAGATTCAAAGCCGCGCGGGCCCGCTCGTCCAGCGATCCCTTCACAGAGATCTTGGTGGTAATGGCACTTGCTGTGTTGAAATCCTCGGCCCAATCGAGAGCAAGGCGTGAAGGCGAGCCGCCAACGCCGGTTGTGCCAGTAGCGTGCAGTTTGTTATTGTCGATGGTGAAATTGACCATGCCGTCGGTCAACTCGGTGTGCGGCCCCAACGTAATGGCAAACCCGCTGACGGCAGCCTTGATCCCTATCTTGACGTCGCCGACGCTCAAATTTTTGAGTAATGGCACGTGGAATGCCATGTCCACCGCGGCTGTCCCTTTGGTATCGGCTGGGCTGATGCCAAAGCGTGTCGGATAGCCGAGTGGAGGCAGATCGATCAGTGATAGTACGTCCGACATCGCGCCCTGCACATGGGCGGTGATATCGCCTGCCTCACCCGTGACATACATGTCCGGGATCGAAAACTTGCCCGCACTCACCGCCAGCGGGCCAATTTTGGCGGAAGAGATATCGGCAACGAGCGAATTGTCGGTCACCCTTGCACTGCCTTGGATTTGCGTCAGGTGCGTAAGGCCCTTGACGTAATTGATCTCACCTCCGGCCAGCGTGAACTTCACGTCGAGTGCGCCGGTAGGCAGGATGCCGCTGTCGAGTGCGCCGATCGGAATATTGGCGGCGAAGGTCGTCGGCCCGATGTTTCCGGCGAGCATGTTCGCCACCAGCCATTCGCGCGCGCCGCCCGCCGCCGCTAGAGGCCAATAGCGCAAGAGATCGCGCACGCCGATCGGCGAGATCGTGCCTTTGACATCCACTGCGGGTGACTGACTTTGTGCGAGCGTGACGCTGCCGGAAGCCATCAGGGACAGCGGCGCGCCGTTCACGCCAAGATGGTCGATGGTCAGTTCATTCTGGCCGGGATGCCAGGCACCGCGCAGATCGATAAGATGCAATTCAATCGGCTGGGCAAAAACACCTGGCAGCGCCAACACCAACTTGTCCATCTGCATATCGGCGCGTATGGCGTCGATTGTACCCGTCTTGCTCATGACGAGGTCGAACCAGCCTTGCAGACGCGCTTTGATCTTATCGGAATCGATGGTGGCATCCTCAAGCAGCAGACGCCTATTGACCGCGTCGTAACGGCCGATGGCGCGCAGACTGCGCACGCGCACGGGACCATTCCTGTTGCCGGGAATGGCAAAAGATCCTCTCGCGCCGGCACCGAAGTCCGCCGAGAGCAGATGCGTGCCCTGGAAGACAAAAGATGCCGACAGGTCAACCTTGAGAGCAGCATTCCTAGTCGCGGCAAATGTGCTGCTGTTGGCAGCGAGCGCGGCGACATCAAACCCTGTAACCGTGACTGCGCCTTCGACCTTGCCTTTCTTGGGTGGAAAGGTGAACTCGGCGGTGATGTGGGCTCGATGTCCGGAAATCTCAACCGCGGCGTCGAGTTTTGCGTCGAGGTTGTGTCCGGCGGCAGCCAGGCGGAAATTCGCCTGCGGCGCAACGACAAACAACCCCGTCGCTTCATCGAAGAATGCCAATCGCGCGTTGCGCACCGCGAAGCTCTCCAGCGACGCGGTGTTTCTGTTCGTCACCGACAGCGCGTCCGAGATGCGGCTTAAGATGTCGCGTTCCTGCTTGTCCTGTTCCACACCCAGGCGCAGGCCGCCTTCCTTGGTGCGCACGAGCGTGAGCTGAACGCCGATCAAAGCAATGCGCTTGATGACGACCTTGCCCTGAAGGAACGGCTTCGCCGCAAGATCGATGTCGGCTTTCGGTGCCTGGGCGATGATGCGACCGTCGGCGTCGAAGACGCGAGTGCCCAGGATGACAAGGTTCACCCGGCCTTCATCGCGTGCCCATTCGATGGCCGCCTGGTCGTATTTGACGGTGATGCCCGGGAGCGCCTGGGCCAGAGCATCGGCGAGGGTGCCCCCGAACGGGCCCAGCGACACAGGGCCAATCAGCAACCGGACGCCCGCCCCGATGACGAAGAAAAGCAGCGCCGCCGCCGTCCCTGCCGCTATTAACGCGGCACGGCTGACGTGGTGAGCCTTGATGTACCGCTTAAGGAACAAGCCGAGCTTCCAGGGCAGAACGTTGGACAATTTCAAGGGCCGCCTACCTCGTCCACCCCTCCATGGCCACCAATTACGACATAAGCGAGGACTTGCGCTGAATCGCGCATCACTTTATCGCCTATAGGGCCAGACATTGGACTGCAACTTTTCTGGAGCCCACATGGACTTACAGCCTGGCGATAAGGCCCCTGCTTTCAAGCTCGCGACCGACGGCGCGGGCGAAGTTTCGCTTTCCGGACTGAAGGGGCAACCCTTTGTTTTGTACTTCTATCCGAAAGACAGTACTTCCGGCTGCACCAAAGAAGCTCTCGATTTTACAAAGTTCAGCAATAACTTCAAATCGTTAAGAGTTCCTGTCATCGGTGTATCGAAGGATAGCACGGCTTCGCATGACAAATTTAAGGCCAATCAGAAGTTGAAACTGATACTGGCGTCTGACCCCGATACAAAAGTCGCGCAGGCTTATGGCGTGTGGGTCGAAAAAAGCATGTACGGACGGAAATACATGGGGATGGAGCGCGCGACCTTTCTCGTCAATGCGAGCGGCCGAATCCATCAGGTTTGGCGCAAAGTGAAAGTCCCTGGCCATGCGGAGGCCGTTCTAGCTGCGGCAAAATCGCTTTGATCACGCCGAAACACCCAAAGCGCTTTGGTCCGAGGTTAACCTCGAAGTCATTTTTCTGGGCTAAGAGCTTGATTAGTCGCCGACAATTGAGTGAAATGCGGCCAACTGGGGTCGGCGCACGAATTGACGCCAAAAAGGGAAGTCCAGAGATGGCGGAGACGCTCGTGGAGCGCGTCTGGGCGTGGCTTCACGAAACATTTCCTGAACGTCAAATTTACATTCGCAGCGATGGCCGGGTGCAGTTCTTCACGTTCGGCCCGACGCTGCAAGCGACCCTGGCAGGCCTGTCCCTCATCTTCCTCGGTTGGGTCGCGTTCGCGACGGTAAACGTCATCTTCAAAGACCGCATCATTGCCGCAAAGGACCACCGCTATCAGCAGATGCAGTCGGCCTACGAAAATCGCGTGGCCGACCTCCAGCTGTCATACGACGAAGTGAATGGCGCGTTGGTCTCTGCAGAGGACAAGTTCAAGGCTACGGCAGACGAGCTCCAGGCCAAGCAAGGCACCATCATGCACTTCCTGGAGCGCAAGCAGCAGGTTGATGCAGCGCTTGCCGGCGATGGAACCTTTGGGCCTACCCTGAAAAGTGGAACAGCCGATGCGTCATCCCTGGATGGCGGCACCGCGAGCGACAGTCTGGGCGCTACGGCGCCGCCGACCGGTATGGGCGGCTCAGACAGCGATGACGACGGCGGATCTTCGGATTTGACCGTAAGTCCCCAGCCGGTGAAACCCCAACCTCGGACAGCTAAGCCGACACATGCGAGCTTTCTAGATCTTGGTGGCGCCGTCGGGCGCATCGCTGGCGCCCTGTTTGGCGTCAGCCAGCCAGCCCCCGTTCAGGAGGCGACGTACGCGCGGCATCCCGTTCTCAAGCTTTTGGCAGCTCAGACCAACCGTGTACGCCGTCTCAGCATGAACGAGACCAACTTGATGGTGCGCACCCAGGGCGAGGTGGCTGACGGCGTAGGCGAAATCCAGGCCGTCTTACGCCGTACGGGTATCAACCCAACACAGTTCGTCCAGCGGATCGAGGCCAGCGAGGGCGTCGGCGGCCCGGATATCCCCTTAAATTCCGTACATATTGAAGGAATTTCAGACGGTGCCTTCCAGCAGGCCTATCTGAACGCCTACGCGGTGCTCGACGAGATGAACCAGCTTCTCAAAGGCATGCGCCATGTGCCGCTGACGACACCAGTTTCTGGGTCCCAGTACGATATTTCCAGCGGCTTCGGGCCGCGTGTCGATCCCTTTACGGGACACCTAGCCTTCCATCCAGGCCTGGATTTTGCCGGTCCTTGGGGAAGCATCGTCCGCGCCACGGCGCCCGGCACGGTCGTTTGGGCCGGTGCGAGGGGCAGTTATGGAAATATGGTAGAAATTGACCATGGTTTTGGAATTCATACACGTTACGGTCATCTATCGTCGATATTAGTGCACGTTGGCGCTAAGGTGGCGAAAGGTGCACCGATCGGGGACCTTGGGTCGACCGGGCGCAGCACCGGCCCGCACGTCCATTACGAAGTGTGGTACGATGACGTTGTGAGAAATCCGAGGAAATTCATCGAGGCAGGTCGCTATGTTCTCCAGCAAGAGTAAGGACAAGGATTCCGACATCGCTGTAAGCTCGACCGGCCCGGCGGCCATGCAGGCCAAGCGCACGCCGCGCTCGTCTTCCGCGCCGTCGATTATCAGCGCCGATCTGACTGTGACTGGCACGCTGACCTCGACCGGTGACATCCAGATTGACGGGCGTGTCGAAGGCGACGTGCACAGCGCAGGCTTGGTGATCGGTGACAAAGCCTTCATCCACGGCGACGTCACGGCGGAAGAAGTGACTGTCCGTGGTCGCGTGCAGGGAAGCGTCCGCGCCCGCAAGGTACTGCTGGCTTCGACTTGTCATGTCGAAGGTAACATCCTGCACGAAGCGTTTGCGGTCGAGACCGGCGCGTTCTTCGAGGGCAACTGTCGCCACGCCGATAATCCCTTGGCAGACGAAGCGCCGAAGAAACCTGAATATCGTACGGCGCCTGCTGCGCCTGCGCCGAGCGCGCCTGCCGCGCCTCCGGTCGCGGCTCCATCCGCCGTTTCCTCGATGGTGTCGCGCCCGATGACCACTGGGGCAACCGCGGCAACATTCACGCCGCTGAAAGCCAATTGAGCGACGGCTCTAATCCTCAATATTTGAAGCCCCGTTTCGAGACATCGAAGCGGGGTTTTCTTTTGGTGGCTAATCCAAATCCTCGATTTTCTCTTTCGGTTTACCGCCGACGGCCTGAGCAAGTGCTGCCGCCATGAAGGGATCCAGATCGCCATCCAACACGTCGTCCGGCGAGCGGCTTTCGATGCCGGTGCGCAGGTCCTTCACCAGCTGATAGGGCTGGAGTACATAGGACCGTATCTGATGCCCCCAGCCGATATCACTCTTCTCGCCGACGAAAGCGCCCGTTTCCGCGCGCTTCTTCTCCAGTTCGATTTCGTAGAGCCGCGAACGAAGCATGTCCCAGCAGTTGGCGCGATTCTGGTGCTGAGAGCGCTCGGTCTGGCATGACACCGCAATACCGGTGGGCAAGTGCGTGATACGCACGGCGCTTTCCGTCTTGTTGACATGCTGACCGCCGGCGCCGCTGGCGCGATAGACGTCGATGCGCACATCCTTTTCGGGAATATCGATCTCAATGGTTTGGTCGATCACGGGATAAACGGTGACAGATGAGAAGCTGGTGTGCCGCCGGGCGTTGGAATCGAACGGTGAGATGCGCACAAGCCGGTGCACACCTGCCTCGCTCTTCAGCCAGCCATAGGCGTTCGGCCCCTTGACCAAGACGGTGACGGACTTGATCCCGGCCCCCTCACCTTCGCTCTCTTCCAGGTACTCGAGCTTGTAACCCTTGCGCTCGGCCCAACGCGTGTACATGCGCATCAGCATCTCGGCCCAGTCCTGGCTCTCGGTTCCCCCTGCTCCGGCGTGGATTTCGAGATAGGTGTCGTTGCCGTCGGCCTCGCCGGATAGCATTGATTCTAAGCGCATTTCCTCGGCGCGCTTGCTCAGCGCCCCAATAGACTTTTCGGCGTCGACCACCATCGCCGCATCGTTGTCAGCCTCAGCGAGTTCGATCAGGCCTTGCGCGTCGGCTAGTTCCGCTTCCAGTTTGCGAACCGCAGATAGCGCCTCGTCCAGCCGCTGGCGTTCGCGCATCAGCTTCTGGGCTTCCTGCGGATTGTTCCAGATAGCGGCGTCTTCTGCCTTGGCGTTCAGTTCGTCGAGCCGGCGGAGGGATTTATCCCAGTCAAAGATGCCTCCTCAGCAGGGCTACCGCCTGCTGGATTTCCTCGATATTGCGTTCAGTATCTGGGCGCATAGCAACCATCGTCTTTCCGGCACGCGGATATAATGATTCAACTCGATATGTGCAAACCGCTCACATGTGTGAGGTCTTGCCGAGCGGGAAGAGATCGCTGCCGCCCGTCTCGACACTACGCAACTGCTCGAGTTCCTGGGTATAGCGTTTCAAGGAGTACGCTTCCGTCATGTAGCCAATGAGCCTGCGATCACTGCGCGAGGCCAGCACGGGCAGTGCTTCGCTCTGGGTATCTTCGAAACGCAGCAGCGCAGTACGGACATTTTCGCCGGGCGCCAGAAAGAGATCCGCGTGGCCCGCGAGATCGCCGGCCACGAGGCCCTGCAACGCGTCGTCGTACATGGGATTGTGCATATCGATGGCGTCGATGCTGCCAACGTAGAAACCCTGTCGATCGACAACGAACAGTCGCTTGGCACTGCCTGGCGGATACATCTCCCGTAAGGCCCGCAGCGTCACATCGTTTGTTGCAGTCTTTGGATCGGAGCGCATTAAGCGCCCAACCGTGAGGTCGGAAATCCAGCCGACGTCATGTGCCCCGCGAATGCCGAGGCCCTTCAACTGAAAGCGCCACGTCGCAAACGAATAGCCGAAGGTCAAGCGGACGATCGTCGATGCAATAGTGACGGCCACCAACACACCGAGCGTGACGGGGAAATCGCCTGTCGATTCGAGAGTTAGAAACACCATGGTAAGCGGCGCGCCAATAATCGCCGCAGCGACCGAACCCATCCCCGCCAGCATGAACGCAGCACGCTGCGCAGCGATGTCAGGCATCAGCATCGCGGCAATCTCCACGAACGTGCCGCCGAACAAGGCACCCAGGAAAAGTGACGAACTGAACAGGCCGCCGCGAAAGCCACTGCCGATCGACACAGCGGAGGCGATAAGTTTGGCCGCCAGCAACGCCAGCAGCAGCAACCACGGCCAATTGTGATCGAAATGAAATTGAATGGCCCCATGGCCGCTGCCGAGGACCTGTGGAAAATACAGTGCAATGCAAGAAAGGAGAAAACCACCTACAGCCGGCCGTAGCCAGTCCGGCACACCGGTCGCACGCAGCGTTTGTTCGGTCCACGTCACCGCCCGCATCGTAGCAATCGCAATACCGGCCGCCACGACCCCCATCAGTCCGAATAAGAAATAACTCCGCGGCTCCATGACCATTCCGCTCGGCACCTCGAATAAGGCCCGCATATGCGTCATGGACCTTTGCATCAGTGCCGCACACACTGAAGCGACCACCACCGGAGCAAGAGCCCGCGGCAAATAGCTGCCCAGGATCAACTCAAACCCGTAGAACGCGCCGGCGAGAGGCGCATTGAATGCCGCTGCAATGGCCGCCGCGGCCCCGGCAGTCGTGAAAACGCGCAAATCACTGCGCCTAAGCCTGAAGTACTGGCCAACGAACGAGTAAACTGCCGCGCCAAATTGGCTGTAACCGGCCTCCATGCCGAGCGACGCGCCGGCACCGTTCGATATCAAGGTCGTTATCGTGAGACGCATCGAATCCCGAAATGACATGCGCCCACCATACAAGGCGTTTGCCTCGATCGGATCGACGATATCGGCTTTTCTGAAGCGTCTCGTGACGTGCCGGAACAGGGCGAGCAACAAACCACCCAGGGCCGGCACGATCATTATCCTGATGTCCGAAACACCGATGCCGGTGCTCAGATATTCCCGCATGGGGAGCGCGAAGCTTTGACGGTGAAGAAAGACGACACCTTCGCGCAGGACATCGACAGAAACGCCGATGGCAACGCCAAGCAGCGCGCAGAGCAGAATCTGCCCGACCTCGCTCGCGCGCAGATCACGCTGGATGGCGGCAAGTGCGAGCCGCGACCGACGGACCAGTAAAGCCCCGCGTGCACGCAACCCTATCGGCCGATCGTTCTCGATCTGAGCAGCCATTCTTTACATGTCCATGAGCAACCCCAGACGCAACGCGACCGGAGATCGGCTTTTACCACCATGGCCCATACCAGCCATGTTTGTCATTTAGGAATTAGTCAATTTTGCGATCAATAGAGGCCGCCTGTACCCTCGCCTACGCCATTTGGCGACATCGGATTGACACCCGCAGGCGTGTCGCCACCGATTACCAATTGAGGCGGCGCTCCGGGATCACCAGGGGCCGTGCCGGACTTGAAGGCTTCCTCGATTGCGTCCGGAGAGCCCGGGGGCGCCGGATCACCCGTCAGCCGGTTCACGGAAACGAACTCGATGCCAGGCGGCACGCGGAACGGGGTGGGGGGTACATCCGCGAGCGCGCCCTTCATGAAGTCCCTGAAAATCGGCGCCGCCACCGTCGCCCCCTGCTCGAGCTTGCCAAGTGTACGCGGATCATCGAAGCCCACATAAACACCACAGGCCAAATCGGGTGAGAACCCGACGAACCACGTGTCTCTGGACTCGTTGGAGGTACCAGTTTTACCGGCGAGAGGCTTGCCTACCGATGCTACGATGCGGCCTGTGCCGCGCTCCACGACACCCTGAAGCATCGAAACGATCTGATAAGCGGTGCGCGGGTCGATGATCTGCTCGCGTGTATCGGAAAGCAGCGGTTCGGCCTGACCGTTCCAAGTCGCGTCGTCGCAACCGGTGCATGGGCGCTGGTCATGACGCCAGATCGTTATGCCGTTGCGGTCTTGAATTCGGTCGATCAGCGACGGTGTGATCTTCTTGCCGCCGTTGACAAATTCCGCATAACCGGTGGTCATCCTCAGCAAAGTCGTTCCAGTGGAGCCCAACGCGTTGGCGAGAAGCGGATCGAGATGGTCGTAGACTCCGAACCGCTCCGCGTAGGGTACGATCTTGTCCATGCCAACGGCTTGGGCCAGACGCACCGTCATCAGATTCTTGGAAAGCTCAATACCGCGACGCAATGTCGCCAAGCCAATGAATTTCTTCTCAAAATTCTCGGGATGCCACAGTGGAAGACCGGGGCCCTGCTCCATAACGAATGGCGCGTCCAGGACCTTGCTGACTGGGGTGAAACCATTGTCCAGCGCAGCAGCATAGACGAAGGGTTTGAAGGCCGAACCGGGTTGCCGCAACGCCTGCATCGCCCGGTCGTATTGGCTGGACGCGTAGGAAAAGCCGCCGGACAAAGCCATGACGCGACCTGTATGCGGATCCATTGCGACAATGCCACCGTTGACCTCCGGCACTTGGCGAAGGCCGTAGTCACCTTTGTTATCCACCGGCTCGACATAAATGATGTCACCGATTTTCACGACGTTCTGGGGCTTGGCCGGCTGTGCGCCGACCAGCGCATCCTTCAATTCCGGCCGCGCCCAAAGAAGCTCGCTGAACGGGATGCGTGCACGGGAACCGTTAGCAAGGCCGATATCTACGCTCTTGTCAGTCCCGTAACCCAACACGACTGCAATTTGCCAGGAATCGATACCCGAATGGTTGCCGATGCTAGCGAGAGTTTCCTTCCAGTCGCCGTTGACGTTGATGTGACTCGTCGCGCCGCGCCAGCCATGACGACGATCGTAGCGCACGAGACCCGTGCGCAATGCATTCACCGCGTAATTCTGTAGCCGAGTGTCAAGCGAAGAGCGCACCTGCAAGCCGCCATCGTAAAGCGCCTTCTCACCATATTTTGCATAAAGCTGGCGGCGGACTTCTTCCACGAAATAGTTCGCGTCTTCCGTCTGACTGCCGAGCGGACGGGTCTCCGCATCCAAAGGTTCGGCTATCGCGGCTTTTGCTTGCTCGTCAGTAATGTAACCGTTCTCTTCCATCTGACCGATGACCCAATTTCGCCGGTCGATGGCCGCTCTATAATGGTAGCGCGGATCATAATGGCTCGGTGCCTTGGGCAGCGAGGCCAGGAACGCGACTTCAGAGATGTCTAATTCGTCGAGCGATTTGCCGAAATAATTTAGCGCTGCCGCGGCAACACCGTAGGAGTTCTGACCGAGATTGATCTCATTCAAATAGAGCTCGAGGACTTTCTCCTTCGAATAGGTCGCATCAATACGCAAAGCCAGGATCACTTCGCGGATTTTGCGTGAAACCTTGACGTCGGAATTCAGCAAGAAGTTGCGTGCGACCTGTTGCGTGATGGTGGAGGCACCTTCCGGACGGCGCCCCTCGATGACCCGACCGACATCCTTGATCGCCGCACGCAACATGCCGCTGGGATCAATGCCTGGGTGATTAAAGAAATTGCGATCCTCCGCCGAGGTGAACGCCTCCACAACCAATTTTGGTACAAATGCTATGGGCACGAATATGCGCCGCTCACGAGCATATTCACCGATAACCGTGCCATCTCCGGCATAGACCCGCGTCGTCACGGGAGGGGTATAATTCTGCAGCGCCTCGACACTCGGTAGATCTCGGGTTACCAGCCAGACGTAAACAACGACTGCGAGTGCTCCGGCGGCGAGTACGACAACGGCGGACAGGCCGAGATAAAGAATGATTCGACCGCGCCAAGCGCTCCAAAACTGCTGCAGCGGCTCAAATGGGCCGCCCGGTTCCCGAGGTGCCTGCGGCGCAGGACCGTCGGCCGGCTCGAAGCTTTCAGGCCCCGGCGTATCTGAAGAATATCCGGCAAAGCCCTCCGGCGCGGCCGGAAGCGCCCACGGCGTCTGGTCCTGTCCCGGCCGGTATCTCGGGTCTTCCGGGAGGCGACCTCCCTGGGGGGGGCGGTCTTCTGGGGTATCGGTCATGGGCTGCGATTATGATCGTAAGAGGCTATTCCGTCACTGCATCCGTTGCGCCGTTTCCGGGCCGGCTCCAGCTGGTGCCACAAAGTAACGGTCCACGGCGTCTGCGATAGCACTGGCGACACGGTCGCGCCAAGTCACGGTTTTCATTTGGCTCTCATCGTGAGCGTTTGAAAGGTAGCCTAGTTCGATCAACACGGCTGGTACATCAGGTGCCTTCAGGACCACCAACGCACCCGAACGGTGCGGTTTTCGCGGCAAAATATCAGTTGCGTGCGAAAGTTCTGACAAGGCGGTTTCGGCAAAATGTGATGATTTGTTCATCGTATCGCGCTGCGCCAGATCGATGAGGATTGGCGCCACCGCTGAATTGTCACCAGATAGGTCGACACCTGCAATGATATCGGACTGGTTTTCCCTGCTGGCTAGGGCGGCAGCTTCCCTGTCAGAGCCTTTCTCCGACAACGTGTAGATCGACAGTCCCTCAACGTCCGGATCGTGGATCGAATCCGCATGAATCGAAATGAACAAATCCGCGTGCGCCGCACGAGCGATTTTCACCCGTTCACCCAACGGAATGAAAACGTCCGTGTCGCGGGTCATGTGCACGTCGTAGCCGTGGGCCTGCAAAACCCGCCTTAACCTTAATCCCTCGGCAAGCACGATGTCCTTTTCCATCGTGCCGTTCACACCGATTGTTCCGGAATCAATACCTCCATGCCCCGGATCGATGACGACAATCTTCCTGGTAGCACTACGCTGGCCCGGAGGCGGCAGAGGCGGCACGGAAGCCACACGTTCTGCAGCATTCTCCTTAGCCTTCAAATCCGCCGGCCAGCCAGCCGTGCTATCGAATTTTGCCTGCGTTGTGGGGAAAAGATCGAACACAACCCGGTAACCGTGGCCGTTCTCCGGTGGCAAAACCAGTGCGTCGCTGACAATGACAGGTTGGTTGAGATCAATCACAAAGCGGGAATTGCCCGGCCGAAACAGACCATAGCGGTAGCTTTTCACAGCACCGTTGCCAGAGGGGCGCGGTGGACCATCCAGGTGCCATTGTACGGCCGGCATGTCGATGACGACGCGATCCGGATTGTTCAGCGTGAAGGTGCGCATGTCGACGGGATCGGACAACTCCACGACGAACCGGGTGCGGTCAGGGTGCTCGCCGATACGCGCGCCCATGACGATGGGTTCCCGGGCTACCGGGACCGAGGCGTTAACCGAGTTCCCGGGCAGGACAACCGGCCGAGGTGGCGTTGTCGTGTCGGGCGTCTCCCGCAGGATTTTGGCGATGACGTCGTCGACATTCCTAGGACCGGGTGGCGCCTTAGGCGCATCTTGAGCAGCAGCCGCGCCGAAAATAAGGCAAACCACTAATCCAAAAGCGATATTTCGTATTTTTTGCATCTATTTCGGGTAGCCTTGGCCCTTGAAACAGAGGGTCGGGCATAAACCATTTACGCTTGGTTAGCACCTTATGAATTTGACTGAGCTCAAGGGTTCCTCTTGCCGTCATGCGACGGGACACCTACAACTGTTTGACGCTGCGTCGAACTGGAGCTGACGCTCCAAGGCGAACGATCCGGATGCAGGCTAGGTATTACCCAAACCAAGTTGTTGGGTTTTGGCCGCCCAGGTTTCCCGCCAGCAGCAGATTCCCACGCCAAACGGTCTAATGCCGTTTGGCCGAAAATGTGAAGAAATGAACGGCTTAGCGCTCCCCTTTTTGCACCGGCCCGTGGCACTGCCGCAGGCGGCCGCACGGTGGCGCATGACCACAACATGGCGGCCCATCCCCAGCTCAGATCGTGCGTCGAGACGCTCGACGGGCTCGTGCGCGCCGCCCGGAGATTTCAATGCCCAAACGTATGCTGATCGATGCAAGCCACCCCGAAGAGACCCGGGTTGTCGTTCTCGACGGACAAAAAGTCGAAGAATTTGATTTCGAAGCGGCGTCCAAACGGCCGCTTAAAGGCAACATCTACCTCGCAAAAGTAACGCGTGTGGAACCGTCGCTGCAGGCGGCTTTCGTCGAGTATGGTGGAAACCGACAGGGTTTCCTCGCCTTTTCGGAAATCCACCCTGATTACTATCAGATCCCCGTCGCCGACCGCATAGCGCTCCTGGCAGAACAAGAAGCCGACGCGCGGCGCCGTCAGGAAGATGATTTCGAGTCATTCGACATCAGCTCTCGGCCGAAGCCCCAGTCCGATGCGGAAAATGAAGGGGCCGAAACCGACCCCGAGCCCTCTGAAGATGGGGCGGAAACCGATGAAGAAGAAGCCGCCGACTTCGAAACCGAAGAGTTCAACGACAGTGATTCTTCCGAGAACGGCGGGTACGGCGACCACACGCCGTCGGACAACCAACCGTCGGTGATCGACGCGGTCGAGGGCGACGCAGAAATCTCAGTGGCATGCGAGGACGACAGGGCGGCAGACGCCGATAGCGGCGACATGTCCGGCGAAACCACCTCCGAAGACGACGAACAGCCGCTGTCGTTCGAGGCGGTTTCCGAGCCGAGCGATATCGGCGAACAGATCCTAGCGGAGACGGATAGCGGCCAACGTGACGAACACGAAGAAAACGCACAACCGTTACAGGCCACGCGTCCGTCGCAGCGATGGGTGCGACGTCGCCACTACAAAATCCAGGAAGTCATCAAGCGCCGCCAGATCATCTTAGTGCAGGTGGTCAAGGAAGAGCGCGGCAACAAGGGTGCAGCGCTCACAACCTATCTGTCGTTAGCAGGCCGTTATTGCGTTCTCATGCCCAATACGCCGCGCGGCGGCGGCATCAGCCGAAAAATCACCAACGCTAACGATCGCAAGCGCTTGAAATCGGCGGCTCAAGCGCTCGAGCTACCCGAAGGCATGGGCCTTATTATCCGGACTGCCGGTGAAAACCGAACCAAAGTCGAGATCAAACGCGACTATGAATATCTGCTTCGCCTTTGGGATACGATTCGCGAACTGACT
Organism: Alphaproteobacteria bacterium; assembly: GCA_028865545.1. Classification (GTDB taxonomy): domain Bacteria; phylum Pseudomonadota; class Alphaproteobacteria; order Micropepsales; family Micropepsaceae; genus Rhizomicrobium. The sequence continues at coordinate 21,046 of JAGWJY010000009.1, read as the reverse complement.
CTGAAATCCAATGCGCCTGCTTGCGTCTACGAAGAGGGCGACCTCATCAAGCGTGCCATCCGCGACCTCTACAACAAGGATGTCTCTGAGGTCGTCGTCGAAGGCGACGACGGCTATCGCAACGCCAAAGACTTCATGCGAATGCTGATGCCCTCGCATGCCAAGAACGTAAAGCCGTACAAAGAGATCGTGCCGCTATTCCAACGGTATCAAATTGAATCGCAACTCGATGCGATGTTCTCGCCGACCGTGACGTTGAAGTCCGGTGGTTACATCGTCATCAATCAGACGGAAGCGCTCGTCGCCATCGACGTGAACTCCGGACGTGCGACGCGCGAACACTCGATCGAAGACACCGCGACCAAGACAAATCTTGAGGCCGCCGACGAAGTCGGACGGCAGCTGCGGCTGCGCGACCTAGCCGGCCTTATCGTCATCGACTTTATCGACATGGAAGATAGCCGTAACGATCGCTCTGTCGAAAAGCGGCTGCACAATGCGGTAAAGAACGACCGCGCGCGAGTGCAGATTGGCAAGATCAGCCAGTTTGGCCTCCTCGAAATGTCACGTCAGCGGCTGCGCGCCGGCGTCATCGCCGGCTCGACCGTGCCCTGCCCTCATTGCGGCGGCCAAGGCATCGTGCGTTCGGTGGAATCAACATCGCTTCGCGTGTTGCGCGGACTGGAAGAAGAAGCCCAGCGTCAACGCGCGGAAGGCCTTATCGTGCGCGTCGCCGGGGAGGTTGCCATCTACACGCTTAACCAGAAGCGCCGCGAATTGGCCCGCCTGGAAAGCGAATACGACATCACCATTACCTTCGATCCCAAAGAGGATTTGAAGGCCGGCGACTTCGACATCGAGCGTATCGGCCAACGTGATCCGGCGAGCCGTCCAAGACCTCTCGCCCCGATCGAAGCACCTCCGGAGATCATCGAAGCGGAACCTGAGCCCGAGATTGCCGAAGACGAAGTACTCGAACAGGATTCACCGCGAAGGGAAAAGGAAGCGGCCGTCGAAGCCCAGCCCAATGCGCAGCAGGGAGACGGCGGCGGACGCCGCAGACGCCGCCGGCGTCGGCGCGGAGGACGTGATCGCGATCGTCCCATCCAGAACGATCAACGGCGTGATCAAAACCTTCATCCTCAGCAAGGCACACAAAACCCCGCCACCTCGGCAGTGACCACAGATAGTGTCGACGAATATGCCGCGGTCTCGAACGAGACTTCTGGGCCAGTCCAACCAGACGGTCTACCTCCGCAGTCTGGGGAAGTTCAGTTGGGCGAGCAGCAGAACGGTGACGGCGGCCGTAAACGCAAGCGCAGGCGCAGACGTGGCCGTCGCGGCGGCCGCGATCGGGATCATACCGGCGCCGAGCAGCGCGCCGATGGCGGCGCTCCATCAGGGGCTCCCCTAGAGGACCGCTTCGGCCAATTCGACGAAATCGACACCACACCGCGCGAGGAACCGCGTAGCTCAACTGGACACCTGCCAGTTCCGGAAGCCATTCCGAATGCCGCCTCCACGCCCGTCTGGTCTCTCAAGGTTGAGGGCGGTGGCGCCTCCGTGCCAAAGCAAGACAAGCCCGCGACGCCGACCGCCGCATCCGAGCCGGCCGAGCCGTCAACCGCCCCTACCAAAAAGGGTTGGTGGCAGAAGGCATTCCGGCTCGATTGACGGGCCAGCCCTATGGATTGGGAGCGATCGCGCCCAATCCATGGGCCGCCGGGTCAGGCAACGCGGCACAGACACCGTCAGAGCAGACGATGGCATTGACGGTGTCGTACGGTGCAACTCCAGTCGAGCGCAGCTGACCGCGTGTAAGGATCGCTTGTCCATGAGCGATGCGCGTCAAGGCATAGGCGATTGCTGCTGTCCCATTTGGACCGCCGGCGCCAGCACCGACCAACGCGGCCGCGCCGTCACCACTAGGACTTGCAATCACCGGCGTAAGGAATGCCGACGCCAGCCCGACACCGCTTGATGACGGCGACCGCGCCAGCGTCACACCGGTGCCCAGTGCGGTGTGCCCGGAGCCGAAGGGCCCGTTCATCGTCACCGCACAGGCAACAGCTTGTCCTTTGGCGTCGGTCGCGGCGAAACCGGTCGCGCCAAGATCCTGTGGAAGGCTCTTTACGCCAAAGCCGTCCAAAGTCTCCTTCACCGCGACGATCACTGCCGCATCAGCGTCCTGCAAACCCGTCGGCGTGGCTTGCGCCAGCGCAAGATTGTCCAACAGCGCACCGGCAAACGCCCCAGCCCCGGTACGAGACGCAGGCAGGAAGACGTAGTCATCGCCGATTTGCGTGACCCTTGGTGTTCCACGCACTGCGCGATACCCGGACAACTCTGTAGAACTGATCGCCCCACTCTGAGCAGATGAATAAGCGACAATTTTGTCAGCAACACTTCCCGAATAGAAACCTTCCGGTCCTTGTTCGCGTATGGACGCTAGAGTGCCTGCCAATTCGTCATTCTTCACAACACTTCCGGCTTCCTTGACGTGTCCCGATTCATCCATGAATTCGCTCGCCAATCCGGCATCGAGACGAATGACGTTTTCGGCGTCCTTGAGACGCGCCGCCAGCGCGCGAGAAATCGGAAAGCCCACGCGCGCATAACCCTCTGCCGGCGCAACGACCTTCTGCCACGGCAACGCGCCATACGCGTTTTGCATCAGTGCAAATCCGCGCACGTTGCCAGGAACAGCGTAGGCACCGCCGCCGGCAGCGTCGCGTGTAAGGAAGTCGAACTCTTCGCTCCGATTGTGTGCTGGATCGTGGACGATACAGATACCGCCGCCGCCAAGCCCGGCTGCCACTGGATAGGTTACCGAGAGGGCAAAATACATTGCCGCTGCAGCATCTACGGCGTCACCCCCCTGTGCCAAGGTTGCCGCACCGACTTTCACTGCGAAGGGTTCGTCGCCAACGACCATCGCGGTCGGCTTAGCCGCCCCCCCTAGACCAAGCGTATTACCAAGGTCGATCGAGCAGCCGGCAAGTGGGGCTAGCAGCAACAGGCCGGCCGCGCCGGCAAGAATGCGTGTGCGAAACATGAACCTTGCGTAATCCTTGGCTGGTTAATGACGAAATCAGCGGCTTCGCGTCCGTTGACGCAAGCACGTGGTGCACCTACCGTCCCCGACGAGGGTTCGGGGGAGAGGAGAGTTCAAGCCTTGTCGTTTTGCAACCCTTTGCGGCAACTCCTTCGTCGCAGAACCCCTCGCCCCGCTCTGGTGCGTATTTTGACCTTTGCGGCGGGCTTCGTCGGCGCGGCTTACATTTTTGCGCAGCCTGTCTTAGCCCAGGGCATTGACCTTCTGCAGGACACCGAGACCGAACGACTGCTTCGGTCCTACGAGGATCCCATCTTAAAGGTCGCGGGCATCGATCCCGGCGCCGTCAAAATGTATATCGTCAACGACACATCCTTGAACGCCTTTGTTGCAGAAGGCCAGAATATCTTTGTCAACGCCGGGTTGTTCATCCAACTCAAGAGCCCCAACGAGCTCAAGGGGGTCCTGGCGCACGAAACCGGCCACATGGCAGGCGGACATCTGATCCGCGACTCCGGCGCCATCGCCAAGGCCGAGATTCCTATGCTGCTGTCGATGGTCGTCGGGTTAGGTGCTGCCATCGCCGGTGCCGGCGAGGCTGGGATGATCCTCATGGGAATGGGTCAAAGCGCGGCACAAGCCGAGTTCCTGAGTTTCAGCCGTGTCCAGGAGGCGACCGCCGATCAGATGGGACAACGCTTCCTCCGGGAGACGCACCAGTCGGGCGAAGGCATGGTGCATGTATTCGAGCGCATGGCCGACGAGGCCGCGGCTGCCGGTATCAACGAGAAGGAATTCGCCAGCGACCACCCCGCAGACCGCGATCGTGTGGCACTGCTGCAGGAAGAGGCGGACGCCTCCCCGTACCGTGATGTCCCCGACAGTCCTCAATCAATTCATGCTTTCGAGATGGTGAAGGCGAAGGTGATCGGTTACCTGCTCCCGGTTCAAGAGGTGTTCAACCACTACCCACTATCCGATAAGAGCGAGGCGGCACGCTACGCCCATGCGATGGTATTCATGCGGCAGCCGAATCTTCCCAAGGCGCTCGAGGAAATCAAAAGTCTGATCAAGGACGAGCCGAAGAATCCTTACTTTTATGAGGTGCTCGGCCAGATTTATGTGTCGATGGGGCAGCCGGGCAAAGGCATCACCCCTTATCAAACGTCAGTCAATCTCCTGCCCGACGCACCTGAGCTGCGTGTTTCCTTGGCTGCCGCACAAGTCGCCACAGAAAACAAGATCATCGAGAAAGCGGCCGTCGAAAATCTCAAGATCGCACTACAGCAGGACAGCGACCAACCATTCGGATGGTACGAGATGGCGCAGGCCTATAGTGACCTGGGAAACGAACCGATGGCCAATCTATCAACTGCGGAACGTTACTACTCGATAGGGGCTCTACGGCCTGCCGCTGTATTCGCTGGACGAGCGCAGAAATCTCTTGATAAAGGCTCTCCGGACTGGGAACGGGCCAACGACATTATCTCCGTGGCAGCCTCGCAGTTACAGCAGGGCAGAGCGCAGGATTGACCATCATGAATGAGCAATGGAAGACAGCCGCCGCGGGTGGCCTTATCGGCGCGGCGTTGGCGCTTGTAATTGTCTTTGCGGCTGGCGGCCTAGGTTTTCTCCCGGGCACCGGCGATGCCAGAATCCACGCTTATCTGGTGGCCCATCCCGACTTGCTCGTTGAGATGACGGACAAACTGCAACAGCAAGAAGAGGTGAAGGATCAGATTAAACGTCAGGCCGCAGTCGACAAACTTGGCTTGCCGAAGTTCCTCAGTCCGGCGGTGGCTTTCGTTACAGGCCCCAAGAATGCCAAAAAGACGTTCGTGGAATTCTTCGATTACGACTGCCCTTATTGCCGCGCCTCTTTGCCGGCAGTCGAGAAATACTACGACGCACACAAAAACGACGTCCGCTTCGCGTTTGTGGAGTTCCCAATCAAGGGCGAACTGTCGACGATGGCAGCGCATGTTGCCGTCGCCGCGCGCATGCAGCCCGACAAATATGTGGCATTCCACTTCGCTCTGATGGGCGCAAAGCAGTTTGACGAACAGGCGATCTACGCAGCAGCCCAGACGGCCGGCCTCGACATTCCCAAACTGATGGCCGACATGAAGGATCCATCAGTCGACAAGCAAGTCGCTGCATCACTGAGGCTGGGTCAGGAGGCCGGCATTGACGGCACGCCGACATTCATCATCGACGGTAAAGTCCATCCCGGTATGGTGGACGACAAAACGCTAAAGGAATTGATCCAAGGCTGAACCTTATTCGGTCCGGATGCCGGCGGGTCCTCCCTTGACGGAGATTGCACCGGTGTGTTTGAGCGCCTTACCGTCGAATGCGTAGACAAAGATGCGTTTCTCGACCATGCACTGTACCAGCAGCGTATGGTCGTTTTTGCTCCATGCAACGCCTTCACACCAGCGGCCTGTCTTCGCCATCGCGACCGGCGCAAAGCCGAAGCCTTTGCGGAGGAACACCTGCACATAACCGTGTTCGTGATAACCAGGTGCGCTGCTTGCCTTGTCGGTGCCGTTGTCGGAACTGACCGCCAGGTATTTCCCGTCGACGGATAAGGCGAGCCCCTCCGGCGTTGGCCCTACCGACACGGTGTTCACGACGTGAATAGGATCGGACTTAAGGTCGATGACGCTGATTGACGAGTTGTCGCGCCCGCCGCGGCCGATATTGGCAGCTACGGCGATGTCGCCCTTGGCACTCATGTCGATGCCGTACGGACGCAACCCGGCATAAATATCATCACCCGTATCCGTTACCTTGGTGCCGTCAATGGCGAGAAGTGAAATTGCGGAATCACCATCACGTGTTACCAGCGCCTTTGTGCCATCAGGCGTAAAAACGACATCGGCAGGACTCGATTTTACGGGAAAACTAAGCGTCCCTGCGGGCGTCAGCTTCATCCCGGCAATCGTGAAAATCGAAACCGTGTCCGCCGCGCGGTTGCATACAAGAGCCAAGGCACCGGTTGGACTGATCGAAACGCCGGACGCGCCCAGCCCTGCGTGAAGTACCTGAAGCACACGAGGCTTCGGCGACTTTAGATCGACGACGGAGAGCACGTCGTCTGGAATGTATTTGGTGCGATCGTCAGGATTGATTTTCGTGGCTCCTGTAATCAGTGCATAGCTCCGGTCCCGGGATATGGCGACACTCTCAGGGGGGCCGATTACGCTTGCACGCACCGCCACCTCGCCAACTACCCTCGGCGGGCTCACATTGAGATCAATAACCGTCGCCGTGTCGGGCTCCGGGTTGGACGGAACAACCTGTCTGCCATCAGCCTGCACGATTTCGCCGTCATTTGCCGATACGGCGATTTGCGCCGTAGCCGCCGAGCCGGCCAACACCAGAGCTGCCAGCGAGGTAGCCAGAGTTTTCATATCAGCCCCGCCAAAGGGCTCGACGGATCGGCATAACGCTTCTTCGCCATACGGCCTGCAAGATAGGCAAGCCTGCCCGCTTCAACAGCGTGACGCATAGCGCATGCCATCATGACAGGATCCTTAGCTTCGGCGATGGCCGTGTTCATCAAAACGGCGTCGCAGCCAAGTTCCATTGCAACCGCCGCATCCGAGGCCGTTCCAACACCAGCATCAACGATCACCGGGACTTTCGCCTCCTCGACGATCATGCGGATACCGACGGGATTCTGCACACCGAGACCGGACCCGATTGGCGCAGCAAGTGGCATGATTGCGCATGCACCCAATTCCTCAAGCCGCTTGGCCATCAAGGGATCGTCGCTGCAGTAGACCATCACCTCGAAGCCTTCCTTGAGGAGAAGCTCCGTGGCTCGCAAGGTCTCGATCATATTCGGATAAAGCGTCTTCTTGTCCCCCAGGACCTCAAGCTTCACCAGCGTCCATCCACCTGCTTCGCGCGCCAGTCGAAGCGTTCGCACGGCATCTTCGCCGGTAAAGCAGCCGGCGGTGTTTGGCAGGTAGGTGTATTTCCGGGGATCAATGAAATCGACTAATCGTTCCTGATTCGGATCAGTCAGGTTTACCCGGCGTACGGCAACCGTGACCATCTCCGCCCCGCTGGCTTCCAGCGCCGCGGCGTTCTGGGCATAGGTCTTGTATTTGCCGGTGCCAACAATCAGACGCGACCGAAACGTCCTACCGGCAATAACCAGCGGCTTATCCACAGGCGGCGTTGGCCCTTCGAGTTCGTTGCCACCCCCAATAAACTGGACAATCTCCAGTTTATCGCCGTCCTTGACGACCGTTTCGTCATATTGCGAGCGCGGCACGATTTCGTGGTTGCGCTCCACCGCAATTTTGACGGGGTCGAGCCCCATCCCTGTCAAAAGCACGGTAACGCTGACGGACCCGCCGAGGTGCCTGGTTTCTCCGTTAATAGTCAGTGTAACGGCCATAAAGCTTGTTCCCGATTGGTTGTTTGCCTCATCCCCATTGCCCAGTATAAAGCCCAACTCGGTGTCGTTAACGGAGCTCTTTGTGGCCAAGAAATCCAGGGTCCTGCCGATATATGTCCTCAACGGCCCGAACCTCAACCTCTTGGGACAGCGGGAACCGGATATCTATGGTCGCACCACTTTGGCCAAAATCGGTCAGATGATGGCCGAGCGGGCAAAAACCCATGGTCTTTCCATTGTTTTTCGCCAGTCCAATCACGAGGGCGAACTGATCGACTGGATACAAGAGGCACGCATCAAATCGGCCGGCATGATCATAAATGGTGGGGCCTATTCCCATACCTCGCTGGCGTTGCACGATGCGCTGCGCTCCCTGGATCGCCCCTTGGTCGAGGTGCACCTCTCAAACCCATTCGCGCGGGAAGAATTTCGCCATCATTCGCGCCTCAGCCCTGTCGCCAAGGGCGTGATCGTTGGCTTCGGCGCACAGAGCTATGTATTGGCAGTTGATGCACTTGCTTCTCTCATCAAAGGTTCCGGTGGATGAATATGAAGGACGTAAAGTCAATCGGTGCCCGCATCACCGCGGGTGGTAAAGCAAAGCCGGGCATTGATGCCGCGGCCATCCGTGAGTTGGCCGAGTTGTTGGCGGAAACAGGCTTGACGGAAATCGAAATAGAACAAGGCGGTCTGCGTTTGCGCGTAGCCCGTCAGCATAGCGGTCAATTCGTTGCCGCCACCGCCCTTCCCGCCTCATCCATGACTATGCCTTCTGCGAGCGAACCTCCACCGTCACCGCCTAAAGGCCCTCAGGTCGGCGCCGTGACGTCGCCCATGGTCGGAACGGTCTATGTCGGGCCTGAACCTGGCAAGCCACCCTTCGTGAAAGTGGGCGACGCCGTGCAAGAAGGCGACACGTTGATGATCGTCGAAGCGATGAAGACGATGAACCCGATCCTCAGCCCGCGCGCCGGCAAGATCACGGAGATATGCGTGCACGACGCCGAGCCCGTTGAGTTCGGCCAAACCCTGCTTGTCATTTCGTGATGTTCGACAAAATCCTCATCGCAAATCGCGGCGAGATCGCCCTGCGCATCAACCGTGCCTGCAAAGAAATGGGGATTGCGACCGTCGCGGTGCATTCCACCGCCGATGCCGACGCGATGCATGTCCGGTTGGCGGATGAAAGCGTCTGTATCGGCCCGCCGCCAGCCGCTCAATCCTATTTGAACATCCCGGCCATCATTTCCGCCTGCGAGATCACGGGCGCGCAGGCCATCCATCCCGGCTACGGGTTTCTTTCAGAAAACGCGCGCTTTGCGGAGATCGTCAAGGAACACAGCATCGCTTTCATTGGGCCGGATCCCGCGCACATCCGCCTGATGGGCGACAAGATCGCCGCAAAACAAGCTGTGAAAGAGGTTGGCATCCCGACAGTTCCAGGTTCCGACGGCGCCGTCGGATCCGACCTGGATGCCGCACAGATCGCCGAGGGTATTGGCTATCCCGTCTTGATCAAGGCCACCGCCGGCGGCGGTGGACGTGGCATGAAGGTGGCGCAGAAACCGTCAGATCTTTCGCTAGCCCTCACGACGGCACGAGCGGAAGCCAAGACAGCATTCGGCAATGACGCGGTCTACATGGAGAAATACCTCCAGAAACCGCGCCACATCGAGGTGCAAGTTCTGGCCGACGCGACTGGTCGGGTGATCCATCTCGGTGAACGCGATTGTTCGCTGCAACGCCGCCATCAGAAGGTATGGGAAGAGGCTGGGAGCCCCGCGCTGAATGCAGCTCAGCGCGAAGAGATTGGCGGCGTTGTTACACATGCCTTAGAGAAGCTCGGCTATCTGGGAGCCGGCACCGTCGAATTTCTCTACGAGGATGGACACTTCTATTTCATAGAGATGAACACACGTCTGCAAGTGGAGCATCCCGTCAGCGAGGCCATCACCGGCATCGACATTGTGCGCGAACAGATTCGCATCGCGAGCGGGGCGCCGCTTGAAATCGAGCAAAAGGACGTGACTTTCTCCGGCCACTCCATTGAGTGCCGTATCAACGCGGAGAATGCGTTCACCTTCCAGCCGTCACCTGGCCTGATCACCCAGTTCCATACGCCGGGCGGCTTAGGCGTGCGTTTCGATTCCGCGATTTATTCGGGCTACCGCATCCCTCCCTATTACGACAGCCTAGCCGGTAAACTCATCGTTCACGGCCGGAGCCGCAACGAGTGCCTGATGCGCCTGCGCCGCGCGCTGGACGAGCTAGTCGTTGGTGGCGTCGAGACTACCATTCCTCTGTTCCAGATGCTCGTTCGCGAGCACGACATCCTGAACGGCGACTACAACATACACTGGCTTGAGCATTTTTTGGCAAAGAAGGGGGCTTAAGAAATTCACTGTTCGGCGCTAGCCTTGTGCCATGCATGCGCCGCGCCTCACTCCGGATATTCTCCTCCGCGCTTACGCCGAGGGGCTGTTTCCGATGGCAGAGCGGCGCGACGATCCCGCGCTCTATTGGGTTTCGCCGGAAAAGCGCGGCATCTTTCCGCTCGACGCATTTCATGTCCCCAGACGGCTGGCACGCACGATCCGCAGCAACAAATTCGCCGTCACTGCCGACGCCGCCTTTGCAGACGTGATGCGCGCCTGCGCGGCACCGACAAAGGGACGCGAAGAAACGTGGATCAATGACGAAATTCTGCGTCTCTACACCGCCCTACACGCCGGCGGCCATGCCCATTCGCTTGAATGCTGGCGCGACAAAAAGCTGGTGGGGGGGCTTTATGGAGTGCGGCTCGGCGGCGCTTTCTTCGGCGAAAGCATGTTCTCTCGAGAGACGGACGCCAGCAAGGTCGCCCTTGCTCATCTTATTGCCCGGTTGAAGCGGGGCGGCTTCACTCTGCTCGACGCTCAGTTTCTGACCGAGCATTTGGCACGTTTTGGGGCGATCGAAATATCCCGCAAGAAGTACCTAGCGATCCTTAGCAAAGCGATCGCCACGCCAGCTTACTGGCCGGCGTCCTCCGGCAACGTCGGCATCTTCTCGTCGGCCCCGGCATTGGGAGAGACCGGCTTGACTGGCGCGACGGCAACAACCGACGGCTCCTGGCTCGGCGCGCTGGTCTTACAACTGATCACCCAAACGTCATAGAGCGGGTGCTGCATGCCATTCAGGCCTGGGCTTGAGGCATACATCCAGCCGGAGAAAACCCGCCTTTCCGGTTTGTCCGGCCGGTGGTCTTCGATCTGGAGAAAAGCAGACGTTTCCGGTGTCTCGCTCGGGGGCGTCGAATAGCAGTAACGCGCGACAATAGTCAGAGTCTTGAACTTCACTGGCTGATTAAGCGGCGCAAACAGTTCGACGGCCTTGCCGGTGATTTTGTCCAGCGCGCGCAGCACCAATGTCTCGTGACCGTTGGCTGGATGCGATGCTGGCGTTGCAGGCGTCGCGGTATCAGGCGTTATGGCCACCGGCGCCGTGGCATTCGGGACGGCAGGAGCCGGCAACGACGTCGTCGGTGCAGTTGAGCCCGGAACGGCTGTCGTATTCTCTGTCCCGGTCGTCGTAGTCTGTCCTAGCGCCACGACCGTGAAAACCGACGCAGCTATTCCTGCCAATGCCAGACTTCGTTTCATGGCTTCGGTTCGGTGGTGCTTCCACCGCTATTGCTGCTGCTCCCGCTCGTGCCGCCACCGACAAAGCGCGACAGCAGGCCCATCATATCGAGCGAGCCCTGTGTGTTGCGGATCACACCGCCGGACGCCAGCATCTTGTCGCTTCCGCCGGGCGAGATCGAGAGGTACGAACTGCCGAGCAAGCCGGCAGACGTCACGACGAGTGAAGAGTCCGCAGGGATCTGCACATCATTGCGAATGTTCATGTGCACAGTGACAAGATAATTCGGGTTGAGCGTCAACGCCGAAACGGCGCCGACCTTGATTCCAGAGAGCCGCACATCGGTGCCGACGGCAATGCCGTCAACACGCGACAGATTGGCCGTCAGTTCATAGCCCGAGACGTCGGCCGAGCCCGTGCTCCGATAGGCGAAAACCAGAAAAAACACGGCCACCGCAATGACCGCGGCACCGATCAGTGTTTCAACCGTGTCGTTGTGCATCGTCTAAACTGGGCTCCAGGGTTCGTAGTCTCCGGTCGCCGGAGCACGCACACCGCCGCGTACCAGGCTGCCCGGTGGATAATAGGCACCTTTTGTGCCGCTCATATTGGGCTGATGCTCTTTTTCCCAGCTTTTCACTTCTGCCGGCCCATTCGGGGGATCCTGGAACGTGTGATGCAGCCAGCCGTGCCAATCCGCTGGTACACGCGAAGCCTCTACCGTGCCTTTATAGAGCACCCAGCGGCGCTTTCCGTCCTTGTTGTTGTAGTAGCGGTTGCCGAACTGATCGGTCCCGACAGGCACGCCGCTGAACCACGTCGTGAGCAGCGTTCCGGGCGTCGCGTCCCGCCACCACAAAAAAAGCATCCGCAACAGACCCATGCGCGTGTCCCTCAGGCTTCGAGATTCGGCGGAATATAGAGGGCCTGCGGCGTAAGCGCCAAGCAAATGGCGCGTCGCACGTCGCGAATAGACGCACCTGCCGACGTCGTCCAACGGCCAGGCACCAACTTCCATCCACAATCAAGTCACAAACCACCTGCGACCTGTGTGTCGTAAAATCGAAAAAATTTTCTGCGCGATTCCGAAACCCCGCTTGACTCGCGGCTTTTGTGCGTCGCGTTAAGACACTACATCTGGTGGGTAAGATTTCGTTTACCACTTATCGCTTGCGTGCCCCTAAGGTTGGGGTCAATACTTTGCCCCTGTCGCTTCTCGCGACACCAAATCTGGCGGACCGAACTACCTCTAGCCGCTGGGGTTGCTGCCGTACAGGCAACGCCCTGCGGAGAGGAAAACTGTCCCCAAAATGGTGCCGCGAGCCGTGATTAAGGGCTCAAATTTTCAGCATCTGCGGGGGTTTCATGCGTATTCGGCGTCAGTTCACGGTGGAAGGTCATTCGCCCTACGAAGGAATTTCGTTCCGCCAGGCGACCAGTGAAATCAGAAACCCGGATGGTTCGGTCGTCTTCCGCCAGACGGACATCGAAGTCCCCGAAGAGTGGAGCCAGGTCGCCTGCGACGTTCTGGCTCAAAAATATTTCCGCAAGGCGGGCGTGCCCGTTTCGCTCAAGCCGGTCCCGGAAGAAGGCGTGCCCGAATGGCTGTGGCACAAGGCTGCAGACGGCGACGAAACGACGGGCGAAGCCTCGGCCAAGCAGGTTTTTGGCCGCATGGCCGGTACCTGGACCTATTGGGGCTGGAAAGGCGGCTATTTCGACGGCGAAGCCGACGCCCGCGCCTTCCACGACGAGCTTTGCTACATGCTGGCGACCCAGAAGGCGGCGCCAAATTCGCCGCAGTGGTTCAACACCGGCCTGCACTGGGCGTACGGCATCGACGGTCCAAGCCAGGGGCACTACTACGTCGATCACATGACCGGCCGGTTGACGAAGTCGGCGACGGCCTACGAGCACCCGCAGCCGCACGCCTGTTTCATCCAGTCGGTCGCCGACGATCTCGTCAACGAAGGCGGGATCATGGACCTTTGGACCCGCGAAGCGCGGCTGTTCAAATACGGCTCCGGCACCGGCACGAATTTCTCGGCGCTGCGCGGCGAAAACGAGAAGCTGTCGGGCGGCGGCAAGTCGTCCGGCCTGATGAGCTTCCTCAAGATCGGCGACCGGGCGGCGGGCGCCATCAAGTCGGGCGGCACGACGCGCCGCGCGGCCAAGATGGTGATCGTCGATGTTGACCACCCCGACATCGAGGATTTCATCAACTGGAAGGTCATCGAAGAACAAAAGGTCGCCGCCATGGTGGCGGGCTCCAAGCTGGCCGAGAAGCATCTCAAGGCGGTGATGAAAGCCTGCGTCAATTGCCAGGGCTCCGGCGACGATTGCTTCGATCCGAAAAAGAACCCTGCCCTGCGGCGCGAAGTGAAGGCCGCGCGCAAATCGATGATTCCCGACAATTTCATCGAGCGGGTGATCTCCTTCGCCAAGCAGGGCTACAAGGACATCGACTTCCGCACCTACGACACGGATTGGGACTCCGAGGCCTATCTGTCGGTCTCGGGGCAGAACTCCAACAATTCCGTGCGCGTGACCGACGAGTTCCTGGCAGCCGTGCTCGACGATGCCGACTGGCATCTCACGGCCCGGCGCGGCGACAAGATCATCAAGACGATCAAGGCGCGCGAATTGTGGGAGAAGATCTCCTACGCGGCCTGGGCCTGCGCCGATCCGGGCATTCAGTTCCATACCACGGTCAACGACTGGCACACCTGCCCGGCTGGCGGCGAAATTCGCGCCTCCAATCCGTGCTCGGAATACATGTTCCTGGACGACACGGCCTGCAATCTCGCCTCGCTGAACCTGATGGCCTTCCGCAAGGACGAGGACGGCAAGAAGGTTTTCGATATCGCGGCGTTCGAGCACGCCGTGAAGCTGTGGACCGTGGTACTCGAAATCTCGGTGCTGATGGCGCAATTCCCCTCCAAGGAAATCGCCCAGCTTTCCTACGACTACCGCACTCTCGGCCTCGGCTTCGCCAATATCGGCGGGCTGCTGATGGCTGCCGGCATTCCCTATGACAGCCGCGAAGGCCGCGCCATCGCGGGCGCCATCGCCGCCGTCATGACCGGCATCTCCTATGCCACGAGCGCCGAGATGGCGAGCGAGCTCGGCGCGTTCGCCGAGTTCGGCGCCAACCGCGAGCATATGCTGCGTGTCGTCCGCAACCATCGCCGGGCGGCCTATGGCGAGACAAAGGGCTATGAAGGCCTCCACACGCTGCCCGTGCCGCTCGATCTCGCCGCCATCAAGCAAGGCGATCTCGCACGCGCCGCCAGGATGGCGTGGGACGACGCCCTGGTGGTCGGCGAGCAGTTCGGCTACCGCAATGCGCAAGCCACCGTCATCGCGCCGACCGGCACCATCGGTTTGGTCATGGACTGCGACACCACCGGCGTCGAGCCGGACTTCGCTCTGGTGAAATTCAAGAAGCTGGCCGGCGGCGGCTATTTCAAGATCATCAACCGTTGCGTCCCAGAGGCGCTGGCCACGCTGGGTTATGACCAGAAGCAGATCGACGACATCGTCGCCTACGCCGTGGGCCACGGCACGTTGGAAAACTACACCGGCGCGCTGAATTACGATGTCCTTCGCCGCAAAGGGTTCGGCGAAGAGGAAATCGGCAAGATCGAAGCCGCGTTGGAAGCGGCTTTTGACATCCGGTTCGTCTTCAACAAATGGACCCTCGGCGAGACGTTCTGCGCCGAGACGCTCGGGATCGACGCCGCGGCCATGGAGGCCGCCGACTTCGACATGCTCAAGACAATGGGCTTCAGCAAGTCCGACATAGACACGGCGAACCTGTTCGTCTGCGGCGCGATGACCCTGGAAGGTGCACCGCATCTGAAGGCCGAGCATCTGCCGGTATTCGACTGCGCCAATCCGTGCGGCCGCATCGGCAAGCGGTCGTTGAGCGTGGAGAGCCACATCCGCATGATGGCCGCGGTGCAGCCCTTCATTTCGGGCGCCATCTCCAAGACCATCAACATGCCGAACTCGGCGGGCGTGAAGGAGTGCGGCGAAAGCTATCTGCTCTCCTGGAAGCTGGCGCTGAAAGCCAACGCCCTCTATCGCGACGGTTCCAAGCTGTCGCAGCCCTTGGCCAGCCAGATCTTCTCCTTCGACGAAGACGAGGACGAGCTGGAAGAAACGCTTGCGGCGCCAGCCGCGGCCCGGACGACGACCGTGTCCGAACGCATCGTCGAGAAGATCGTCGAGCGGGTGGTGCGGGAACGGGAACGCGAGACCCTGCCGCAGCGCCGCAAGGGCTACACCCAGAAGGCCATCGTCGGCGGCCATAAGGTCTATCTGCGCACCGGCGAGTACGAAGACGGCCGCCCGGGCGAGATTTTCATCGACATGCACAAGGAAGGCGCGGCCTTCCGCTCGTTGATGAACAATTTCGCGATCGCCATCTCGATCGGCCTGCAATACGGCGTGCCGCTGGAGGAATTCGTCGACGCCTTCACCTTCACGCGCTTCGAGCCCGCCGGCATGGTGATCGGCAACGATTCGATCAAGAACGCCACCAGCGTCCTCGACTACATCTTCCGGGAACTGGCGGTGTCGTATCTGGGCCGCAACGATCTGGCGCATGTGTCGCCGTCGCATGACGAGGACCTCGGCGGCGGCGTGGCGGAAGGCCAGCGTTCGGGCAAGGACGCTGCGCAGGCGGTGAACCGGACGACGTCGGTCGGCTATGTGCGCGGCAACTTCCATCGCATCGGGCTGGTCCGCGGCGGCGCGGCGCCCAAGATGATGGAGCTGCACGATCACGAGCACGAGCATGATCTTGGGCATCACGATGCGCACAGCCATGACGACGATGTGGAAGAAATCCTCGAAACCACCGTCGATCTGAGCGAGATCGCATCGAGCGTGGAAGCGTCCATGGCGTCGCTCGACATTCAGCTGTCCAATCCGGTGGGTGCGGCAGTGGCGGCGATCGAGACGCGCCTTTCGACCGGCTCCACGCACGCCAAACGCGTCGCCGAAGCCCGCATGAAGGGTTATGAAGGCGACGCCTGCGGCTCCTGCGGGAACTTCACCCTGGTCCGCAACGGCACCTGCATGAAGTGCAACACCTGCGGATCGACGAGCGGCTGCAGCTGAGAAAGCGCAGAAGCAAAACATCCGTACACGAATAAGTTCAAATCCCCTCATCCGTCCGGTGAGGGGATTTTTCTTTGCGGTCGCGACATCTCTTCGTTTCTCCTCTTGCTAGCATCCAACACCGAAAGCTCCGCAGCGCGCGAGCGCTCGGAGGTTTGCGTCTCCCCTCGCTTTTCCCAAAACGAGGGGCGGTGCGGGACGCCACGAGGGGCGTGCGCACGGTACTTCTCTCGTCCGCGCCTTGTGAGCCACGGACACGACTGGGCCACCTCACGGCGCCCCGCACCCGGCGATTTTCGGTGCACATCCGTCCGCGCTTTCCCCGGTCGCCCCTCCTCAAGGGCCAATCTGTGTTCTCTCTCCGAGAGCACAGACGGGACTTGCGTCCCCCGGCTTAGCAATCGTCTCGCGCGTGTCGCCCTCTCCCCGTCAGGATTTGTGGGCGGACGCGGCGAACGGCTGCACCTCTGACTCCATCCGGTGCGTTACGCCGGACTTCCTCAGACGCCGATTGCACCCCGCGATACGGACGGTCCGGGCCGCCCCCTCTTGGGGTCCAACATATCTGACGTATGCACGCAACTGCGCGTTTCAAGAGGCGTACGTACAATTTAATGTAAGGAATGATAGGCATTTTCGTTATCATCTTTACACGGATGAATGCGATTTATTCTGATTTCATTTCGCGCGCGCCGACGCGCGATGACGCCGCTGCGATTTCTTTCCGCATGCCGGCTGCGCTATGGTTTGCCGTGCCGCGATGGCAAGCCGGAAATTCATAACGCCCGCATTCGAGGTGTGCCATGAAGAAGACCGACGGAACGCAACCGCCGAAAATGGGACGGCGGAATTTTCTGAAGAGCAGCGGAAAGATTCTTCCCGCGCTGGCGGTGATGGGGCTGGCGATGACCGCGCCGCTGTCGGTGCGCGCCGACTGCAACAGTTCCTGCGAAGGCAGTTGCTATAGCGGCTGCACCGGCTCCTGCATGCAGGGCTGCACGGGCAGTTGCCAGGAAGGCTGCACCGGGAATTGCCAGGAAGGTTGCACCGGTTCCTGCATGGAAGGCTGCACCGGCGGCTCGAAGTAGCGCGGGCTGCGAAGCGACAGATTGAAGAGGAAGTGCGGCGACCGGCGGCGGTGAGGGCGGCCGGCGAAGGGTGCTGCACTAAGAGATGGGCAAGAGCTATTTTTGTGCTGGTGAGGTGGAATGGTTTCGTTCGTCAACTAAATTTATTCTGACGCCGTTTTTCTGCCGGGAATGCGGTTGATCCGGTTCGGTCGGCTGAGTTTCTGGACGCGGTTTGCGCGCGCCTTCGCAGAGCGCTGCGCTGCTTTTCATTCAAAGCGACGATGCAGGAGATCAACCAGCGGCGAAGCACTTTCGTCAGGGCAGCATCGTATTCGTGGAAGTCCGCCGCAAAATCTGCGACGGCTGCGATACCGCGATTTAACAAGCCGCCACCCGTGCGCGATAACGAAACACAAAGCCAGGAATTTTTCGCGCAACCTCATCGTCCAAGCGGCATATGCGAGGCGCAGCGTATCGACTTCAACGCGGCTTGTGACGGCAAGATCACTTGGTATCAGTACTTCGTGAAATGGGGGCGGCAGGGGTTGTCTCTATGACACGGAATCAAACGACCATCGCTGCCGGCCTATCAGCTGTGGTCCCTCGTACAAGTCTACGGGACTCTGACGGGTTGAGTCGTCAACAGGATTTCAGCACCGGCTGAAATCATAGCTCGTTACGCGCCATTCTCCTGTGGGGCTGTCATACGGGCTTACATATATCTCAGAAAATCCCCATGCCGGCGTCGCCGAGAAATGAAAGAAAGATCGCAGCTCTGCGCTCTTTTCCAATTCAGCATGCAAACCAAATTGCGCTACGATCATGACGGCGCAAGCGCTTATCGCACTGAATAGGTGGCGCAGCGTGCCTCGTTCAAATTCTGTCTCTCGTGCGTGCTTTACAGCATTGTATGCATCATACCATCCTAAATCCTGGGTTGGCCGCCCAGTGTCGCCCCATCCATCGAACGGTTTTAGAGGCTCAATCCACGGATAGTTTGGAAAAGCGACAGCATATTCATCCAGCTTCATCGGCTTCCGCAGTTTGACGTAATGACCAGTATTATAGCGATCTTCTATCACGCCATTGGCGACTAATACCTCACGCCAGTGGTTTTCAACTTCAGTGCAGGCGAGGATTAGCAGGTTGCGGATGTCATGGCCGAAAACATCAAATGTCTTAATGCTCGGATGAACAGTTTGGCATATGCGATCCAACTGACGGGCAAGGGCCGTGAGTTGAACGCGTGCAAGAGCGATTGAATCAGCGTGATCTTTCGCATTGGGGTACCAGCCAAATCCTGACCTATAAATGGTCTGTTCGGTGGGCCGCGCCATGCGCGGGAAATATTCGCCCGGCTCAAGAACGGTCGCAACAAACGGATTCTCCCCGTGTGGCTGGAACCAAGGCGTGCAGCGCCTAATGGCGTCCCATATTGTCTCGCCCGGCTCTGCCTTGTAATAGGTCCCGGCACCTCTTTCTGGATTCGTGACGCCAAGGCGCACAGCGGTTTGATCGTCAATCTTCCAAACCTGGAAGGGATGAATGCCCTTTCGGATGAAGTAGCCCACATTCACCCCCTGACAATTAACATTGGTCGGTACCGCTTCTAATGTAGGTATTTCCTATGGAAGCTCCCTAGATAATAGCGGTACGATAGTGGATAGCTCGCCAAATCGTTTTTTCTTCCTTGCGAAAGGCTGTAGTGGCAGGATTCCGCGTGGCAATCAGCCGAATCAGCCAGAAATTGGCAAAATCGCCAAAAAATCCTTCACAACTCCTACGCAGGCAATTTGAACGCAAAAAAAACGCTATTATAACAAGGTATTGCAGAAGCAAATTGTCCCTCAAGGGGAGGGTGAAGATATTTCTATTCTACTATGCCAAGCATGTCGGCACCTGGGTGGTCCGCATTCGCGAGCCATGACTGGTTTGGCAGTTCACACCAACTCATCCATCTCGACCTCCAACGCGCGGGCCAGTTTCTTCAGCGCCGTGGCGCTGCCGGGTTTCGCGCCGTTCTCGATCTCGGAAAGATAAGGCGCCGACACACCCGCCGCACGCGCCAAGGCGTTGAGGCCCAAGCCGCGATGCTCGCGCCAGACGCGCACAGCGCTCTCACCCTTGCGAATGCGGCGGTAGAGCGTGGCAGGGAGCGCCTCGCTGTCGCCGGCGCCCGACAGCGAACGCCGCAATGCCGCACGGTCGGAGTCATCGTCCAGACGGCGGATCATCGTGCGCTTCGGTATCCGGGTTGCCGGTGGTATCGAGACCCCTCCCCGAACGCGCGATGCGCGTTCGACCCTCCCTCAAGGGGAGGGTGAAGATATTTTTATTCTACAATGCCAAGCATGTCGTCACCTGGGTGGCCCATATTCGCGGGCCATGACAGCGAGGGTTTGTCGGCCTCCAGTGTCCTGAACAAGACGTTCGCGGTTTCAATTCTTCACCATGGCCGGGACAAGCCCGGCCATGGTGGAATTGTGGTGGTGCGAACTTCAGAATCACGACACGAGTTGCAAATGATAGTGAAACGATTTCCAAACTCGCCCATCCGCCGCGCGCTTAGATTCTGATTTCATTCGCCGTTTGACGTTCGACTCGGCCGCCGGAAAATTTTCGCGCGCCTCTTGAACCGACACGCTCGAATTACCATATCTCTTATGTCCCCACAGGAGCATTCCCATGCCACACGCCCTCGCACGGCGCGCGGACGCGCGTCATCATGCCCGCTCTTCCCAAACCATCGACATGGCCTGGATCGACAATGTCGTGCACGAACTCGTCCACGCGCTGAAGCGCCAGCTTTCCCGATTCAAGAATATCGAAAGCAGAGCCGGGGCGGCGAAGTCTCCCGCCGCCATGGCGCGCGCGCTCGTTGCCATGGAACAGATGCTCGAACGCCTGCTGCGGCTGGAGAAGGAACGCGAGCAGGCGCGCGCGATGCGGACGGAGAATGTCGACGACGCGCGGGCCGCATTGGAGGCGAGGCTCGATGAGCGGCTTGCCTTTATCGAGGAACAGGAACGCCGCGAGGCGGAGGAGGAAGAGCGCCGCTGCGAAGAGATGATCGAGACGATGGCGGTGACGGGCACGGCCTGAAGCGGACGGCGCCGCGCCCTTCGTCCCGCTTCGCGGGGGCGGAAAATCCATGCGGTCCTCGAGGCGGAACGCAACGAGCCATGTGATCCGCATACGGATTGATACGGTTTGCGACAGGTTCCGCCGCGCCACATTGGGAATACACAATCTTGGCAGCGCCAATTGTCAGCTGCCGTTCATGTGCCAGGCGCGAAGGTGCATGCAACGGCGCATCGCGCGCCGAGCCGCGTTCGGAACGGGCGCGCACAGAAAAGGCAAGGTGCCATGAAACGTCTTATTTCCGCCGCACTCGCGCTCACGCTTCTGTCCAGCACGGCCGCGATGGCCGACGGCTGGCACGGCCAGGACGGCGGGCGCAGCTATCACCATCAGGACAACACGGGCGCCTTCGTCGCGGCCGGCTTCGGTCTCGCGGCGCTGGCGATCATCGCCTCGCAGCACAACGACCGTCACGACGGGTATTATGTCCAAGGCCGCTACGGCAACGGATATGACAACTCCGGCTACTACACGCAGAGCTATGGCGGCCGCGGCGATTACCGCAGCAACGACCGGCAGGACTACCGGCAGGGCTACCAGCAGGACTACCGGCAGGACTACCAGCACAATGGCGACCGCCACGACTGACATGCGCCCTTCGTCTTGCGCGGCTTCGGC
>JAGWJY010000047.1 GCA_028865545.1 Alphaproteobacteria bacterium | reverse complement strand
ACGACCTTGCCGCCATAGACCTGACCGATGGCCTGATGACCGAGGCAGACGCCGAGGATCGGCAGCGTACCGTTGGCTTTGGCGATGAGGTCGAGGCAGATGCCCGCCTCGTTGGGCGTGCAGGGGCCCGGCGACAACACCACGGCATCGGGCCGCATGGCGAGCGCCTCGGCGGCGGTGATTTCGTCGTTGCGCTTGACGACGACCTCGGCTCCCAACT
Source organism: Alphaproteobacteria bacterium (assembly GCA_028865545.1). Lineage (GTDB taxonomy): Bacteria > Pseudomonadota > Alphaproteobacteria > Micropepsales > Micropepsaceae > Rhizomicrobium. The sequence goes on along the minus strand of JAGWJY010000047.1, from coordinate 25,523 downwards.
GGCCCAGATAGTGGAACAGATTGTAGGTGAAGCTGTCGTAGTTATCGATCAATAACAGCACGTTACGCGACCTTTTTGATATCGAAAGAGTTTTCCCGCCGGATGACTCTATTGATAGCCGCTAATGCGCGCGGAGGCCATGGCAGAAATCGCCGGGAATGGACGGCGTGGGCACCGGCGTGCCGGCGATGAAGCGTCCGCGGCACAGCTGTCGTCCGAGCCAGTAGGTGAGTTCCGCGGGATGGGCGATGTCCCACACCGCGAGATCGGCGCGTTTTCCCGGCGCCAGGGTACCAAGGTCGTCGCGGCCGAGCGCGCGCGCGGCTTCGCGTGTCACGCCGGCCAGAGCTTCCTCCGGCGTCAAGCCGAACAGGATGAGGGCCATATTGAGAATCGCGAGCAGCGAGGCGACCGGCGAGGTACCGGGATTGAGGTCGCTGCCCAAGGCGATCGGTACGCCCGCGGCGCGCAGGGCTTCGACCGGCGGACGCTTCGTCTCGCGCAGATAATAATAAGCGCCGGGCAACAGCACGGCGACGCTGCCGGCGGCGGCGAGGGCCGCGATGCCGGCCTCCGAGGTGTATTCCAGATGATCGGCGGAGAGCGCGCCATACTTCGCCGCTAAGGCCGCGCCGCCCGTGTCGCTGAGCTGGTCGGCGTGCAGCTTGATCTTCAAACCAAGCTGCTGCGCGCGACGGAAGTAGCGCTCGGTTTCTTCCGGCGTGAAGGCGATGGTTTCGCAAAAGGCATCCACCGCATCGGCGCCGCCCCGCGCGGCCACGGCGCCCAACGCCGTGTCACAGACATAAGAGAGATAGCCGGCCCGGTCGTCGCGATATTCCGGCGGCAGGGCGTGGAGACCGAGATAGGTGGCGACAACCTCGACGCCCGCCAGGCGGCCGGCGTGATGCGCGGCGCGAAGCATCTTCAGTTCTTCATTGAGATTGAAACCATAGCCGCTCTTCACTTCCACAACGCAGACGCCGTCGGCGGCGAGGGCGCGCAGCCGGTCCGCACCGCCGGCGGACAGGTCCTCTTCGCTCGCCGCCTGCGTGGCGCGCACGGTGGAGAGAATGCCGCCGCCGGCCGCGGCGATCTCGGCGTAAGAGGTGCCGGTATTGCGCGCCTCGAATTCGTCGACGCGGGTGCCGCCGAAGATCAGATGGGTGTGCGGGTCGATCAGGCCGGGCGTGATCCAGCGTCCCTCGAGACGATCCGTGCGCGTAGCGCGCTCAGACCAGGATTTCGGCAGATCGCCGCGCGGGCCGATCCAGGCAATCCGCTCGCCCTCGATCACCAGGGCGGCGTCGCGGATCGTGCCGTAGGGGGCGCCGCCTGTGGCCATGGTGGCGGCGTGGCAGTCCATCACGAGATGCACATTTGGTTGGGTCATATGGCCTGTTTTCAATCCGGTTGACGCGAAGTTTGATGGAAACTATTTGTATATACAATATCGGTGCATCTGCCCATGTAGTATGATACTGCCATGAATCTGCGCTGGTTTCGATGCGAGGCAGCACGGTTGCCGCAAGGCTGGAGCGGCCCGACGAACATCGGCGTGGATCAGAGCGGCGCCATCCAATCCATCGGCGAAGAGATTCCGGCGGACGGCACGGCCGAGGTGCTGCGCGGCTGCGTGATGCCCGGCATGGCGAATCTGCACAGCCACGCGTTCCAGCGCGGCATGACCGGCCTGGCCGAGCGGCAGGTGGCGGCGCGCGACGATTTCTGGGGATGGCGGGCGCTGATGTACCGCTTCGCGGCGCAGATGGAGCCGGACGATGTTCGCGCCATCGCGGCACAGGCCTATCTCGAAATGCTGCGGGCCGGATACACCAGCGTCTGCGAATTCCATTATCTGCATCACGGTCGCGACGGCGTGCCCTATGCGACGGATCGCATGGCGGCGGCGCTGATCGACGCCGCGCGCGAGACCGGCATCGCGCTGACGCTGCTGCCGGTGCTGTACCGGACCAGCGATTTCGGCGCGGCACCGTTGCCGGAGCAGCAGCGCTTCATCCAGGCACCGGAAGCTTTTCTCGAACGCCTGGCGGCGATTGGGGAGGAGGTGGCGGTGGGCGTCGCCTTCCACAGTTTGCGCGCGGTACCGGCGGCGGACATCGACTATGTGCTGGCGCGCATCCTGCCGGAGATGCCGGTGCATATCCACGTCGCCGAGCAGACGGCCGAGGTGGAACGCTGCCGCGCGCATACCGGGCAGACGCCGGTGGCCTGGCTGCTCGATCACTGCCCGGTCGGAACGAATTGGGCGCTGGTGCATGCGACGCATGTGAGCGACGACGAGGTTGCGGGATTGGCGCGTTCGGGCGCGACGGCAGTGCTGTGTCCCTCGACCGAAGGCAATCTCGCGGACGGGATTTTTCCGTTCGACTCCTATCGCGCGCATGGCGGCCGCTTCGGCATCGGCTCCGACAGCCATGTGACCATCGATCCGAGCGAAGAACTGCGCTGGCTCGACTACGGCGCGAGGCTGGCGCGCCGCAAGCGCATGCCGGAGGGCGCGGGCGCGCCACATCGCGGCGCCGAGCTGTGGCTTTCAGCAGCAAGCACCGCGGTGTCCGGACATGCGACGGGCGCGATCGCCGTGGGACAACGTGCCGATTGGGTGGTCGTCGACAACCGCGCCGCCGCGCTGGCGGGCCGCAGCGGCGACGAAATTATCGACACGCTGGTGTTCGGTTCGCGTCCCCATCTCATCCGCGATGTCGTCGTGGGCGGAAAGGTCGTCCTGCGCGACCGGCGCCATCAGGCCGCCACCGATATCGAAGAGCGATATCTGCGAACCATGTCAGCTTTAGCAGGGACAGCATGACCACCGAACTTCGCAACACGCCCGTCATCCGCGCGCCGCGCGGCAGCGAACTGACCGCCAAAAGCTGGCTGACCGAAGCGCCGATGCGGATGCTGATGAACAATCTCGATCCCGAAGTCGCGGAGCGGCCGGAGGATCTTGTCGTCTATGGCGGCATCGGCAAGGCGGCGCGCAACTGGGACTGCTTCAACCAGATCGTCGCGGCGCTGAAGCGGCTCGAGAGCGACGAGACGCTGCTGGTGCAGTCGGGCAAGCCGGTCGGCGTCTTCCGCACGCATGAAGACGCGCCGCGCGTGCTGATCGCCAATTCCAATCTGGTGCCGCGCTGGGCGACCTGGGACCATTTCAACGAACTCGACCGCAAAGGCCTGATGATGTACGGCCAGATGACGGCCGGATCGTGGATCTATATCGGCAGCCAGGGGATCGTGCAGGGGACATACGAAACCTTCGTCGAGATGGCGCGGCGGCATTACGGCGGCGATTTCGCCGGACGCTGGATTCTGACCGCGGGGCTCGGCGGCATGGGCGGGGCGCAGCCGCTGGCGGCGACCATGGCCGGCGCTTCCATGCTGGCGATTGAATGCCAGCAATCGCGTATCGAAAAGCGCTTGCGCACGGGTTATCTCGATGTCGCCACGGCGTCGCTGGACGAGGCGCTGTCGCTGATCGAACGCGCGACCAAGAACCGGACGCCGCAATCCATCGGGCTGCTCGGCAATGCGGCGGAGATTCTGCCGGAGCTGGTGCGCCGCGGCGTACGGCCCGACGTGGTGACGGATCAGACCTCGGCGCATGATCCGGTGAACGGCTATCTGCCCATCGGCTGGAGCGTGGCGGAGTGGGAGAACAAGCGGCAGAGCGACCCGAAGGCGGTCGAGAAGGCGGCGCGGGCTTCCATTGTGACGCATGTGGAGGCGATGCTGCATTATCATCGCGCAGGCGTGCCGACGGTCGACTACGGCAACAACATCCGCCAGGTCGCGAAGGAAGAGGGGGTGACGGATGCCTTCGACTTCCCCGGCTTCGTGCCGGCCTATATCCGTCCGCTGTTCTGCCGCGGCGTGGGGCCGTTCCGCTGGGCGGCGCTGTCGGGCGATCCCGAAGACATCTACCGCACCGACGCGGCGGTGAAGGAATTGCTGCCCGACGACCGCCACCTGCACAACTGGCTGGAGATGGCGCGCAGCAAGATCAAGTTCCAGGGCTTGCCGTCGCGCATCTGCTGGGTGGGGCTGGGCGACCGCCATCGTATCGGACTGAGGTTCAACGAGATGGTGGCGAGCGGCGCGCTGAAGGCGCCGGTGGTGATCGGCCGCGATCATCTGGACTCCGGCTCCGTCGCCAGTCCCAACCGCGAAACGGAGTCGATGAAGGACGGTTCGGACGCGGTCTCGGACTGGCCGCTGCTGAATGCGCTGCTCAACACGGCGAGCGGCGCCACCTGGGTGTCGCTGCATCACGGCGGCGGCGTCGGCATGGGCTTCTCGCAACATGCCGGCATGGTGATCGTCTGCGACGGCACGGAGGCGGCGGCGCTGCGGCTGGCGCGTGTGCTGTGGAACGATCCGGCGACCGGCGTCATGCGCCATGCCGACGCCGGCTACGACGAGGCGCTGCAATGCGCGCGGGAGAAAGGTCTCGACCTTCCCATGCTCAACCCGAAAGCGGTGTGAAGACGATGTTCGATATCGACATCACGGACGAAGGACTCGATCTGGCGGTGTTGCGGCGCGCGGCGCGCGAACCGCTGCGCGTGCGGCTGACCGATGCCGTGCGAGGCAAGGTGGCGAAGGCGGCGGAGGCGGTGTCCTCCATCATCAACAGCGGCCGCGTCACCTATGGCATCAACACGGGCTTCGGCCTGCTGGCGCAGCGCACGATCCCGCGCGGCGAACTGGAGCATCTGCAGCGCAACCTGGTGCTGTCGCATGCGGCGGGCGTCGGCGCGCCGTTGCCGGATGCCGTGGTGCGGCTGGTCATGCTGCTGAAGATCGTCGGGCTGACGCGCGGCTATTCGGGCACGCGCGTGGAGATCGTCGAGGCGCTTGCGGCGCTGCTCCGGCACGAGGTCTATCCGGTGGTGCCGGAGAAAGGATCGGTGGGCGCCTCCGGCGATCTGGCGCCGCTGGCGCATCTCAGCGCCGTGCTGATGGGCGAGGGGCAGGCGCGGCATCAGGGGCAAGTGCTGTCGGGACGCGAGGCGATGAAGGCGGCCGGTTTGGAGCCGATCGTCTTTCATCCGAAAGAAGCGCTGGCGCTGCTCAACGGCACGCAGGTGTCCACGGCGCTGGCGCTGGACTCGCTGTTTGCATTGGAGAATGTTTTTGCGGCGGGGCTGGTGGCGGGCGCGCTGTCGGTCGATGCCGCGATGGGCAGTGATGTGCCGTTCGATCCGCGCATCCAGGAAGCGCGCGGCCAGCCGGGACAGATCGAAGTCGCGAAGATCTATAGGCAACTGCTTCAGGGCAGCGAGATCCGCGCCGCGCATGCCCATTGCGACCGGGTGCAGGATCCCTATTGCCTGCGCTGCCAGCCGCAGGTGATGGGCGCCTGTCTCGACCTGATGCGGCAGTCGGCACGCACATTGGCAATCGAAGCAAACGCCGTGACCGACAACCCGCTGATCTTTCCGGAAACCGGCGAGGCGCTGTCGGGCGGGAATTTCCACGCCGAACCGGTGGCCATGGCGGCCGATGTGCTGGCGCTGGCGATCGCCGAAGTCGGCGCCATGGCGGAGCGGCGCATCGCCATGCTGATCGATCCGGGGATGAGCCGGCTTCCCGCCTTCCTGGTCGAGAATGGCGGCGTCAATTCGGGCTTCATGATCGCGCAAGTGACGGCGGCGGCGCTGGCGTCGGAAAACAAATCGCTGGCGCATCCGGCCTGCGTCGACAGCATGCCGACCTCGGCCAACCAGGAAGACCATGTCAGCATGGCGACCTTCGCGGCGCGGCGGCTGCGCGAGATGGCGTTCAACACGGCGAACATCGTGGCAATCGAATTGCTGGCGGCGGCGCAGGGCGTTGAATTCCGCGGCCCGCTGAAGACCTCACCGGCACTGGCGCGGGCGATGACCACCATCCGCACAGCCGTGCCGCGTTACGAGCGCGACCGCGCCTTCTGGCCGGACATCGAGGCGATGTGCAAGGTTGTCCAGGATGGCGGCTTCCGCGAACTGGTGGGGTGCGTTCTGCCATGACGGAGGTCTTTCGCCTGAAGCAGGGCAAGGCGCCGCTGCTGGTCAGCTTTCCGCATTCCGGCGAGGCTTTGCCGGACAGCTTGCGGCCGCGGCTGACGGACGAGGCTTTGACGCTCGACGACACCGACCACCTCCTGCCGGAGCTCTACGATTTTGTCGAGGCGCTTGGCGGCTCGACCATCGAAGCCTGCTATTCGCGTTATGTCATCGACATGAACCGGCCGCCGGATGACGCCTCTCTCTATCCGGGGCAGAACACCACCGGCATCATGCCGGTGATCGACTTCTTCGGCCGCTCGATCTATCGGCCCGGAGCGGAACCGGCGGCGGACGAACGCGCGGATCGCATCGAGGCCTATTGGAAACCCTATCACGAAGCGCTGGCCGCCGAGCTCGAACGGCTGCGCGCGCTGCACGGCGCGGTGCTGCTGTGGGATGCGCATTCGATCCGCAACACGCTGCCTTATCTGTTTGCCGGCACGCTGCCCGATCTGAATATCGGAACGTCGGCCGGTGCGTCGGCCGGCGCGCGCATCGAAGCGGCGGTCGAGTTGGCCGCGGCCAGGTCCGAAGCCTACAGCGTGGTCAACAACGGCCGCTTCAAAGGCGGCTATATCACGCGGCACTACGGCAAGCCTTTGCGGGGAATCCACGCCGTGCAACTGGAGATGTCGAAGACAATATATCTGGGGCGTTCGCAGCGTCCGCCGTTCGACGACAACCGCGCCTCGGCGCTGCGCGTCACCTTGCGCGACATGCTCGGCGCGGCACTCGAGGCATTGATCGTGTAGCTCAGCGGATCGGTTGGAAATGTCCCGAGAGGCTATGCTGCGCGCCGGAATGCCAGAGGCGGGCATAGGTCACCGGCGTCCCGCTGTTCCAAGTCCGCCGGTCCACCACGAGGCACGCGGCGCCGACCGGTACCTTTAACTGCTCGGCCACCGCTGCCGTCGCTTCGCGCGCCGAAATCTTGTGCTCGGCATCGGTCCAGGGGACGTGCGCCAGCAGCCACGGGCCCGGGGCGACACGATTGAAGCGACGGCCGGCGATCTGAGGCGCCGCCGCGATGTTGACCAGACGCTCCTCCAGCTGGAACGGCTGGCCGCTGCTCAGATGAAGGCACCGTATCCAGAGCATGGGCGTTTTGGGATCAACACCGAGAAGCAGGCGCTTCTCGGGATCGTCCTTCAGTTTCTTGCAGTCGATCAGCCGGTATTCGTAGACGCCGCCCTGCCGCTCGATCAAATCGGCGATCTGCCAGATTTCGAACACCGGGCGTTCTTGCGCACGCTCGGCGACGACCGTTCCGAGTTTCGGTTTGCGACGCACCAGCCCTTCGCCGGCAAGGCTTTGAATGGCCTTGTTGACGGTCATGCGCGAGGTGCCAAATTGCGCCGTCAGTTCCAACTCGCCGGGAAGACGCGTCCCCGGCGGCCAGGCGCCCGAGAGGATCGGCTGCGTCAGGGCTCGACGAATCTGCAGCCATATCGATCCGACGCCGTCCAACGCGATTGTCTTTGGGTCCGGTATCGGGGCGACCGTCTGTCCGGAATCGCGCTGCCTATACGTCCGCTGCGATCGGGCCCGCTTAATTGTCATGCTTTGCCTTCGGTCCCAATTGTGAGTTGGTCAGCATTTCGGGGGGCAGCGCCCGGTGGCCAGACATCAAGTCGATCCCCCGGAATCCATGCCAATCAGTCTGTCCTTCTTATACGGACCGGCGCGGAAACACGCCAACGCCCTATACAAAATCGCAACATAGTGCCGGGCCGGAGGCGAATTTCTAAGGATATCCTGGGATGCTGGGCCAGTGGCATCCACCCGATGTGTACAAATACGTATGGACGAATCCGCGCGGTCGCCTTTTGGTCTTGTCTGAGGCACTAGCCGGTTGGATGACTTGGATAATTCGACAATTTACATCGTCGATGACGACGACGCTGTTCGCGAGTCGCTTCAAGCGTTGCTGGAGGCTGAAGGCTTCAATGCGCGCGAATTCGAATCCGGCCGGGCGTTTCTAGAAGCTGCTGCGGGAGCGACGGGCGGCTGCCTCATTCTCGACCTGCGTATGCCGGAGATGGATGGTTTTCAGGTGCTGGAGGAAATGCGCGCGCGCGGTATGCGCATCCCCACAATCGTGCTGACCGGGCACGGCGACGCCAGCGTTGAAGAACGGGTGTTACAGGCCGGCGCGCGACGCATGCTGCACAAGCCCATTCAAGAGGAAGAGTTGTTCAAGGCAGTGCGCGCGGCACTTGCCGCGTAGTTTCAGGTCGCGGTCCGCTCAAAATCCATTAATTCACTAGGTCTCAAATCGCCAGCCGCCGGCGTGCCGAAACGTCGCGTGCGGCGAATCCATCTGACGCATCGTCTCCGTGTTGCCGTTATGGACTTTTGGGCTATATGTCATACTGGGTCCCAAAGAGGCGGACATGGGCCGCGCGCTCCGCAGAATTTTCAATGACGGCGCCGGCGAAGTGCGCTTCAGGGTTGCGGGCCTGTACGCCATTGTAATCGCCGCCAATATCGCGGCATGGCTGTGGGCTCTGACCGCGTTCCACGGCTATCCCATTCTTCTCGGTACGGCGCTGCTGGCTTACGGGCTTGGCCTGCGGCACGCCGTGGATGCCGACCACATCGCGTCGATCGACAACGTCACGCGCAAGCTCATGCAGGACGGCAAACGCCCGGTCACAGTGGGCTTCTTCTTCTCCCTCGGGCATTCGACCATCGTGGTGCTGGCGTCTCTGGCAATCGCCATTACGGCGACGGCCTTCAAAGACCAGTTCGCCGCCATGCGGGATATCGGCGGCTTTATCGGCACGCTGGTTTCGGCGGCCTTCCTGCTAGCGATCGCGCTGATGAATCTGGCGATCCTGGTGACGATCTTCCGCACCTTCCGGCGGGTGAAGGCCGGGGAACCCTATGTCGACGAGGACCTCGACATGCTGCTCGCCGGGCGCGGATTCCTTGCCCGGTTGCTGCGACCGTTGTTCCGCATGATCCGCTCGAGCTGGCAGATGTATCCGCTGGGTTTTCTTTTCGGTCTGGGCTTCGACACCGCGACGGAAATCGGCCTGCTGGGAATCTCGGCGGCGCAGGGTTCGCACGGCATGATGCTGTGGTCGATCATGGTGTTCCCGGCACTGTTCGCGGCCGGCATGTCGCTGGTGGATACGACGGACAGCATCCTGATGCTGGGCGCCTATGGTTGGGCGTTTCTCAAGCCGCTGCGCAAGCTCTATTACAACATGTCGATCACTTTCGTGTCGGTGGTGGTGGCTTTCCTGATCGGCGGCGTGGAAGCGCTGGGATTGATCGGCACGAAGTTCGCTCTGACAGGTTCGTTCTGGCAGGGTGTGGGCAGCCTGAACGGCAGCTTCGGCACGCTGGGTTATTTGATCATCGCGGTGTTCGTCGTCAGCTGGATCGGTTCCGCCGCGATCTATCGCCTCCGCGGCTACGACCGGCTGGAAGGCGCCGTCAGTCGATCGCGGTGATGACGCGCCGCAGCGTGTCCACCATGATGTCGATGTGTTTCTTCTCGGCGATCAGAGACGGGGCGAGGGCGAAGGTATCGCCGGTGGTACGGGCCAAGAGGCCCAACTCGAAGGCTTTCACATAGGCCGCGAAACCGCGCTTGGCCGGCTCACCCGCGATCGGCGCCATCTCGATGCCGCCGATGAAGCCGAGATTGCGGATATCCACCACCAGCGGCAGATCGCGCAGGCTGTGCACCGCGTCCTCGAAATACCCCGCAAGCGTCGAGGCGCGTGTCAGCAGGCCTTCTTCTTCGTAGGTGTCGAGGGTGCCGAGTGCGGCGGCGCAGGCCATCGGATTTCCGGAATAGGTGTAGCCGTGGAACAGCTCGATGGCGGTGGGCGGCCCCTGCATGAAGGCGTCGTAAATCTTCGACTGCACGAACACCGCACCCATGGGGATGACGCCGTTGGTGAGGCCTTTGGCGGTGGTGACGATGTCGGGCTCGACGCCGAAATGCTCGACGGCGAACGGCTTGCCGAGGCGGCCGTAACCGGTGATCACCTCGTCGAAGATCAGCAGGATGCCGTGACGGTCGCAGATTTCGCGCAACCGTTTGAGATAGCCCTGGGGCGGGATGATGACGCCTGCCGAACCCGCCACCGGCTCGACGATCACCGCGGCGATGGTGGAGGGATCATGCAGCTGGCAGAGGCGTTCGAGATCGTCGGCATAATCCGCGCCATGCTCCGGCTCGCCGCGCGAGAAGCGGTTCTCCGGGATGCCGTGGGTGTGGTGCAGATGATCGACGCCGGCCACCAGCGTGCCGAACATCTTGCGATTGGCCATCATGCCGCCGACCGCGGTGCCGCCGAAATTCACGCCGTGATAGCCCTTCTCGCGGCCGATCAAGCGTACGCGGCCGCCTTCGCCGCGAATGCGATGATAAGCGAGCGCGATCTTGAGCGCGGTCTCGACCGACTCCGATCCGGAATTGGTGAAGAAGACGTGATCCAGCGTGCCCGGCATCAGCTTGACCAGGCGGTTGGCGAGTTCGAAAGCCTTGTGATGGCCGATCTGGAAGGCGGGAGAATAGTCGAGTTCACCGGCCTGTTTGCGGATCGCGTCGACGATGCGCGGGCGGTTGTGGCCGGCATTACAGCACCACAGGCCCGAGATGCCGTCGATGATCTCGCGCCCGTCGACCGTGCGGTAGTACATGCCATCGGCGCTCGCCATCATGCGCGGATGCTGCTTGAAGGCGCGATTGCCGGTGAACGGCATCCAATAGGCATCCAGCGAATTCGGGTTCGAGGCCACGTCGATCTCCCTGCGGGCGTTATCCACAGTTAAGCGCGTGCCGCGGCGCCGCGCCACCTGAAAACGCACGCCACGTCTTGCGCTTGCTTCCCGGTTCGTGGCGGAATGGCACGGCGCGGAAGAGGGGACTTGCGATGCAGGGCGTGACCGTCGTCGATCATCCGTTGATCCAGCACAAGCTGACCTTGATGCGGGACAAGAACACATCGACCAAGCAGTTCCGCGAGCTGCTCAACGAGATCGGCATGCTGATCTGCTACGAGATCACGCGCGAACTGCCGGTGGAGACGGTCGAGATCGAGACGCCGCTGACCAAGATGAAGGCGCCGGCGATCTCGGGCAAGAAGCTGGTGTTCGCGCCCATCCTGCGCGCCGGCACCGGCTTTCTCGACGGCATGCTGAACCTGGTGCCGTCGGCGCGCGTGGCCTTCATCGGACTCTACCGCGATCACGAGACGCTCGAGAGCGTCGAATACTATTTCAAGGCGCCGGAGGACATCGCCGAGCGTCTGGTGATCGTCATGGACCCCATGCTGGCGACGGGCAACTCTTCGATCGCCGCCGTCGACAAGCTGAAGTCGCGCGGCGTCACCAATCTGCGCCTGATGTGCCTGCTCGCCGCGCCGGAGGGGCTGAAGAAATTCAACGAACATCACCCCGACGTGCATGTCTGGACGGCGGCGATCGACAGCCATCTCAACGACCACGGCTATATCGTGCCGGGCCTGGGCGACGCCGGCGACCGCATGTTCGGGACGAAGTAGGGCTCTCTCAATCCGCCTTTGCAGCTAGTGCCGTTTCGGCGGGGCAGCCGACGGCTTGGAGAGTTCCTCCAGCAGCGGACGCATCGCGTCGAGTTCCTGGCCGAAGCCGCTCCAGTCGCCCGCCTTCAGCCGGTCGATCGCACGCTGGTAGTGATCCAGCGCGGCGCGGGCCGTATCGGACATCGGTCCCATGGGCGCCGCCGGCATCGAAGCCGCCGCCGCAGCCGGCGTCGCCTCCTGAGCAGCAGGCGCGGGGGCTCCGGCCGGAGCCTTGAAGAGCGCGGCGAGGGCTTCCTCAAGCGTCCGCTCCATGATGACGTGGTCGCCATAGACCGCGATCACCCGCTTAAGTTCGGGCAGCTGCCCGGTCTGCGCCCGCAGATAGAGCGGCGTCACATAGAGCAGGGAGTTCTCGATCGGCACGACCAGAAGATTGCCGCGGATGACGCGCGAGCCCATCTGGTTCCACAGCGATATCTGCTGGGAGATCTCGGTGTTCTGGTTGATGAGGGCTTCGATCTGGAACGGGCCGTAGACCAGTTTCTCCTTGGGGAAGGTGTAGACGATCAGTTTGCCGTAACTCGGCTGGTCGCAGCGCGCCGCCAGCCAGGCAATCATGTTCTCGCGCTGGCTCGGCACCATCGGCAGCATGAGCACGAACTCGGTCTGCTTCTCGTCCGGCAGGCGCATGTTGATGTAGTAAGGCGCCATCTTGGTGTCGCCGGTGTCGTCGGTGCCGGTCGGCTGACGCGGAAACTGCCAGAGGTCCTCGCGGTTGTAGAACACTTCCGGCGCATCCATGTGATAGGCGCGGTAGATCTGCGCCTGGATCTGGAACATGTCTTCCGGGTAGCGGACATGGCTCTTGAGGTCGGGTGTCATGTCGGCGAACGGTTTGAACAGGCCGGGGAATATCCGCTCATAAGTCCTGATGATCGGGTCCGAAGGATCGCTGACGTAGAACGCCACCGTTCCGTTATAGGCGTCGATCACCACCTTGACGGCGTTGCGGATGTAATTCTCCGCGCCGTTGTCGCTCGATTTCGAATAGGGGAACCACCGGCTCGTGGTGTAGGCGTCCTGAATCCAGAACAACCGTCCCTGGCTGACGACCACATAAGGGTCGGCATCGAGGCGCAGGAACGGCGCGATCGTGCGTACGCGGTCCTGGATGTTGCGGCGGAACAGGATGCGGCTGTCGCCCGTGACATATTCGCTGAGCAGGATGTTGATGTCGCCGAAATACCAAGCGAACAGCGCCCTTTTCGCGACGCCGCCGATCGGCACGCCGGCCGTACCGGAATAGGTCGTGTAGACGTTCTTGTCGCCTTTCGGATAATCGAACTCGGGTGTGCTACCCTTGACGATCACATAATTCTCTTCGGCTTCTCCGAAGTAGATGCGCGGCTGGCGCACCGCCGGTCCGCCCGACACCGTCGGCGGGATGTCCTGCAGATAGAACTTGGGCAGGCCTTCGGGCGTGGTTTGCGTCACCGGCGACATCACCACGCCGTTGCCGTGGGTGAACAGCACATGCAGGTTGACCCAGGTCTGCGCATTCGCGGGCAATAGCGAAGTATCGAGTTCGCGCGCCGAGGTCATCACCTGCTGATACTTGCCGCCGAGCGTGTAGCGGTCGATGTCCGCGTCGTGAAACTTGTAGTAGGTCCTGATTTCCTGCAGCTGCGCATAGGCGTCGAGCAGCGGCTGCCAGTCCCACAGCCGGATGTTGTCGATCGTCGCGCGGTTGTCCTGCAGCGACTGATAGGTCAGCGTCTGGTCGGCGGAGAAAGGTTTGACGACGACGTTGCTGAGTTTGTAGGCCTCCCGCGTCAGCGCGATGTTATGCGTGATGTAGGGGACCTCGAATTTGAGTTCGTTCGGCTTGACGTAGACGCGCTGGTACAGCGCGGCGAACACCGGCCCCAGGAATACCGCGCAGACGAAAACCACCGCCACGGAGGCGAGCGGAATCCTGACGGTCCGCAAACGCGCGTTCATGAAAGAGGCGACGGCGGCGACCGCGCATAGAACGACAAGCCCCCACAGGATCGGCAGTTGCACATGGACGTCGGTGAAGCCTGCGCCCACCACGACGCCGTTGTCGCCGAAGAGCAGCAGGTAACGGTCGAGCCAGTAGCCCCACGCCTTGACCGCGAAATAGAGTCCGAGCAGCACGGAGGCATGCGCGATCACCGCCGGCGCGATCGATCGGCGCTGCCGGTCGAGCACCAGTGCGCCATGGGCCCAATAGAGCGCCGCCGCGCTCAAGGCGCTCAAGACCAGCGTGGTAAGAAGCCAGCTGTTGAACTCGACATAGGCGGGAAGGGAAAAGAGATAGAAGCCGATGTCCCGGCCGTAGAGCGGATCGCTCTGGCCGTACGGAACCTGATAGAGGAACCGCAGCACAAGATTCCAGTTCCCCGCCTCGCCCGAGGCAATCAGTCCGCCCAGGACCACAGCGAGACCGGCGATGAAAAGCCGCCACGGAAAATGCCGGTACAGGTGCTCGAGCGGGGCCGGCGGCGTGATGCCCTCCAGCGAGCCCCAGGGGGAGGTGACCAGGCGAAAATCGGCACGCCGTCCGGCGGCGCGGTGCGCGACATAGCCGTTCAGCCAGATCGCAGCAGCGGACACGGCGAAGACCACGGCGAAAAGAGCGACCTTCGCGGCGATCACCGTCCAGAAGACCCCGCCATAACCGACGGACGAGAACCAATCCCAATTGACGAGGAAGCGGGCGACAAGGCCGAGGGTGCTCAATCCCCCCAACACCACGACCAGAGCTGCAATGATTCTAATTCTGGAGGACAACGTCCACCTCGTTTCCGCTGCGCGAGCGATTTGTCAGGTGGCAGAAGAAGGCGCCGCACGGTGATACACCTTGCGGCGTGGTTGGAGCAATCTTCGATATCAGGACCGGTCGGGCGTATTTCGCACCCGGCCGGCCCCTTCATCCTTCTATCATGTCACGCCAGCGTTGCCTTCAGCTGGGTGTAGGAGTGCGGCGCCAGGCTGCAGTTGAGCACGTTGCCGCTCGCGGTGAGACTGTCCGTCGCGGTCTTCACCAGCGTCTTGCCGAAGTCGTTCTCTGACTTGTTGCTGGGGCCGTTGACCACCGAAACGGCAACCGGACCGGCGAAGCTCCTGTTCTCGAGCCCCAGGGCGACCGACATCGGCTGGTCGAGGTGGCGGTTGACGAGGTTGACGACCAGCGTGTTGCCATCCAGCGAACCCGAGGCGTCGACATAGGGAACGCTGTCGAAGTGTTTGCTTTTGTAGCTCGGTGCGTTCACTTCCAGCTTCAGGCTGTCGCCGCGGACATTGCTGGCGAAGAGCTGCAGCGGATAGTAGATGGTCTGCAGATAGAGGCCGCGGTCGTTGGTGAAGATGGGCGCGATGACGTTCACCATCTGCGCCAGATTGCCGATCTTTACGACATCGGCATGATTGACGATGGAGTTGAGGAAGGTCGCCACCACCAACGCATCTTCGAGATTGTAATGTTCCTCAAGGATGTCGCGGCCGCGCTGCTTGGGACCGCGGGCGCGATACCACACATTCCACTCATCGAGGGCGATGTACATCTTGCGGCCGTCTGTCCGTCCGGCCATCGCCGCGTCGATCACGCCGGACAGCGTCTCGATGCGCTGATCCAACTCCATCGAACTGGCAAGGAACTCGCCGAAGTCGTTTTCCGGATTGCCGACGTAAAGGTGCAGTGAAATGTAATCGGCATAGTCCTTCAGGTATTCGAGGATGGTGCGGTTCCAGGTGACCCAGTCGGAACCGGGGCGGAAATTGGCGGCGCCGGCGGCGATCAGCTTGATGTCGGGATCGGTGAGGCGCATCAGCTTGGCGGCTTCGCGCGCGAACTTGCCGTAATCGTCGGCGTCGCGATGACCCATCTGCCAGGGGCCGTCCATTTCGTTGCCGAGGCCCCAATACTTCACCTTCCACGGCTTCTCGCGGCCGTTCTTCTTGCGCAGGCGGGTGATGGCGGTGTCCTGGTCGCAGTTGACGTATTCCACCCAGCGCTGCGCCATGGTCCATGTGCCGGTGCCGAGATTGGTACAGATGTAAGGCTCCGCACCCAGTTTGGCGACGTAATCCAGAAATTCGTGGGTGCCGAAGCGATTGGTCTCAACCGTACCCCAGGCCATCTCGAGCCGGCGCGGGCGCCGGTCGCGCGGACCGATGCCGTCCATCCAGTCGTAGTTCGAGGAGAAATTGCCGCCCGGCCAGCGCAGCAGGCTGACGTCTAGCTTCTTTGCGGCGGCGAGCACGTCTTTGCGGAAACCTTCGCTGTCGGAAAGAGGAGAGCCTTCCTGGAAGACGCCGCCATCGATGCAGCGGCCGAGATGTTCGATGAAATTGCCGAAGACCTTGCGGTCGATCGCGCCGCGCGTGCGCCCGGTGTCGATCTTGATGGTCGTTTGTGGGCTCGTGGCCGCGCCGGCTCCCATGATGAACGGCGCCGAGGCCGAAGCCGCCAATACCGCCCTGCGTGTGACTTCCATTTCGTCCTCCCAATGCTTTTTTTATTGCGGGCCCCGTAGCCGTCGCCCGGCAGTTTGAGACTCAATATTTATAACTCAGACAAATATATGATAACAGGGATTGCGCGTGCCTGGGAAGAGCATTTGCCGCTGCGGGCGGTCACGTTCAGGAGAGAATGTTTCTCCGGACCAGTCGCGCCGTCAGACGAGATCGACGGCCACGATTTCGTGCACGGCGATGCGGGGGACATCGACGATCAGCCTGTCACCGTCGCGGCGGTATTTCGCGGGCTGGCTGCTTTCCAGCAACGTTACCGATGCCGGTTTCACGCCCGGCGGCAGAGTCATCGTCACCACATACGGCCCGGCGGGAAGGATTTCGCGATAGGGGCCTTTCATCGTCATCGGATTGGTCATGTTGACCAGATGCACCGCCAGCGACTCCTTCTGGCGCCAATAAGCGACATCGACGAGACCGGGGCCGGTGACGTTTAGCGGCTGCGGTTCGTCCGCCGCCCATTCCACCGCATTGCGCAGCAACAGAAGATGGTCGCCGGACAGCACCTCCCAGAAGGTGCGGGCGAGGTCCATCGGGAAATACACCACGCGGCCTTTGCCGACCTCGCGGCAGAACACCATCGAGATGTCCGACTTGGTCACGAAGGTGTAGACGCGCTCCATCGGCAAATCGGGATAGCTGGGGATGAGCGTCAACGGCTGGGGTGCTTTGTCGTGCGGCGTGACATGAAGCTGCTCGACGGTGGCGATGATGCGCGGTGCGTTCTCCAACCCGCGCACCAGCGGATGCGGCGGGCGCGGCGTGAGATAGGAATTGTGAACCGGCTCGTCGATCTTGCCGGCGAAGTCGCAGCCGAACAGATCGGCCAAGCCGAAATTGGCGCGGCGCTTTCCCGTCTCATCGTGGAGCGAGGTTTCGCCGGTCGCCACGATGCGCCCACCGGCCTTCACGTAGGCGCGCAGCTGAGCGCACTGCGCGTCCGACAGCACGGCGATGTTCGGCAGCACAAGAACGCGATAGCGCGCGAGTTGCGCCGGATCGAGCAGGCGGTCATCCACCATTTCGAAGGGGATGCGCGACTCCACCAGCGCCTGGTAATAGCCATTCTGCGCATCCGCCACCTTTGGGCGTAAATCGTCCGCATAGGCGTATGAGGAATTGACCAGCGCAACGCGCGCCAGGTTCTCCGTGTCGCGGAAGTATTTGTCGTGACGCCAATGCCATTCGTAGATTTTCTCGACCACCGGCACCCAACGCGGATCGATCACCTTGGCGTCGAATTTGCACATCCACGGCCGGAAGCCCTGCGCCATGCCGGAATGGACCCAGCTTTCGATTTCTGGACTGGCCTGTACGGAATCCTTCCAGCGATAGGGTTCTTCGTAGCCGACGTTGAACAGTCCCGCGACGGGGCGGTCGCCGGAGACGGAGCGTGCCTGCTTGGCGTATTTGCCGTTCATCCAGGGCGGTGTCAGGCCGGATCGCCCTTGCCGATCAATTGCGACCAGCGGGATGAAGGCGCGCGGATCGCTCATATGGCCGTTGGGGCAGAAAAAGCCGTCCGGCTTCACCGCTTTCACGGTGTCGTTCCACAACGTGTATTGGGCCCAACGCATCTGTTTGTCCCATTCGTCATAGGCGCGCGTCACCGCATCGTCGTGCTCGTCGCTGCGGGGAAGGTCGAAGCCGGTCGCGGCACGGAACTTGGTGCGGCAGACATTGCACCAGCACATGCCGCTGCCCGCCCAGCGGTTGCCGAAGAAGCCGTCTGGCGCATAGAGCGTGGTGATCTCCTTCAGCACCTTCGGCATGAAGTCGAACATGAAGCCGCCGTTCTGGCAGGTGACGTAGAGATCGGGCGCGGCCCAATGACGACGCGGCTTGCCGTCCTCGGTGTAGGCGCACCAGTCGTGATGTACGGCAAAGGCTTCCGGGCTCAGCGCGTGGGGATCGACGCGGGCGATAATGTTCATGCCGAGCGCGCGGCAGCCTTTCGACATATCGCCATAAATGTCGTGATCGCCGAGATATTTGGCGCGGTGGTGCAGCGGTACTTTGGAGGGATAGAATGCGAAGCTGCCGCCGGCCGACAGGCATACGCCATCCGCATGGGTGCGTTTGAACAGATCGAACCAGAATTGCGGATCGTAATCGATCGGATTGTCCTCGGTGAAGGCAACCTGCATCCAACGCATCGCGCGGTTGGCCCAAGGGAGACCGGCCATCTCCGACGGCATGGCGAAGGCATGCTGCAGGGTTTCCAACGGCAGAAGCGCGAATGCGCCTGCCGCGCCTCCCAGCTTGAGCGTGTCACGCCGGCTTGTGCCGCCCTGCATCTCCGCCATTCCGCTCTCCTGCTTGTTATCACGCGAACGAGACGTGTTCACCAGGCGACACGCACCAGTGCCAGCCCTTCTATGGGAACTTGCACGTCGAGATGGAGCGCATTGCCGTGAACGTCGCGATGCTGCGCCGTGCCGTCGCGCTGCAACTGTCCGGCCGCTTCGAGCTCCCGGTATTGCGCGGGCGTCGGCTGCTGCGGCGAGCCCATCTTGAGCCATGCGGTATAGGCGTCGCTGTGGGTCGTATCGACGCGATAGGTCTCGACGCGCACATGCTGTGCCGCAGCCGGCAGACCGGTGAGCGAGAGGGCAACCTGTGCCGCGGGTGTCGTCACGTCGTCGTCGCGATAATGCAGCAGCAGAACCTCGACTTCGTGCGGTTTGCGCGCGGCGGTGACCGAGACGACGGGCTGCGGCACGCCATGTGTTTCGATCGCTTCCGCGGAAATCCGCGCGCTGCTGGTCGCCTCCAGTTGTGTGTCGCCCAACAGACCGAGGGCGCGGAAACCATTCAGCACAGGCTTGTCGATGCCGTTGGTCGCCAGATCGCGCAGGCCGACGAAATAGGGCTGATTGTCGAATTGGAAGGCCCAGCTCACTGTGCCCTTCAGCGTCACGCCGCGCCTGGCGGCCAATGCGGTCGCTTTCTTGATGTCCAGGGCGGAATAGACCGCGTAGATCGGGCTGTTGCGGTAATTGTCCTCGGGATGCGTCAGCGGAGAGCAGCCGGCGCAGGGTTCTGGATCGTTCTCATCCAGGATGATCGGCACGTGGCGCCATTCGGGGAAACTCGCGACGATCTTGAAGCCGGTGTCGGCCGCTTGCAGCTGTTCCGCCATGCCCATGCGCACATGGCCGTCCAACCATTGTGCCTTGCCCTTGGGATGGAAGGTGATGAAGTCGAGCGGCGCACCGGTCGTGCCGGTTGCATAGTTTTTCCCGTGCGCACAGTGCTCCAGGAATTGGGTCAGGAATTCTTCGGCTTTGGGGCTTGCCGGTCCCGTCGTGTCCGGCCCGCCGATCTGCGCGTAGGGGATGGCGCGCAGCACCGCCTCGGCGGAAACGTCATAAAGACGGAAGAATTCCTCGGCGGTGCCGTGCCAGTAAGGGATGTCGGGCTCGTTCCACACTTCCCACAACCAGGTCTTCACATAGGCGTCGCCGTAACGGGCGCGCAGATGTTTGGCGAGTTGATGAATCAGCTCACCCCACTTCGCGTAGTCCTTCGGCGGATAGCTCCAGCCGGTGAAGATGCTGCCATGCGGAAAGTCGTGGCGGTACGGGGCAGGGCCCGTGGTCAGCGCTTCCGGCATAAAGCCGAGTTCGACGATGGGCCTCACGCCGGCGTCGCGATAAGCGTCGAAGATGCGGTCGACGATCTTCCAGTCGTAAACCGGATTGCCGTGGGCATCCTCGGTGTAGACGTTGGTGGAACCCCATTTCAGCGAGCCGGTGCCGTCGCCGCTGGTCAAAAGATTGTGGGCGCGCAGATAGACGGGCACGGGACTGAGCTTCGCCAACTCGTGCAGCAGCTTCTGGCCGTCGGGGCTGTAGGTGTAATTCGGTTCGTCGTAGCCGAAATAGGTCCAGGGCCGCGTCAGCATACCGACAGGTTTATCGACAGCGACGCGGACGGCAACAGACATCGTGCCTTGTGCATGGGCGGAAAGGGCCAGCGCCAGCGCGCCGCAAAGGCTGCCCATGAAACGTCGGCGAAGCTTCAAACCCATCTAACCCTCCCGAATTTTGTTCTTACGGCACGGACGCCTGCCGGTTTCCTCAACCTGTAATAAGTCAGACAAATGCGCAATGACGGGATTGTGCGTGCGATGTCGGACCGGCGGCGGTTGACATTCATGGTAGCGCTATCACAACGTTGGTTCCAATGGGACCGGTGCCCGAAAACAAGAAACGAACGGGAGAAAATCATGAGGCGGCTGACTTGGTGCGCGATCATCGCGGCGCTCTGCTTGGTGCACAGCGTCCGGGCCTCGTCTGCCGACGACCTCAAGCTGAGCACCGGCAACACCTTCGAGAAGCAGGGGCTGAGCGTCCTGGTCTACACCAGCAAGTACCATCCCGTGTTTCGCGACCAGAAGATCGGCGGCATCGAAATCATCCAGCATGACGATCGCATCGCCACCGACGGCGAGGTGCGTTTGCAGCCGGCACCGGCGCAATGGGACGACGTTCCGACCTTGGTTGACGTCAAACGGGGCCCGGTTCCCGACCAGTTGATCGTCTCGTCGAGCTATCCCGCCTTCAAGCTGAAATACCATCTCGTCGTCACGGCGGAAGGCGGCGGTTTCAAAGTGGCCGTTCATCTCGACCAGAAGCTGCCGGCGGCGCTGGTGGGGAAGGCGGGTTTCAATCTCGACTTCCTGCCCACCGCCTATTTCGGCAAGAGCTACATCCTGGACGACGCTTTCGGCGTCTTTCCGCGTCATCCGCAGGGGCCGGTGAAACGCGGGCCGGACGGCAAGATCGTGCCGCAGCCGATGGCGAGCGGAAAGTCGATCGTGATGTCGCCGGACGATCCGTCGACCCGCGTGGCAATCACCTCCGACGACGGACCGCTGATGCTCTATGATGCCCGCGATACCGCACAGAACGGCTGGTTCGTGGTGCGCACGCTGATCCCGGCGGGCCGCACCGGCGACGTCGTGGTCTGGCATATCCGTCCGCATGTGATCCCCGGCTGGACGCGTCCGCCGATGGTGTCCTTCAATCAGGTTGGATACACACCGGAGCGCTCCAAAGTGGCGATGATCGAACTCGATCCGCTGTACAAGGCGCCGGATACGGCAAACCTGCTCAAGCTGGGCGCCGACGGACAATACACCGAGGTCTTTCAGGCGAAGATCAAGCCCTGGGGCAAGTGGCTGCGCTACGACTATGCGAGCTTCGATTTCTCGAGCGTGCAGACGCCGGGCGTTTACGCAATCTCTTATGCGGGCAAGACGTTCGATCCTTTCCGTATCGCGCCCAATCTATACGCCAAGGGCGTCTGGCAGCCGTCGCTGGACGTCTACCTTCCCGAACAGATGGACCATGTGAAGGTGCGAGAGGATTATCTGATGTGGCACGGCGTCTCGCACCTGGACGACGCGCGTCAGGCGCCGCCCAACACGGTGCATTTCGACGGCTACACCCAGGGGCCGAGCACGGATTCACGTTTCAAGGCGGGCGAACACATTCCGGGGTTGAATGTCGGCGGCTGGGCGGATGCGGGAGACTTCGATATCCGCACCGAGACGCAGGATCGTGTGGTGCGCGATCTCGCCATGGCGAGGGAGGTGTTTCACGTCAACACCGACCAGACGACTGTGGACGAGGCGGCGCGCTCGGTCGAGATCCGCAAGCCGGATGGCGTTCCCGACGTGCTGCAACAGGTGAAGCATGGCGTACTTCAGTTGCTGGCGCAGTACGACGTCTTCGGTCACGCCATACCGGGGATCATCGCGCCGACGCTGCAGGAATACACGTTCCTCGGTGATGAGGGCTCGAAGACCGACGGCAAGATCTACGATCCGAAGATGGGACCGAACGAGAGCAACGGAGTCCGTTCCGGCATTCCCGACGACCGTTGGGCCTTCACCACGCATAGCACGCCGCTCGATTACGACGCCGCCGCGGCCTTGGCAGCGGCAAGCCGCGTCCTGCGCGGTTACGACGATGCGCTGGCGCGGCGCTGCTTGAACGCGGCGGAGCACATCTGGGAGCAGGAACAGAAAACGCCGCCCGCGCTTTTCCATTCCTTCAACACTACGGGCGGCGATCTGCAGGACGAGGAAGTTACGGCTGCGGTCGAACTGGTCCTCGCCACAAAAGGTCAGGAGCCGTACAAAGCGCTGCTGAAGACGCTGCTGCCCGATGTCCAGAAACATTTCATCTGGATGGGCGCGACGGCGGCGCGCGCCATTCCCTACATGGATGCGGATTTCAAGGCGGCGCTACAGGCCGACTTGGTGGCGTACAAGCCGAAGCTGGACAAGATGCTGGCGGAGAACCCATTCGGCGTTCCCATCACCAGAGGCGGATGGGCCGGTTCCGGCATCGTCGCCGGATTTGCCGTCCAGATGTACGTGCTCCACGAGGCATTCCCCTCAATCATCGGAACGGACTACACGCTGCACGCCTTCGATTACCTTCTCGGCCGCCATCCGGCGAACAATCTATCGCTGGTCTCGACCGTGGGGACGGATTCCAAGCTCGTTGCCTACGGCCATAACCGCGCGGATTATACCTTCGTGCCGGGCGGGTTGGTTCCCGGCGTGCTGATCGTGCCGCCGGATTTTCCCGAGTTGAAGGAAAAGTGGCCGTATCTCTGGTACGAGAACGAATATGTGGTCGATGCGGTGTCCACCTTCATCGATGCAGCCAACGCCGCCGAGGCACTGACTCAGACGAAACAGTAGGGGCAAATGCCGTATAATTTAGCGTCGTCTGTCCCGCGGATGCGGTTTTGAGGATACACGAATGACCAACAACAAGATCGGCTGGCTCTGTGCTGCGGTACTTGTGGCGGTACCGTTTCTTACGCCGGTTCAGGCGCACCCCGCCACACGTGGGATCGTCGCCGACATGGCGGATGTGACGGGTGCGCGCGACATGGCCTGGCAGGATTGCGTCGGCGCTGGTCATGCCGGCCTTCTGCTGCGTGAAGCCAACCAGGCGCAGTTGCGCATGGTGCACGACGCGTTGGGGTTCAAATACATCCGCTTCCACGGCATTTTTGCCGACGACACCGACGTCTATCGCGAGGTGGATGGCAAGCCGGTCTATGATTTCTCCAAGGTCGATGCGATCTACGAAGCCGTGCTGAAGGCGGGCATGAAGCCGTTCGTCGAGATCAGCTTCATGCCGCACGATCTGGCGAGCAGCGACAAGACGATCTTCTATTGGAAGGCCAATGGTTCGCCACCGAAAGACTGGAACAAGTGGGCCGATCTCATCACCGCCTTCATCACCAATCTCGAAACGCATTTCGGCAAGGATGAGGTGCGGAGCTGGCGGTTCGAGGTCTGGAACGAACCGAACCTCGACGGCTTCTGGATGGGCGGCAATCAGCAGGCCTATTTCAAGCTCTACGACACCACCGTGAAGGCGATCAAAGCCATCGATCCGGCCTTGCTTGTGGGAGGGCCCGCGACGGCAGGCGCGGCCTGGATTCCCGAATTCCTCGCCCATGCCAAGGCCGCCGGCGTGCCGGTCGATTTCGTCACCACGCACACCTACGGTGTCCATGGCGGTTTCCTCGACGAGAACGGACAGGGCGACAACAAGCTCGACACCAATGCGGGTTCGATCATCGACGACGTGTTGAAGGTGCGCCGGGAAGTGGATGCCTCGGCGATGCCGCATCTGCCGGTCTATTTCACCGAGTGGAATTCAAGTTACAGCCCGCGCGATCCGATCCATGACACCTATCTCAACGCAGCCTTCATCCTCGACAAGCTGAAGGGCGTGGACGGCGCGTTACAGTCGATGAGCTACTGGACCTACACCGATCTGTTCGAGGAGGCCGGCCCGCCGCCGTCGTCGTTCCATGGCGGCTTCGGTTTGGTTAACCGCGAGGGCATCCGCAAACCGTCCTTCTTCGCCTTCAAATATCTCAACGAATTGGGACCGCAGGTGCTGCGCGACGGTGACAAGGAATCCTGGCTGACGCGTGACGGCGGCAATTTCGCCGGCCTGATGTGGAACTACACCATTCCCGATCAGACGGAGAGCGACCGGCCGTATTTCCGCAAGCTGCATCCGGCGACGCCGCTTGCCCCCGTCGATCTGACGGTCTCGTCGCTGAAGCCGGGCCTGTACCGCCTGAGCCTCTTTCGCACCGGCTACAAGGCCAACGACGCCTATTCGCAATACATTGAGTGGGGGCTACCGAAAGATTTGACACCGGCGCAGATGGCGGAATTGCAGAAGCTCTCCAGCGATGCGCCGGAGAGACTGATCGATGTTGAAGTCGGCGCGGACGGCAAATTCCGCTGGGAAGTCCCGATGCGGACGAATGACGTCGTGTTGGTCAAGCTGAGCCGCGTGCAGTAACGCAGCCGAGACCGGGGGATTGCTCAGGACGCCGCTTCGTCGGGTCGTCGTTACGCTTGCTACGATCCGTCTATAGGGCGTCCGCGTCGGTCTCGCCGGTGCGGACGCGCATGGCGGCGTTGAGTTCAACGACGAAGATTTTGCCGTCGCCGATCTTGCCGGTCAGGGCACCCTGTCGGATGGCGGAGATCACCTCGTTGGCGCGTTCGCTCTTCACCGCCACTTCGATCTTGAGCTTGGGAACATAGGAGATGGCGTATTCGGCGCCGCGATAGACCTCCTTGTGGCCCTTCTGGCGACCATAGCCGCGCACCTCGGTGACCGTCATACCTTCGATGCCGAGGCCCAGCAGTGCGGAGCGCACGGAATCGAGCTTGTGCGGTTGAATAATGGCGATAACAAGCTTCATGGCGCCTCTCTTAGATGTTCGTATGATAGCCCGCTTCGCCATGGCAGGCGAAATCGAGGCCTTGGATTTCGTCTTCGCGGCTGGTGCGCAGTCCAACAAAGCGTTGGACGAGCTTGACGATGACAAAAGTCGCCACCAAAGACCACAGCCCCACGATGACGATACCCTGCGCCTGGATCAAGAACTGGTCAAACGCAGAGCGGGAAAGGCTGATCCCACCGACGCCGATCAGGGTGGCAAACGGAAGCAGCAGGCTGCCGAGCGCACCGCCGATACCGTGCACGCCCAAGACATCGAGCGCATCGTCGACCTGCACGCCGCGTTTGACCACCAGCACGGCGCCGTAACAGACGAGACCGCCCGCGGCGCCCAAGGCAACGGCGCCCATGGGACCGACGTAGCCCGAAGCGGGCGTGATGGTGGCGAGACCGGCCACGGTTCCCGTCACTGCGCCGACCAGACTCGGCTTGCCGTATTTGATCCATTCGATGGCGATCCACACGCAGGTGGCGGTGGCGGCTGCGAGATGCGTCGCCAGCATGGTCATGCCGGCGTCGGCACCGGCCTTGAGCGCGCTGCCGGCGTTGAAGCCGAACCAGCC
>JAGWJY010000046.1 GCA_028865545.1 Alphaproteobacteria bacterium | reverse complement strand
TTTGGCATGCTGAAACAAGTTGAAGGTTCGATTTCCACGGCGGAGGCCATCGGGCTGTGCCGGCCGGAAGTCATCTGCGCCTACCCGATCACGCCGCAGACCCACATCGTTGAAGGGCTCGGACGGATGGTTCGCACCGGTGCGGTCAAAAACTGCGAATTCATCAACGTCGAATCCGAATTCGGCGCACTGTCGGCGTGCATCGGCTCGTCGGCGGCGGGTGCGCGGACCTACACCGCGACGTCGAGCCAGGGCCTGCTGTTCATGGCCGAGGCCGTCTACAACGCCTCCGGCATGGGCCTGCCGATTGTGATGACGCTCGGCACCAGGGCGATCGGCGCACCTATCAACATCTGGAACGACCACTCGGACGCCATGTCGATGCGCGATGCCGGCTGGCTGCAGGTGTTCGCGGAAACCAATCAGGAATCCGTCGATCTGCACATCCAGGCCTTCCGTCTGGCCGAAGCGGTGTCGATGCCGATCATGGTCTGTGTCGACGGTTTCATCCTGACCCATGCGGTGGAACGGGTGGATGTTCCCGACCAAATCCAAGTCGACGCCTTCGTGCCGCCTTATGATCCGGTGCAGGTGGTCGATCCGAAGGAACCGATCTCGATCGGCGCCATGGTCGGACCGGATGCCTTCACCGAGGTGAAATACCTCCAGAATTACAAGCTGGACCTGGCGCTCAAACTGATCCCGGAGCTGTCGCGCGAATTCAAGACGAAGTTCGGCCGCGATTCCGGCGGCCTGTTGCGTACCTATCGCACCGAAGACGCCGAGATGATCGTGGTGGCGATGGGCTCGGTCAACGGCACAATCAAGGACGCCATCGATGAAATGCGCGCCGACGGCTTCTCCATCGGTGCGGTGACCCTGGTCTCCTACCGCCCGTTCCCGGCGGAAGAGCTGCGCAAGGCGCTGGCCCGCTGCAAGCAGGTCGTCGTCGTCGACAGAAGTTTCGCAATCGGCATGGGCGGACAGCTCGCCGCCGACGTCGACCATGCGCTGCGCAATGTGGGCGGCGCACCGCATGCGCTCTCCGTCATCGCCGGCTTGGGCGGACGGCCCGTCGGGCGCGCTTCGCTGCGCGAGATCTTCCGCAAAGCCAAGAAGGAGCCTTGGGAAGGCATGCACTTCCTCGACCTCAACCAGAAGGTCGTCACCACAGAAGTCGAGCATATGAGCTCGAAGCGCCGTTCGGGGCCGATCGCCGAAAATCTTTTGCGCCGCGTCGCCGCCGCCCCGGCCGCTGAATAAGGAAGCTCGAGAATGAACGATGCAGTCAAAGAAATGGAACCGACGCAAAAGCTGAAGTTCTACCAGAAGGGCACCTTCACGGTCGGCAACCGCCTCGTATCCGAGGCCGACCGTACCGTGCAGGCCTCCATCGAGCGTTCCAATGCGATCACCTGCGGTCATAGAGCCTGTCAGGGTTGCGGCGAAGCACTCGGCGCGCGCTATGTGGTCGATGCGGCGATGCGGGCGACGAACAACAATCTGATCGTTGTCAACGCCACGGGTTGCCTGGAAGTGTTCACCACGCCCTATCCCGAGACGTCCTGGCAGGTCGCCTGGGTGCATTCGCTGTTCGGCAATGCCGCGGCGGTCGCCACCGGCGTCGCCGCGGCTATGCGGGTCAAGAGCCGTAGCGAAGTTCGCGTCCTCGCCCAAGGCGGCGATGGCGGCACCACCGACATCGGCTTCGGCTGCCTGTCGGGGATGTTCGAACGCAACGACGACGTGCTCTATGTCTGTTACGACAACGAAGGCTATATGAACACGGGCGTACAGCGATCGTCGGCGACGCCGCCGGCGGCGCGCACCGCGACCACGGATGCCGTCGGCGACGAACCGGGCAACGTGTTCGGCACAGGCAAGAACGTTCCCAAAATCGCCATGGCGCACGGCATTCCCTATGTCGCGACGGCCAGCGTCGCCGACCTTCACGATCTCGAGCGCAAGGTCACCAAGGCCATGAGCATCCATGGCGCGCGCTACATCCACGTGCAGGTGCCGTGCCCGCTCGGCTGGGGCTCCGCCTCGCACGACACCATCCGCCTGGCGCGGCTGGCGGTGGAAAGCGGCGTCTTTCCGGTGTTCGAGGCGGAATACGGCGTCATCACCGGCAGACGCAAGATCCGTAACCGCGTCCCAGTCGTCGAGTATCTCAAACTGCAGAAGCGTTACGCTCACCTGTTCAAGAATGGCGACGCGCCCCGCCTCGAACGGCTGCAGAAAATGGCCGACCGCAACATCGCAGAATTCGATCTGCTCTCACACGAGGGTAATGTGTAATGCCCCAACATCCTTTTGCCATCACGCTCGACGTCGGCTCGAGCCTCGCCAACCAGACTGGCTCCTGGCGCAACGAACGTCCGATCTATGTCGACCGCCTGCCGCCCTGCAACAATGCCTGCCCGGCGGGAGAGAACATCCAGGGTTGGCTGTTCCACGCGGAAACCGGCGATTACGAAACGGCCTGGCGCGTTCTGACTCAGGACAATCCCCTGCCGGCCTGCATGGGACGCGTCTGCTATCACCCTTGCGAAAGCAAATGTAACCGCGCCGACGTCGACAGCGCCGTCGGCATCAATTCCGTCGAGCGCTTTCTCGGCGACCAAGCGATCAAGAACGGCTGGAAGTTCGAAGCACCCAAGAAGGAGAGCGGCAAACGCGTGCTGGTCGTCGGTGCCGGACCGTCTGGCCTGTCCGCGGCCTATCATCTGCGCCGTCTGGGACACAAAGTCGTCCTCCAGGACGCCGGCCCCAAACCCGGCGGCATGATGCGATTCGGCATCCCGAAATACCGCCTGCCGCGCGAGGTGCTGGATGCCGAAGTCCAGCGCATCCTCGACATGGGTGTCGAGCTGAAGCTCAACGCCAAGGTCGACAATATCCAGGAGACGATGAAGGCGGGTAAGTTCGACGCTGCCTTCCTGGCGGTCGGCGCCCATATCGGCAAACGCGCCTATATCCCCGCCGGCGAAGCGGCGAAGATCGTCGATGCGGTCTCGGTCCTGCGCTCCATGGAAGGCGAAGAGAAGCCATTGCTCGGCCGCAAGGTCGTGGTCTATGGCGGCGGCAACACCGCGCTCGACGTCGCCCGCACCGCCAAACGGCTGGGCGCCAGCGAATCCATCATCGTCTATCGCCGCACGCGCGCCAAAATGCCGGCCCATGACTTCGAAGTCGAGGAAGCGCTGGAGGAAGGCGTGACGATGCGCTGGCTCTCGACCATCAAGCGCATGGACGAAGGCAACATCACCATCGAGAAGATGGAACTCGACAAGACCGGCTTCCCGCAGCCCACCGGGGTATTCGAGACGCTGGAAGCAGACTCCGTGGTCCTGGCCCTCGGCCAAGATGTGGACCTCAGCCTGCTCAACGGCGTGCCGGGTCTGACCATCAAGGACGGTGTCGTGGAAGTCGGCCCGAACATGATGACCGGCGCCAGCGGCATCTTCGCCGGCGGCGACATGGTTCCGTCGGAGCGGACAGTCACCGTCGCGGTCGGCCATGGCAAGAAGGCCGCGCGCCACATCGATGCCTGGCTCAACGGCAAGACCTATGTGCCATCCGAAAAGCATGACGTCGCGACCTTCGACAAGCTGAACGCCTGGTACTACACCGACGCCCCCGGCACGGTACGCCCCGTACTGGACACCGTTCGCCGCCAGAGCACATTCGACGAAGTGGTGTCTGGTCTCGACGAGACCAATGCGCTGTACGAAGCGCGCCGCTGTCTGTCCTGCGGCAACTGCTTCGAATGCGACAATTGCTATGGCGTGTGCCCGGACAACGCCGTGATCAAGCTCGGACCCGGCAATCGGTTCAAGTTCAACTATGATTACTGCAAAGGTTGCGGGGTCTGCGCCGAGGAATGTCCCTGCGGGGCCATCGCAATGGTACCCGAAGAAATCTAGGGACAAGCGAAGCGGCGGCGCTCCGGAACTCCTTGCCGGAGCGCCGTTTTCTTTTGGCGGCGCTGAGTCAAGAACAAGCCGCGTGTCTCCTGCGTTGCGTTGTGAAGCGTCCTTCAGTGAACCAACCTGGGAGTGGCACAATGAACGCCAGAAAGGCCAGCATAACGGAATCCCTTCGCAAACAGATCGAACTGCGCGCCTATGCGCTATGGGAGCAGGCAGGCAGGCCGCATGGCTGCGCCGAAGAACATTGGGCGCAGGCGGAAGCCGAAATCCTGAAGCCGAAAAAAGCCGCGCCGCAGAAGAAAGCCAAAGCGGCGCCAAAACAGAAGAGCAAACCGAAGAAGAAGTAAGCGCCTCAGGTTGCGCGCTCTTTTTCGCTCCAAGCCGCCCAGACGGCTTGACCAAGCGCGATCGCCCCATCGTTCGGCGGCACGCGCCGGTGCCATACCGGTTCATGTCCGGCGTTGCGCAGCGCGGTGACCGCCTCTTCGCTAAGGCGCATGTTCTGGAAGCAGCCGCCGGTGAGAATGACGCGAGGCGTTCCGACCTGTCGTGCCACGTCCGCAAGGACTTTTGCGAGACCGGCGTGAAATGCGGCCGAGATGGCGCCGACCGACACGCCGGCCGCTTTGTCGGATAGCAGTGTGTCGAGTGCGGGTTTCCAATCGATTATCCAGGGCGCATCCACGGCAGTGCTGGTCACCAAGGAAAAGTTATAGGGGCGCGCCGGCACGACATCGGCGGAAGCCCACTCAAATTCAGCGGCAGCCTGGCCTTCGTAGCTGGCGATTTGCCTTAGCCCGCAAAGCGCCGCGAAACCGTCGAACAACCGGCCCATGCTCGAGGTCAGCGGAGCGTTGACGGCATGCGCCAGCGCCGTCCGCATGACGTCGCGTTCCGCAGGCGCGAGCGCCGCGACCGGCGGAAGATCCAAAGTGAATGCGTCGGCCCCAAAGGCTTCATAGAGCAGGCCGATCGCCGCCCGCCGCGGTTCGCGCGCGGCGATCTCGCCGCCCGGCAGGCGAAACGGCCGCAGATGCGCCACGCGGCACCAGCCACCCTCCGTAACCAACAAAAATTCCCCGCCCCAGATCGTGCCGTCCGTGCCATAGCCCGTTCCATCCCAGGCGACACCAAGCACCGGCGGCGCGATACCGTGTTCGGCCATGCAGGCGGCGACATGCGCCAAGTGATGCTGCACACCGATTACCGGCAGTTTCATGTCAGTGGCCATGCGGCTGGTGGCATAGTCGGGATGGAGATCGCGCACCACCATGCGCGGCGCCAAGCCGCGCAGCTTCAACATGTCGTCGACGGCGCGGTCGTGCGCCAGACGGGCCGGCATCGTTTCCAGATCGCCGAGATGCTGGCTGAGCAGAACGGCATCCTCCAGCGTGACCGCGACGGTCGTTTTCATGTGTCCACCGAGGGCCAGAATTCCCGCGGTCAAATCCTTCATAAGGATCGGCGCCGGCGCGTAACCGCGGGCGCGGCGCAGCACTTGATCCCGCCCACAGACGATACGCGCCACGGAATCGTCGATCGGGCGGATGATCGGCCGGTTATGGACCAGAAAGACATCCGCGATGCCGGCCAGCCGCGACAACGCCTCCGTTTCATCCGTGCAGATCGGCTCGTCGGAGAGATTTCCGCTGGTGGCGACAATTGGAAAACAAAGCTCCCGCATCAGCAGGTGATGCAGCGGCGCATAAGGCAGCATCGCACCCAGCCAAGGATTACCCGGCGCAACCGCCGACGCCACCGATCCGAGCCGGCGCCGCAACAGCACAATCGGGCTGGCCGGGCTGAGCAGCAGCATCCGCGCCTCGGGAGATACCGCGCATTCCCGCTCGACATCGGCCAGCGCAGGGAACATCACGGCAAAAGGTTTTTCCGGCCGCCGCTTGCGGGTGCGCAGCTGCCGGACCGCTTGTTCGCTGCGTGCATCCACCATGAGGTGGAAGCCACCGATGCCCTTTGTTGCGACGATCTTGCCGTCGCGGATCGCCTGGGCGGCGGCCAGCAGCGCCTGCTCCCGCCGTGCCAATTCCTTGCCATCGGCGTCCCACAGGGCGATGTGCGGACCGCAGACCGGACAGGCATTGGGCTCCGCATGGAAGCGGCGGTTCAGCGGATCCTCGTATTCGGCGCGGCACGCCGGGCACATCGGGAAATGCCGCATCGATGTCCTGGCGCGATCATAGGGAACGTCCTCGACGATGCTGAAACGCGGACCGCAATGCGTGCAGTTGATGAAGGGATAAAGATAGCGGCGATCCTGCGGATCAAACAATTCGCGCAGGCAGTCTGGACAGGTCGCAAGGTCCGGCAGGATCTGCGCGACACGCGCGCCCTGCGAAGCGCTTTGCCGGATGACAAATGCGCCGTCGGCAAGACCTGCCACATCGCGAACGGCGACGGAGACGACGGATGCGTTCGGCGGCGGGGTATCCTCCATCTGCCGGAGAAACGCCGCGACAGCCGCGGCATCGCCTTCAACTTCCAGCCTGACGCCGAAGCTCGTGTTCTCGACCCAGCCGGCAAGGCCGAGCTGGTGCGCCAGTTGATAGACGAAGGGACGGAAACCGACGCCCTGCACCGCACCGCGAATCTCGGCCTGCACGCGCCGTCGGGCGCCGCCTTCCGATCCAGGGCCTGAAACGCTCTGGTCTCGGGCCGTCACGTATCCACCGTAACGCTCCGGACGAGGATTTCCTGAGCGTTGGGATCCTTCGGATCGTCGGAGACCGTGACGTCGAGTTTGGCGCCTTCCGCGATGGTGCCGGCCGAGGACTCTTCGAAATGCTCGGCAAAATGCGCGGCCGACATATGCGACAGGGCACCCAGCCAGACCGATACGCCGGTGATCCGCTTGGCCTGCTCTGTCGATGCGATCTCATCGAGACGGCGCATCAGGTTCTTCATCAGCGATGCTTCGTGCATGCCGTCCTCCTTGGATTGGTTATGCCAGATCGGCTTCGATTTCGGAACGGATTCTCTCGGCAACAGCCGCCGCCGCGGCCGCCACGGGCGGAGAAAGCGGCGTGCCGGTGTCGAACGATGTCCCTTCAATCGCGTAAACAATGGTCCGCGCCGGCAGCTGGCCGAGGGCGCGGCCGAGTTCGATGGCGGCGGCAAGCCCGAAACCGTGCGTCGACAGGTCGGAAGAGACCTGAGGCAGCGGCGCCTCATGGGCGTCGATGCGATGCACGGTGCCGGCCGCTGCGCCGGATACGCAGGCGTCCACGATATAAGCTAGGGCCGCACCGTCGAGCGCCATCAAAAGCGACGTCGCTTCGCCGTCCAGTTCCACGACGCTCACCTGATCGGATGCCACATCATTGAGAAGCTTGGCGACGGCACGCCCAACGCCATCGTCGCCGCGCTCGGCGTTGCCGACGCCAAGCACGATCACACGCGGCGACATAGGACGGCTCTCATCAGGCCCGATCGATATCGAGCTTCAGGAAGTGGCAGGAGCACGAGATGCACGGGTCGTAGTTGCGGATTGCCTGTTCGCAGCGATGCTGCAATTCGACGTCCGGCAGGTCGAGCCAATCAGCGACGAAGCTGGTGAGGTCCTTTTCGATGGTCGGCTGGTTCTGCGCCGTGGGCGGAACGATCCGCGCATGGACGATGCTGCCGTCCGCCGCGATTTCGTAGCGGTGATAGATGAGGCCGCGCGGCGCCTCCGTGGCGGCGCAACCGACGCCGGCCCGCGGCTCGGCCGCGATGAACGGCTTCTCCGGCTGCTCATAGGAACCGATGATCCGCAGCGCTTCTTCCACCGCATACACAGTCTCGACGGAGCGCACGATGATGCTGCGGAACGGATTGCTGCAGGTCTTGCCCAGTCCGGCTTCGCGCGCCACCTGTTGCGCCGTCGGCGTCAGCTTGTCGAAGTTCAGGCTGTAGCGGGCGAGCGGCCCGACGAAATACGGCCCGCGGCCGACAATATGCGATTGCAGCGCCGTCGAGTGCTCGACATGCGTCTCCTTGAAGTGCTGGTCGTATTCCTCGACCGGGATATCGATGCCCTTGCTGGAGACCACCCGCCCTTCGTTCAGCGGGTATTCCTTGTCGTGGCGCAGCGAAACGAACTCGTAATCCCGCTCGTTGTCCGGGAAATCGAGCTTGGCGACGAAGCGCACCATGTCGATGGCCGCGTCGCGCGCCCATTTCAGGTTCTCGACCATCGACTGCAGATCGCGCTTCGACGGTACCTTGTAGAAGCCGCCGACCTTGACGTTGATCGGATGAATTTCGCGGCCGCCCACCATGGTCATGATGTCGTTGCCGATCTTCTTCAGCCGCAGCGCGGTGCGGACGAGATCACCGTGATCCTTCGCCATGTGGATGGCGCTGTCGTAGCCGAGGAAATCCGGCGCGTGCAGCATGTAAACGTGCAGGACGTGGCTCTCGATCCATTCGCCGCAATAGAGCAGCCGGCGCAGTTCACGCAGCGCGTCGTCGACCTTGATCCCGAGGATCTTCTCCATCGAGTGCACGGCGCACATCTGATACGCCACCGGGCAGATGCCGCAGATGCGGGCCGTGATGTCGGACGCTTCCATGTAGGAGCGGCCGCGCAGGAAGGCTTCGAAGAAGCGCGGCGGCTCAAAGATTCTAAGCTCCGCCTTGCGCACGGTACCGTCGCGGACAACCACCTTGAACGCGCCTTCGCCCTCGACGCGGGCAAGATAATCCACCTTGATGGTCTTACTAGCCATGACGCTTGCTCTCTTCACGGAATGCCTCGGCATTCACGTTGAACGTGCTGTAGATCCGTTTGATGGCCTTGGAATCCATACCCAGTTCGGCGAGTTGCCCGCTGAGGGCCTTCGTGTTGGGCGTTTCCTTGGGACCGAAGCAACCGAAGCAACCGCGATTGAAGGACGGGCAAAGCGCGTCGCAGCCGGTATGGGTGACCGGCCCGATACAGGGCGCACCATGCGCCACCATCACGCAGACATTGCCCCGAAGCTTGCAGTCGATGCAGACGCTGTGCGGCGGCGTGACGGGCTTGCGTCCGGCGACGAAGGCCGACACCAGCTCGACAAGCTGCTTCTTGCTGATCGGGCAACCGCGCAGTTCGAAATCCACCTTGACGTGGTCGGAGATCGGCGTCGAGGTCGCCAGCGTGTGGATGTATTCCGGATGCGCATAGACGACCGGGATGTATTCCTTCACGTCCGCGAAGTTCTTCAGCGCCTGGATGCCGCCCGCCGTGGCGCAGGCGCCGATGGTGATCAGGACGTTGGAACGCTTCCGCACCTCCTTGATGCGTTCGGCGTCATGCGCGTTGGTGACCGACCCTTCGACCAGGGAAACGTCGTACCGGCCGCTGATCTCGCCGCGCGTGGCTTCCGGGAAATAAGCGATGTCGATGGCGCCGGCGACCGCCAGCAATTCATCTTCGCAGTCGAGCAGGCTGAGCTGGCAACCGTCGCAGGAGGCGAATTTCCAGACCGCCAGTCTTGGTTTTTTCTTGTCGGCCATGGCGATTTCAGAGCTCCTTTACGGTCATGAGCGAGCCCAGCTGGTCGTTGCGGAAGACGGGGCCGTCGCGGCACACGAAGGCCGAGCCGAGCTGACAATGGCCGCACAGTCCGACGGCGCATTTCATGCTGCGTTCCATCGACAGATACATCGATTGATCGCCCACACCGGCTTTGCGCAGGGCCGCCGCGCCGAAGCGCATCATGATTTCCGGACCGCAGACCACGGCCACCGTGTTCTGCGGATCGAAGGTGGCGCGCGGAATCAACGTGGTCACGACGCCGACCGACCCGTACCAATCGGTCTCGGCGTGGTCGACCGTCACCTGAAGCTCGATGTCGAGACGGCGGCGCCACTGCTCGAGTTCCGCACGGAACAGAATTTCGCCCGGACCACGCGCGCCGTAGAGCAGCGCGACTTTGCCGTAATGCTTGCGATTGGCGAGCACGGAATAGATCATCGGGCGCAGCGGCGCGAGACCGAGGCCGCCGGCCAGAATCACCACATCATTGCCTTTGGCCTCTTCCACCGGCCAGCTGGTGCCGAAGGGACCGCGCACGCCAACGGCCGAACCGGGCCCCAGCCGCGCCAGAGCACCGGACACGGTGCCGACGTCGCGGATGGTGTGAACGAGTCCACCGCCGTCCTGCGCCGGATCGCCGCTGATGCTGATGGGGATTTCACCGACCCCGAACACGGTGAGCATGTTGAACTGGCCGGGCGCGAATTTCAGCGGCTCGCCATCCTCCATCTCGAGGTTCAGGGTCCAGACATCGGCAAGATCGCGCTGGCGTTTGCGCACGCGCGCAACCCGCGGCAGCATGGGATCATGGGCCGGAACGGCCGCGCCTTTTTCAGCTACGAGTGCCATAGACATCGAGGATCTGCAGTCTTGTTGCTTGTAGGCGTTGAATGAGAACCGGAGCGAAGCGTTTCATCATCTCGTAACCGAGATCGTGATCGTCCTCGCATTTTCCGCGCAGGCAGGCCGCGTCCATCGAGATGGCACGGGTAAGTTCGAGAGCCTTGGCGTCGAAACCCCAGCGATAGGGAGCGACCAGCCAGGAGGCGCCGACGATCTCGTCTTCGCCGAGCGTCTGGATCGTCAAAGAACGCGTCGGGGCGCTCATCTCCAGCGCCACGCGGCCGCTGCGCAGGATGTAGAATTGATCGGCGGCCTGACCTTCATGAAACAGATACTGCCCGGCTTCAAACCGCACATTCTTGGCGCAGCCGGAAATCAGCTGGCAGAACCCTTCTTTGAGGCCGGCAAAGAACGGGTGCTCCCGCACGATTCGCTCTAGACCTTCCATGTCAATCTCCTAACGTGACTCGCTGTTTCGAATAGCGGACACTTCTTCTGTGATGTC
Source organism: Alphaproteobacteria bacterium (assembly GCA_028865545.1). Classification (GTDB taxonomy): domain Bacteria; phylum Pseudomonadota; class Alphaproteobacteria; order Micropepsales; family Micropepsaceae; genus Rhizomicrobium. The sequence goes on along the minus strand of JAGWJY010000046.1, from coordinate 15,269 downwards.
GATGCCGACCGGGCACCAGGTGATGCAGCGCCCGCAGCCCACACAGCCTGAGGTGCCGAACTGATCGACCCAGGTCGCAAGCTTGTGGGTCAGCCATTGGCGATAACGCGCCTTCGAACTGGCGCGGACGCTCCCGCCGTGAACATAGGAATGGTCCATGGTGAAGCAGGAATCCCAGCGGCGGGACCGCGAGGTTTCCAATCCTTCGAGATCGCTCGCATCCTCGACCGTCATGCAGAAACAAGTCGGGCAAACCATCGTGCAGTTGCCGCAGGTCATGCAGCGTTCGGCGACATCGTCCCAGCGCGGATTGTCGAGATTGCGCATCAGCACTTCGCGCACATCGTCGGCCTTCATGGTGCGGCCCATCGACGACGCGGTCTTGGCAACCACGGCGTCCGCCGCCTTTGTCTCTTCCGGCTTGGCGGCGCGCTGCGGCAGCGCGGCGAGAACTTCACGGCCCTTGTCCGAACCCGCCTCGACCACAAAGCGGTGCGCGCCGCCCTCGACCAGTTCGGTCAACGCGATATCGAAGCCTTGCTTGACGCCCGGCCCGGTGTTCATCGACACGCAGAAGCAGGTCCCGCCGGCAGTGCCGCAATTGACGGCGACGATGAAAGCGTTGGCCCGGCGCGCCTTGTAATGCGGGTCCGCCATCTCGCCGTTCATGAAGACGCGATCTTGAATCTCAATAGCGTGAAGCTCGCAGGCGCGAACGCCGAAGAAGGCGAAGCGCTCGGACGGCATCGGCTCCGGTGTCACGCTCACCGCGCTGCCCTTGTGCCGAGCGCGCCACAACTGCTGGATCGGCGGATATAAGAACCTCTTCCAGGAATGCGGACCGACCGCGTAGCCGAACAGCGCATCGTCGGAACGGCGCGTCACCCGATAACGGCCGCCTTCCTGTTCGTCGGTCCATCCGGCCGGCAAATCGCGCACCGACGCGATGTCGTCATACACGATCGCCTGATCGCGCAATTTCGGCCCGACAACGCGATAACCGCGCTTGGCGAGCGCATCGAGAAGGGCCTGAAGCCCGTCCATTTCCAATGTGATCATCTGGCTTGTTCTAGCGCGATCTGCATTCATTCTAGCGGCCGCTTCTTTTCAGTGCGGCTCCCTAAAGGGTCGTTGACCGTCGCGCTATCTCACTGTCGATAGTCTACGGAGAAAACTATATGCAGGCAATGCCGCGTTCTTGTTTGCGCGTCCTTGAGCGATGTCAAAGATAGAACAATGATCGCTAAAGTCAGCAGGGGCGCGTCATTTTGCGCGCGTACCGGCAATCGCCGTCAACTCGCTCTGCGTTGCCGTATCAGACAGCAGATTTGTGACGGAACGGGCGTGACGGCGGCGCCAATTTGGATGCTCGCTGGTGCTGCCGGGAAGGTTCGCCTGGCTCGTCTCGCCGGCCAGATCGTCCAATTGGACCATAAACAACAGGCTTTGCGTGCGCGCGAGATAAACATGCGCCGCCTTCGCAAGCTCCGGCGTCCAATCGACATTGTCCGTATCCGTCCGTGGAAAGAGGTCTTCTTCCACGAGCGCCTGCAGCAAACGTCGCTTGTCATTCGCACGATCAGACCATGCTCTGCTCTCTTCATCGGCGGACTTGAACAAACCCAGGCGCGCTTTTGCCGCAATGTCGGCACCGATCCAGAAGCCGGGCAGCGTCGCGAGATCATGTGTCGCAGCCGATACCGATGCGAGCGGCGGATACTCGCTCGGCCGCCGGTAGCGGTCGTGGTCGCGCTCAAAGGCAAGAATGCGGCAGGACAGCACATTGGCCGCCGCCATGCGCTCGCGAAAGCCGTCGGGGACGGTGCCGAGGTCTTCGCCGATGAGCATGCAGCGATGGCGCTGGCTCTCCAGAGCGGCAATGGCGAGCAGATCGTCGATCGGATAGCGCACATAAGCGCCCGCCGCGGGTTTCTCGCCGGCGGGGATCAGGAACAGGCGCTGCCAGCCCATGACATGGTCGATCCGCAGTGCGCCAGAATGACGCATATTTGCCTGCAACAAGGCAATGAAATGCGCATAGCCCGTGGCCCGCAGGCGGAATGGATTCAGCGGCACCACACCCCATTCCTGCCCTGTCTCATTGAACGGATCGGGCGGCGCACCGACACGCGCCCCCCCGGCGAACAAGTCCTGGTGCGCCCAGTGATCGGCGCTGGCGCCTTCGACGCTGATCGCCAGATCGTTGTAGAGGCCGATGGCCATGCCGCGTTGCCGCGCCAGCTCAGCCGTCGCACCGATCTGCTCGTCACATAACCACTGCAGATATTTGTAAAACGAAAGCCGCTCCGCGTGGCGATTACACAGTTCTGCGACCGGCGCCGATTCGGGATCGCGGCAGACAACAGGCCAGCGCATCCAATCATGGGTCTGGAAATGTTCGCTGAGCATCTGGAACGTCGCGAAGCGATCGAGATCGCGGCCGTTCCTCTTCTCAAATCCCCGGAACGACGTGCGACGCACATCGCCGCCGGCGCTGTGTTTCACGTCGAAGTTCCGGAAAAGGCATTCCAGGACGGCTAGTTTGATGTGCGCGACGGCCTTGTAATCGACATACGACGCGTCGCGCGCCGCCTGCAGAAGACGCGCATTCTCAGGGGCATCGACCAGGGCGCGCGCTTCGTCGCATTCCGCGAAGTCGGGCACCGCGGTGACGTCGAGATAAAGCGGATTGCGGAACAGCCGGCTGCAGGGCGAATAGGGACTGGCATAATCCGGCGTATCCAGGAACAACGCATGCAACGGATTGAGACCGACCGCATCCGCATCGCGCGCGGCGGCTTGATTGACCAGCTCCTGCACGTCACCGAAATCACCGATGCCCCAGTCCTGGGGAGATCGAAGCGCGTAAAGCTGCGCCGCGACACCCCAGCAACGGTGCCCGGAAAGTACGGCCGGCAGATAGCAGCGCTCCGGTGCCACGATCAGGCGGCATCCCGCGCCGTCCATCGTCGCCAAGCGGAGATTGTGATAGCCGAGGGGTAAAGGCGGCAGCTTCAACCGGCGCAGTAGAACTTGGTTCTCGCCGCGTTGCCGCGTGTCTTCCACCGGCAAGGTCTCCAGATCGCATTCGCCGGTGCGCAAGCCGCCCAGTTCGAGATAGACCGACCAGCGCAGCGTCTTCGTGCCGTTCGGCAGACGGATTGCGACGCCGATCTCGCCGTTCTCGCGCGCCACGACGACGGGCGGCAGCGGTGTCTGCCAGGGCTCATTCTCGAATTTGGCAAGGCTCGCGAAGATGTCCTCGTCACTGTCGGCGGCGATGCCCATCGCCCGCAGCAAAATTCGCGTCGTCTCCGGTGTCGTCTCGTGCAATTGGCCGTGGATGTCCCAGTAGCGTGCTTCGATGCCCGCCACGTCCGCCAACCGGTTCAAGGCCTCGTGCGTGTCCATCGCCCTCAAACCTCGCTGACGAACAGTGCCAGCGCATGCGCCTCAAGCGGAAAGGCGCTCAGCCCATCGAAGTGCGTCGCCGGTGCGGCGTCAGCGGACGCCGTGTCGATCACGCAGCTCCATTTGCGATCGGCGCCGGTGTCCGGAAGGATGAACTTCTGCGATGTGTCGCCGGCGTTCATCAGCAGAAGAAAGGCGTGCGGATCGAGGCGGCGGGTGTAGGTCTCAGCATCCATTTCGGAAACCGCCGCATAGCGCACGCCCAGGCAGTGATTTCGCCGTGAGGTCCAGTCCGCCTGTGTCATCTCATGCCCCTCGGGCGACAGCCAGACGATGTCCTTGATGCCGCCCTCATCCGTGCGGTCGCCCAGGAAAAAGGCCGACCGGCGGAACACCGGATGATCCGCCCGAAGCCTTACCAGACGCTGAACAAAGGCGAGCAGATCGCGGTTGCGATCCAGTTCCGACCAGTCGATCCAGCCGATTTCATTGTCCTGGCAATAGGCGTTGTTGTTGCCGCGCTGGGTACGGCCGAACTCGTCGCCCGCCAGGATCATCGGAATGCCCAGCGACAGCAGCAGCGTGGCCATCAGGTTGCGCTTCTGCCGCTCGCGAAGGCGAAGAATGGCGGGATCATCGCTCGGCCCCTCCACGCCGCAGTTCCAGCTGAAATTGCCGTCGGCGCCGTCGGCGCCGTTTTCCTTGTTGGCTTCGTTGTGCTTGACCTTGTAGCTGACGAGATCGTCGAGCGTGAAACCGTCATGTGCGGTGACGAAATTGACTCCCGCGGTCGGCCGCCGCTTGGCATGATCGAACACGTCGCTGGAACCGGAAAGCCGGAAGGCGAGATCGCCCAGCATGCCGTCGTCACCGCGCCAGAACCTGCGGACATCGTTGCGGAAGCGGTCGTTCCATTCGCTCCAGCGCGGCGGAAAACCGCTCAGACGGTAGCCTTCCGGTCCCAGATCCCAAGGTTCCGCGATCAGTTTGGTCTTGGCCAGCAACGGGTCCTGCAGCACGCACGAGAAAAATGCCGCTTCGGGTGAGAAGCTCTGGTCCTGCCGCGCCAGACTGACCGCGAGATCGAAGCGGAAGCCGTCGACGAGCATGTCCTTCGCCCAATAGCGCAGCGAATCCATCACCATCTGCAGGACGCGCGGATGGCTGATGTTCAGCGTGTTGCCGCAACCGGTGAAATCCAGATACCGGCTCTTGTCGCCGGTAAGGCAATAATAGGAAGCGTTGTCGATGCCCCGGAAACTCAGCGTCGGGCCCAACTTGTCGACTTCGCCAGTGTGATTGAAGACGACATCGAGGATGACCTCGATACCGGCGTCGTGGAACGCCTGCACCGTGCGGCGGAATTCCGCGACGTCCCCCTGCGCCAGGTAACGCGATTCCGGTGCGAAGAAATTGATCGCATTGTAACCCCAGAATTCGCGCAGCCCGTTTTTCGCCAGCGCCCGCGTGGTGGCGGAAGGGTGGACCGGCAGAAGCTCGACCGCCGTCACGCCAAGGTCGCGAATGTGCCGAATGACGTCCGGATGCCCCAGCGCCGCCATGGTGCCGCGCAATTCCGTGCCGACCGACGGATGACGCATGGTGTAGCCGCGGACATGCAGTTCATAGATCACCGTGTGCGAACGCGGCGTGCGCAGCAGCTTGCCGTCGTCCTGCACGGCGGCGGCGATCACCACGCCTTTCGGCACCACCGCCGCATCGTCGCGCGTATCGAAGGACAAATCCTTCCGCGGATCGCCGGCGATATAGGCGTAATGCAGTTCGTTCCATTCCAGCGGTCCGCTGAGCTGCTTCGCGTAAGGATCGATCAGCAGCTTGTTGGCGTTGAAGCGATGACCGTTGGCCGGATCATAGGGACCGTGGACGCGATAGCCGTAGAACAATCCCGGCCGCGCCCCGGGCAGATAACCGTGCCAGACTTCTTCGGTGCACTCGGGCAAGGACAGCCGCTCGAGCTCGCGAGCACCATCGTCATCGAACAGACAAAGCTCGACCTTCTCGGCATTGGCCGAGAACAAGGCGAAATTGACGCCTTGCCCGTCGAACGTGGCGCCGAGCGGATAAGGTCGACCTTGCTTGAGTCTGGAACCGACCGGCACCGTTACATCCCTTCCGGTTCCAGCACCAGGACGCCGAGCGGCGGCAGATCCAGCAGCAGCGACGCCGCCATGCCATGCGATGGATGATCCTGCGTCCACACACCGCCGGCATTTCCCACATCCGTGCCGCCGTAATGGCTGGAGTCCGTGTTCAGGATTTCCCGGTACCGTCCGGCGCGCGGCACCCCGATCTTGTAGCCGCGGCGCACGACCGGCGTGAAGTTGCAGATCACGACGACGAATTCGTGCGGATCCACGCCGCGCCGCGTATAGGCGATGACGCTGGCGTCGGAATCGTTGCAGTCGATCCACGAAAAGCCGTCCGGCTCGCAATCGCGCTCATGCAACGCCGGCTTGCCGCGATAGAGCCAGTTCAAATCATGCACCAATTGCCGAACGCCGGCATGCATCGGATCGCTGAAGAGATGCCAGTCCAGGCTCTCATCGTGATTCCATTCGCGTTCCTGGGCGAATTCGCCGCCCATGAAGAGCAGCTTCTTGCCCGGCTGCGTATACATGAAGGCGTAATAGGCGCGCAGATTGGCGAATTTCTGCCAACGGTCGCCGGGCATCTTGTTCAGCAGCGAGCCCTTGCCGTGAACCACCTCGTCATGGGACAGCGGCAGGATGAAATTCTCGCTGAAGGCATAGAGCAGGCCGAAGGTCAGCCGGTCGTGATGGAATTTGCGATGAATCGGCTCCTTGGAGATGTAGCTCAGCGTGTCGTGCATCCAGCCCATGTTCCATTTGTAGCCGAAGCCCAGGCCGCCGAGATAAGTCGGCCGCGAAACCATCGGCCAGGCCGTCGACTCTTCCGCAACGGTCACGGCTTTCGGGCAATTGGCATAGACGAGCTCGTTCAGCCGCCGCAGGAAATCCACCGCTTCCAGATTTTCGACACCGCCATAGACGTTCGGCACCCACTCGCCTTCCTTGCGGCTGTAATTGCGGTAAAGCATCGAAGCGACCGCATCGACGCGAATGCCGTCGATGCCGTAATTCTGCAGCCAGAAGAGGGCATTGGAGAGCAGGAAGCCGCGCACCTCGTTGCGGCCGAAATTGTAGATGAGCGTGTTCCAGTCTGGGTGATAGCCCTCGCGCGGATCCTCATGCTCGTAGAGATGCGAGCCGTCGAAATTCGCCAAGCCGTGAACGTCGCTGGGGAAATGGCCTGCCGCCCAATCCAGGATCACGCCCAGCCCTTCGGCGTGACACCGCGCAACGAAAGCCTGGAACTGGTGCGGCGTACCGTATCGGCTGGTCGGTGCGAACAGAGCCGTCGGCTGATAGCCCCAGGAGCCCGCGAAAGGGTGTTCGCTGATCGGCATCAGTTCGATATGGGTGAACCCCAGATCCTTGACATAGGGAACTAACCGGTCGGCCAGTTCGTCGTAGCGCAACGGGCGGTATCCATCTTCGGGAACGCGCTGCCACGATCCCAGATGAACTTCGTAGATCGACATCGGACTGCGATGGTCCGTGCCGGGACCCCGGCCCAACTGGGCGCGATGTTCGGCGGACGGCGCGGTCGCACAAACCACCGACGCCGTCTGCGGCGGTAGTTCGGCCTCGAACGCATAGGGATCGGCCTTGAGCAGGATCGTGCCGTTGCGGGCCTTGATCTCATATTTGTAACGGGCGCCGGCGCCGACGGCGGGCAGGAAGATCTCCCAGATGCCAGCACCGGGATGAAGCCGCATCGCATCGCGCCGGCCGTCCCAAGCATTGAAGTCGCCGACAACGCTGACCCGCTTGGCGTTCGGGGCCCAGACAGCAAAGCTGGTCCCCGAGACGCCGTCCATGACGGCAGGGTGCGCGCCCAATTTCTCGTAGCCGCGCAGGTAGTTGCCTTCGGCATGGAGATAAAGGTCGAGTTCTCCGAGAATTGGACCGAACGCATACGGATCATCGACCAAGGCGGCGACCGCGCCGGTCGTCACCCGCAGCCGATAGCGAAAACGATCGCGGCGTCCGGCAATCGGACCGGCGTACAGCCCTGCGTCATGCGCACGCACCAGCTGTGCAACATCTTCACCCGTCTCGCGATCCAAGACGTCGATGCGCGTCGCATCCGGCCGGAAGACGCGAACCAGAAGTTCGCCGGTATCGGCATCCTTGTGCATCCCGAGAAACGAGAAGGGATCGTGATCATCGCCCGCAACAATTGCCGATATCCGATGCAGCTGTGCTTTTGCTTTGAGCATCGCGTGATCCGACCGTCCCATCGGTGCTCCAGGGCCTGTTACAGTGGAAGGCACGGTCTCTCCTATCGAGATTGAATCTCAAGAAACGCTGTTCAACAGAAATCATTAAATCGATGAGAATGAATCCAGTAACAATAGTTTTACCAAACTAGGATGTTATATTCGTCAAGAAGCACGATGGAAATCAGCTTTCCGGCCCGACGCGATGCCTAGGTCAGACACCGCATCTTTGCAGTCCGAGGCGCTTTTATGCGGGTGCTATTTGTAACGGCAGAAGCCTACCCCCTCGCCAAAACCGGCGGGCTTGCTGATGTTTCCCGCGCCTTGCCGATCGCCCTCGCCCGTCGCGGCATCGATGTCTGTCTCCTTCTGCCCGGTTACCCGCGCGCCTATACGCGCATCGTGAAGCCGCGCATTGTCGCCAAACTCGATCCCATACTCGGGATCGACGATGCCACCCTCGTCGCCGGCATGTTCCCCGACGTCGATTTGCCGGTGTGGCTTATCGACTCACCCACGCTTTTCCGGCGCAACGGCGGCCTCTATCAGGATCAGGCTGGCCGGGATTGGCCCGACAATGCCTTGCGCTTCGCCTTTCTGTCACATGTCGCCGCGAAACTGGCGATGCAACAGACCAGAATTGCCTGGAAACCGGACGTCGTGCACGCCAACGACTGGCACGCGGGCCTGCTGCCCTTGCTGCTGTCGCTCGAAAAGGGGCGGCGTCCAAGCACGGTATTCACCACACACAACATGGCCTTCCAGGGGAATTTCGGCCCCGAAGTCTTGCCGGTGATCGGTGTTCCCGCGCACTACCACACCACGGATGGTACCGAGTTCTACGGACAAGTGTCCTTCTTGAAGGCCGGGCTACGCTACGCCGATCGGGTGACGACCGTCAGCCCGACCTACGCCAGAGAAATTCTCACCCCCGATTTCGGTTGCGGCATGGATGGTGTCCTGCGTCATCGCGGTGCGGAATTCTCCGGCATACTCAATGGCATAGACGACACCTTGTGGGATCCGGCGAGCGACGTTCACCTGCCGCAGACCTATCGCGCCAGCGACATCTCCGGCAAACGAACCTGCAAAGCCACGCTGCAGCACGAACTCGGCCTGCCTGTCAGGCCCGACGCGCCGCTGATTGGCTTCGTCAGCCGCCTCACCCACCAGAAAATGGCGGACACCATCTTGTCGGCCATTCCCTGGATCGCCGAACAGGGCGCGCAGCTGGTCGTTGTCGGCGAAGGCGAGCCCGCCATCGAAGCGGCCATGTCGGAGATTCAGGCGAAATATTCCGATCATGTGGCCGTCACCATCGGCTATGACGAACCGCTGGCCCATCGACTGCAGGCGGGAAGCGACATTCTGCTGGCCCCGGCACGGTTTGAGCCCTGCGGACTGACACAGCTCTACGCCCTGCGCTACGGTACGCTGCCGGTCGTCCGTCGCACGGGCGGACTGGCCGATACCGTCGTCGACGCCGACACAACGGCCATCGCCGAGCGGACCGCCACCGGTTTCGTCTTTGATGACACCAGCATGCATGGTCTCATTTCGGCACTGGGCCGCGCCCTGACGCTTTACGAAGAACCGCTGACCTGGCGCCGGCTGCAGCTGCACGCCATGGCGCAAGATTTCAGCTGGGACGCAAGTGCCGCCAAGTACATCGATTTATACAGCGCCGTGAGCGGCATACCGTGCACACCGACCGACCGGACGACGCGCGACAAAGATGAAATTCCAGAAACAGCGAGACAAATCGCACGCTGAAGCGTTATGATCTTTGTGCCCGTTGCATCTCTCGATGAACCGATTTCCGAGAGCGAAAGAACGGCCACAATTGGTTCGGCGGCGGGCAGGAGAATGCCATGGCCCACGACATGCAAACCAAACCCTCCGACGAGGAAATCCGCGTCCGCAGCTATCTGATCTGGGAGCGCGAAGGTCACCCGGAAGGCAAGTCGGCGGAACATTGGCTGCGCGCAAAGGCGGAGCTCGACGCGGAATACGAAGCCAAATGCCGCGCCGCGTCCCTTGACGGTGCGTCGACGACCTTTGTTTTGCCTCTGCTTCCGATTTCCTCACGGCCGAGCCGAACTGTCTCCATCAAGCTCAGTTCGGCGGCCGAAGCGGCCCTGCCTAATGTTGCCAGGCAATAAGCGGCAGTTCTGCGGGCAGGAAGGCGTTGGGATGAAAGGGCACGACACGCACCGTGTAGTCCTCTAGCGGGCGTGAGCCGGTGACCGCGCCGGCAAAGACGTAGCCATTGGTCGATCCCGGAATGGCGTGCTCCTGATGGAGGAGCACCGCTTCCGGTTCATACTCCGCGGTGGCATCCGCAAAGAGCTCGACGCGGACGGAAGCCGGCGAAACTTCACCCAGATAAATCGGTACCACCAGGCGGCAGGCCGTTTCGGTCCGGGTGATCATCGGATTGCCGATGTGCAGGCTCGGCCAGCGGCGATGCAATGTTCGGGACCATTGGTTCATCGCCTTGGCGTCGGCGCAGTGGTCCTTTTGGCGGGCACGGATGGCCTTGGCGAGCGGCAGATACGCCTGTCCTATATAGTCGTGCAACATGCGGGCGCCGCTGAAGACCGGCGTCAACCGGCCCATGCTTTGCCGAATCCGATTCAGCCAGGCGCGCGGCAATCCCTCGACATCACGGTCGTAGAATTCCGGAATGACCTTGTTCTCAAGGACATCGTAGAGACTCGCCGCATCGAGCAGATCGACATCTTCGGAGGCGCCGCCGGCACCGTCACCGATCGACCAGCCAACTTCGGGCGTGTAGGCCTCGTCCCACCAGCCATCGAGCGTCGAACAGTTGAGCCCGCCATTGACCAGCACCTTCATGCCGCTGGTGCCGCAGGCCTCCCAAGGCCGGCGCGGCGTGTTGATCCAGACGTCGACACCCTGGACCAGTTCCTGGGCCACGGAGATGTCGTAATCCTCGAGGAAGACGACATGGCGGCGGTAACGCGCCTGGCGCGCCAAGCTGATCCACTCCTTGATCATCTCCTTGCCGACGGTGTCGGCGGGATGCGCCTTGCCGGCGACGACGATCTGCACCGGCCGCATGCTGTTGTGCAGGAGATCGTCGAGGCGCGACAGATTGCTCAGCAGCAGATTCGGCCGCTTGTATTCGGTGAAGCGGCGCGCAAAGCCCAGCGTCAGGACATTGGGGTCGAGCACATTGTCGGCGCTTTGCACGGTTTCCGCGTCGGCGCCGCGTTCCCGCAGCTGCCGGGCCAGATGAGCGCGTGCGATATGCACGACGCGCTGCCGGCCCTCGCCGCGCATCGCCCAGAGCTCTTCGTCGGACACGCCGGCGATAGGCTCGCTGTCCTTGCAGGACGCCGAACGCCATCGCTCCTTGCCGCAAGACTTGGTCCAGACGCGGTCGGCACCAGCCGAATCCCAGGTGGGGATGTGAACCCCGTTGGTAACGTGCGCGATGGGCACTTCGCAGGACGGCCAGCGCGGAAAGAGCGGCTGGAAGATGTGCCGGCTGACTTCGCCATGTAGACGGCTGACCGCCAGCGTGACCGCCGAACCGCGCTGCGCCAGGAAGGCCATGTTGAACGGCTCGTCATGGTCGTGCGGGTTGGCGCGGCCAAGCGCCAGTACGTCGTCCAATTTGACGCCGCGTGCCGCCACCGCACCTTCGACATAAGGCAGATATTTGCGCAGCAGGTCCGCGGGGAAACGGTCGAAGCCCGCCGCCACCGGCGTATGCGTGGTGAAGACGTTACCGGCCCTTGTGGCCCACATGGCTTCCCAAAAATCGAGGTTGTTCTTGAGCGCCAGATGGCGGGCGCGCTCGATCACCGCGAACGCCGCATGCCCTTCGTTGACGTGACAGATCTCGATTTCCGGATGCAGCGCCTCGACCACGCGCCAGCCGCCGACGCCGAGCACGATCTCCTGCATCAGGCGGATTTCCGAACCGCCGCCATAGAGCTTCGCCGTGATGCCGCGATCCAGCGGGCTGTTCAGCATATCGTTGCTGTCGAGCAGATAGAGCTTCACGCGGCCGACCGTCGCCTGCCAGACACGGAGCTGGACGACACGGCCCGGCAGTTCGAGGCCGATGCGCAACCAACCGTCTTCCGGCAGGATCACCGGTTCGACCGGCATCGCCGCCGGTTCGTTGTACGGATAGAACTCCTGCTGCATCCCGTTGCCGTCGACCAGCTGACGGAAATAGCCTTCCTGGTAGAGAAGCCCGATGCCGACGACGGGAACATCGAGGTCACTCGCCGCCTTCAGGAAATCGCCGGCCAGAACGCCCAGTCCGCCGGCGTAGAGCGGCAGGGCGGCGCCCAGGCCGAACTCCATGCTGAAATAAGCCACACCGTTGAGCTGGGAAGCGCCTTCCAGGCTGTGGAACGAGCCGGGACTCTGCAGATATTTCTGCCGCTCGCTGACGAAGGCCGCGAGCTTGGCCTGAAAATCCTGATCGCTCGCCAACGACTTCAGGCGCTCGGCGGGTGCGCTTTGCAATACGGTCCAGGGATTGTGCGTGCGCTCCCACAAATCCTCGTCGACACAACTCCACAAAGCGTCGCCTTCATGGCTCCACGTCCAGCGCAGATCGAGCGCCAGGGCGTACAAATCGGCAATCTCTTTGGGCAGTTGCGGCTGAGGAAGTGTGACCATGATCGGTGACCTGTGAAGCTACGAGGCTAGAGGTGATGGCTGCTGCGTTTTCTCTTCAGGAATCAGCGCGTTCGCCGACATATTAATTGATCTTTATTAAAAAGTTGCTCCCCCTAGGGAAGTGTGACGACGGCACGCGCGGCGGCGTGAAAAATCGAGAAACCTGGTGCGTCGTGCCGCGATCATCGCCGAGCGCCGGCGGTCGCGCGCGCCGTTCATTCCTTCGCGCGGTTGCACGAGGCAAATCCAAACCGATAGTTGTGCACGGCGTCAAGACGCCGTTATCTTGCGAATTGCTTTCATCCTTCGTTCCTCTGCTCAAAATTGAGGCGATCGTGCCGTTCATGCCGACAACGCAACCAGATCGCAGCGAAAACCGACCGCTGGCGCTCGTCACGGGCGCATCGTCCGGCATCGGCGCCGCCTTTGCGCGTGCCTACGCACAACGCGGCAACGACGTCGTATTGGTGGCGCGACGCGTTGACCGCCTGAACCATCTGGCCGACGAGCTTGCGCGCACCCATGGCGTGGACGCAATCACCGTTCCGGCCGATCTTTCGGAGGCTGACGCACCGGATGCCATTCTGCAGAACATCACGGCGCGCGGCCGCAAGGTTGACATCCTGGTCAACAACGCCGGCTTCGGCGTGCCGCAGGATTTCGCCCGCGTCACCTGGGAACGCCATCGCGATTTTCTGATGGTGTCCGTCGTCAACGCCTGCGCCCTGACGCGTGCGGTTCTGCCTGCCATGATCGCGCGGCGGCGCGGCGCCGTCATCAATGTGTCTTCGATCACCGCCTTTTCTCCCGGCGCCGCCGGACACACGCTGTATCCGGCCGCCAAAAGCTTCGCGCTCAAATTCAGCCTCTCCCTTGACGCGGAAGTGCGCGCACAGGGCGTGCGCGTCACCGCCGTATGCCCCGGCTTCACCCGCACGGAATTCCATGAAGCCAGTGGCACCGCCGCGACGATGGAACAGGCCCCGCGGCGCTTCTGGACCAGTGCCGAAGACGTCGTGCAAGCCGCCATCGCCGGCAACGAAAGCGGAAAAGTCGTCGTCATTCCCGGCTGGCACAACAAACTCGCCGTGGCGCTGATGAAATACTTGCCCGACGGCATTGCGACCCCCATCATCCGCGCGGGCGCCGCAAGATACCGTGTAGAGGATTGAAGCCGTGCCCTCACATTACGACATCGTCATCGTAGGCAGCGGCGCCGGCGGCGCCACCTTGGCGCAACGCCTGGCGCCGACCGGAAAATCCATCCTGATCCTCGAACGCGGCGAACATCTGCCGCGCGAAGCGGACAACTGGGACGCCAAAACCGTCTTTGTCGACCGCAAATATCGCACGCGCGAGCAATGGCTCGACCGGCGCGGCGCACCCTTCACGCCCAACACCTATTATTGGGTGGGCGGCAACACGACCTTTTACGGCGCCGCGCTGTTCCGGCTGCGGGCCAGCGACTTCGAGTTGCGCACCCATGCCGGCGGCATTTCGCCCGCCTGGCCGATCAGCTATCGCGACCTGGCACCTTATTATACGGAGGCCGAGGCGCTGTGGCGGGTGCACGGCACGCGCGGCATCGACCCCTCTGAAGAGCCCGACGATCCGCCTTACAGGTTCACCGCCCTGCGCAACGATCCCGGCATCGCGCGGCTGCAGGCGCATTTCGAAGCGCAGCGCTGGCGGCCCTTCCCGCTGCCCTTGGCCGTCAACCGCCAGGATGACGATCCGGTGCGCTCGCCCTGCATCCGCTGCAAGACCTGCGGCGGCTATCCCTGTCTTTTGATGGCCAAGTCGGACGCGCGCAGCATCGCGGTGGCGCCGCTTCTCGATGCGCCGAACGTCACGCTGCTCACGGGGCGCAAGGCGATCCGTCTCGAAACCGACGCCGCCGGCCGCGAGGTCCGCGCCGTGGTCTGCGAGACCGCGCAGGGCGAAGAGCGCTACAGCGGCGACATCGTGGTGCTGGCGGCGGGCGCGGTGAACACCGCGCTGCTGCTGCTGGCCTCGGCCAACAGCGCCCATCCCGAAGGCCTGGCCAACAGCTCGGGCCAGGTCGGGCGCAATTACATGTTCCACACACTGACCGCGATGCTGTCGCTGACGGCGGCGCCGCTCGACGCGACCTTCCCGAAGACGCTGGCGGTCAACGATTTCTATCACCGCGACCCGCGCGGCGGTTTCGATTTTCCGATGGGGCATATCCAACTCCTCGAATACATGTCGGGCCAGACCTTGGAGGGCCAACTGGGCGACTTGGTTCCGCCGCAGCTTCTGCCCGACGGCGTGTTCAATACGATCGCGAAACGGCTGCTCAGCTTCCTGGTGATCTCCGAAGACCTGCCCATGGCCGACAACCGCGTCCGGCTCGACAAGACGGGACAAATCCACCTCGACTACGCGCACAACAATCTCGAAGGGCACGAAAGACTGGTGCGGACGCTGCGCGGCGCGCTCGACGGCTTCACCAGCCATACCCACCCGCTGTCACAGCACCATTTCCAGTTCGACTCGCTGCTGCCGCTCTACGGCACCGCCCATCAGAACGGCACCGTCCGTTTCGGCAAAGATGCCAAATCCTCCGTGCTGGACCCGATGTGCAAGGCACACGACCTGGACAATCTCTATGTCGTCGATTCCGGCTTCTTCGTGTCGAGCGCGGCGGTGAATCCGACGCTCACGATCGTCGCCAACGCCATGCGCGTGGGCGATCATCTGAAGCAACGACTCTGAAGGTCCGGCGCATAGATTTCCGTTTTTTTCAGAATCGTTTCGGACAGACTCCTCCCCCGACCGAGTTGCACGTTTTTTTCGAACGCACGGGACTACGCACGCGCCAACGCGCGTGCCGGTCCGCATGCAA
>JAGWJY010000008.1 GCA_028865545.1 Alphaproteobacteria bacterium | reverse complement strand
AAGTCGTTCACCTTCGAGATGAAGACGCCCCCGGCGTCTTATTTTCTCAAGAAGGCGGCGAGACTCGAATCCGGATCGAAGGCGCCAGGGCGCGATTTCGCGGGTTCGGTGACGAAGGCGCAGGTTCGCCAGATCGCCGAAGCCAAGATGAAGGATTTGAACGCAAACGACGTCGACATGGCCATGCGCCTGATCGAGGGTTCGGCGCGTTCAATGGGCATCGAGGTCAAGGGGTAACCGCCATGACAAAGATGTCGAAAAGATTCAAGAAAGTTGTCGAAGGCGTCGACGCCAACAAGGCCTATTCCGTGGAAGAGGCCGTGAAGCTGATAAAGTCGCGCGCCACTGCGAAGTTCGATGAGACGATCGAACTGGCGATCAACTTGGGTGTCGATCCGCGTCACGCCGATCAGATGGTGCGTGGCGTCGTCGCCCTGCCGAATGGCACGGGCCGTACCCAGCGCGTTGCCGTGTTCGCGAAGGGGCCGAAGGCCGATGAGGCGCGGGCTGCCGGCGCGGATATCGTCGGTGCCGAAGATTTGGCCGAGCAAGTGCAGAAGGGCGAGATCAACTTCGACCGCTGTATCGCCACACCGGACATGATGGGTGTCGTCGGACGCCTCGGTAAGGTGCTGGGCCCACGCGGCCTGATGCCGAACCCGAAGGTCGGTACCGTGACGATGGATGTTGCGGGCGCGATCAAGGACGCCAAGGGCGGTGCAGTGGAATTTCGCGTCGAGAAGGCGGGCATCGTGCAGGCTGGCGTCGGCAAAGCGAGTTTCACCGAAGATGCGATCGTTCAGAACGTGAAAACGTTCGTCGACAGCGTCATCAAGGCCCGGCCGCAAGGCGCCAAGGGTACTTATGTGAAAAAAGTTTCCATCAGTTCGACGATGGGCCCGGGCGTGAAGATCGCGCTCCCGTCCGTCGGCGCAGCGAGCGCGGAAGCGTAAGGAGTTATGAATTCCGGCGGACGATCGCCGGAACCTGTCCGAGACCGCTGGAGTCCGTAGGGACTTAAAAGTTCCAGCGCAGACGGGGCGAGAACCGAGATTCGGAGGCGCAGCCTTCGCAAGATCGGGTTTGAACCCTGGGGCAGGAGTGATCGCGGGCATGGCTCGCGATCTGGTCACAGGGCGGTGGTGCGGATCGTCAAGCATTGCCGGTTGAGAAGGAGAGCACAGTGGAGAAGGCCAAAAAGTCGGAAGTTGTCGAAGAGCTGAAAGGCGTCTTCGCGAATGCCGGCTCCGTGGTAGTCGCCCACTATTCCGGTATGACGGTTGCCCAGATGGGCGATCTGCGGTCGCGCATGCGTGCGGCCGGAGCATCGTTCAAAGTGGCAAAGAACCGTCTTGCCGTTCGTGCGCTTCAGGGAACGGCCGTGGAAGCCATCTCTCATCTCTTCAAAGGTCCGACGGGCATTGCATTTAGCAACGACCCGATCGCGGCTTCGAAGGTGGTGGTGGCTTACGCCAAGGACAACGCGAAACTCGTGATCCTGGGTGGCTCGGTCGGAGCGACGATGCTCGATGCAGAGGGAGTGAAGGCCCTCGCGAGCCTGCCGTCGCTCGATGAGCTGAGAGGCAAGATTGTCGGTCTTCTGCTGGCTCCGGCGACGAAAGTTGCCGGCGTCATTCAGGCGCCTGCCGGACAGCTTGCCCGCGTCATCGGCGCATATTCCAACAAAGAAGCGGCTTAAGGCGACATCCAAACAACATTCAAACCCGTAAACACTTGAAGGAACTTAGAAATGTCGAAGATCGAAAAACTGGTTGAAGATTTGTCGGGCCTTACGGTCCTGGAAGCGGCGGAGCTTGCGAAGCTGCTCGAGGACAAGTGGGGCGTTTCAGCGGCTGCTCCTGTCGCGGCCGCGGCCGCGCCGGCTGCAGCGGCGGCGGCTCCGGCGGCAGAGAAGACCGAATTCACGGTCATCTTGGCCTCCGCTGGCGACAAAAAGATCAATGTCATCAAGGAAATCCGCGCGATCACCGGCCTGGGCCTGAAGGAAGCGAAAGACCTCGTTGAGGGCGCTCCCAAAGAGGTCAAAGCCGATGTGAACAAGGATGAAGCGGCCAAGATCAAAAAGCAGCTCGAAGACGCAGGCGCGAAGGTCGAGTTGAAGTAAGGAGGCGCGGCGGCTTGAAAAACCGCGTGCGCGTGCATATTTCGTTCACCCACCTCCCTTCGGAGCGCCAACAGCGCTTCGAAGGGGCGGTGGTTTTCGCTCTTAGTGATGTGGATTAAGGAACGTGGAATGACCCTCTCATTCACTGGACGCAAGCGGCTCCGCAAATACTTCGGCAAGATGGTCGAAGTGGCGGAGATGCCCAACCTCATCGAGGTCCAGAAGACCTCCTACGACCAATTCCTCCAGGTCGATAAACCTGAGGGTGGCCGTAGAGACGAGGGGCTGCAGGCTGTTTTTTCGTCTGTGTTTCCAATCCAGGACTTTTCGGAGTCCTCGCGTCTTGAATATGTCGACTATTATTTCGAAGAGCCGAAATACGACGTCGAGGAGTGCCAGCAGCGCTCCATGACCTTCGCCGCGCCGCTGAAGGTGACGCTGCGCCTCATCGTGTTCGATGTGGATCAGGAAACCGGCGCCAAGTCGGTCAAGGACATCAAGGAACAGGACGTCTATATGGGCGACGTTCCGTTCATGACCGAGAACGGCACCTTCATCGTCAATGGCACGGAGCGCGTCATCGTCTCGCAGATGCACCGTTCGCCGGGCGCCTTCTTCGACCACGACAAGGGCAAGACGCATTCGTCGGGCAAGCTGCTGTTTGCCGCCCGCGTTATTCCCTATCGCGGTTCGTGGCTCGATTTCGAATTCGACGCCAAGGACATCATCCATGTCCGCATCGACCGTCGGCGCAAGCTGCCGGTGACGACATTGCTGTATGCGCTCGGCTTGGATCAGGAGCAGATTCTCGACTATTTCTACTCCAAGATCGCCTTCAAACATCAGAAGGACGGAACCTGGACCACGCCTGTGGAACCGGGCTGGATGAAGAACGCCAAGACCAATTCGGAATGGCGGAACACCAAGACCGGTGAGGTCCTGGCGGAAGCGGGCACCAAAATCACCCAGCGCTCCCTGCGCAAGTGGCAGGAAGAGGGCATCAAGCAGATCTCGATGTCGTCCGACGAACTGATCGGACGCTTCTCGGCGCTCGACATGGTCAATCCCGAGACGGGCGAGATCTATGTCGAAGCCGGCGACGAGCTGACGACCGCCGCTCTGGAACAGCTCGATGAAGCCGGATTCGACGAGATCGAGGTGATCAACGTCGACGGAATTACCATTGGTTCGTATCTGCGCAACACGATGCAGGTCGACAAGAACCATTCGCGCGAGCAGGCCCTGATCGACATCTACCGCGTCATGCGCCCCGGCGAGCCGCCGACGCTGGACACGGCCGAGACCTTGTTCGGTCAACTGTTCTTCGACTCCGAACGCTACGATCTTTCGAGCGTCGGCCGCGTCAAGATGAACATGCGCCTGAACCTCGATGCCGAGGACACGGTGCGTATTTTGCGCAAGGAAGACATTCTGGCGATCGTCAAGGCGTTGGCGGAACTGCGCGACGGGCGCGGCGAAATCGACGACATCGACAATCTCGGCAATCGCCGCGTGCGCTCGGTCGGCGAGTTGATGGAGAACCAGTTCCGCGTCGGTCTGCTGCGCATGGAGCGCGCCATCAAGGAGCGCATGAGCGCCGTCGATATCGACACCGTCATGCCGCATGACTTGATCAACGCCAAGCCGGTGGCCGCAGCGGTGCGCGAGTTCTTCGGCTCCTCGCAGCTGTCGCAGTTCATGGACCAGACCAACCCGTTGTCGGAAGTCACCCACAAGCGCCGCATGTCGGCGCTTGGCCCGGGCGGCTTGACGCGCGAACGCGCTGGCTTCGAGGTGCGCGACGTGCATCCGACGCATTACGGCCGCATCTGCCCGATCGAGACGCCGGAAGGCCCGAATATCGGTCTGATCAACTCGCTGGCGACCTATGCCCGCGTCAACAAATACGGCTTCATCGAGAGCCCCTATCGGCGCGTGCACAACAAGCACGTCACCGACGAGGTGGTCTATCTCTCGGCGATGGAAGAGGCGAAGTACACCATCGCCCAGGCCAATGCGACGATCGACAGCCGCGGCCGCATCACCGACGAACTCGTCTCGTGCCGCAAGCACAGCGACTTTACGATGACCACGCCCGACCAGGTCGAGTTCATCGACGTGTCGCCGAAACAGCTTGTGTCGGTGGCGGCGGCGCTTGTGCCGTTCCTCGAGAACGACGACGCCAACCGCGCCCTCATGGGCTCGAACATGCAGCGCCAGGCCGTGCCGCTGCTGCGGCCGGAAGCGCCGCTGGTCGGTACCGGTCTGGAAGACGTGGTGGCGCGCGACTCCGGCTCCGCCATTGCGGCGCGCCGTTCGGGCATCGTGGATCAGGTCGACGCGACGCGTATCGTCATTCGCGCCACGGAGGAACCCGATCCGACGAAGCCGGGCATCGACATCTACCGCCTGAAGAAGTTCCAGCGTTCGAACCAGTCGACCTGCATCACGCAGACGCCGCTGGTGAAGGTGGGCGATCTGCTGCAGAAGGGCGACATCATCGCCGACGGTCCGTCGACCCAGCTGGGTGAACTGGCGCTCGGCAAGAATGCGCTCGTCGCCTTCATGCCGTGGAACGGCTACAACTTCGAAGACTCCATCCTCATCTCCGAGCGCATCGTGCGCGACGACGTCTTCACCTCGATCCATATCGAGGAATTCGAGACCATGGCCCGCGACACCAAGCTCGGCCCTGAGGAAATCACCCGCGACATCCCGAACGTCGGCGAAGAGAACCTCAAGAACCTCGACGAAGCCGGCATCGTCTACATCGGTGCGGAAGTGAATGCGGGCGATATTCTGGTGGGCAAGGTGACGCCGAAGGGCGAAACCCCGATGACGCCGGAAGAAAAGCTGCTGCGCGCCATCTTCGGCGAAAAGGCGGCCGACGTGCGCGACACCTCTCTGCGCGTCCCGCCGGGCGTCACCGGCACCATCGTGGAAGTGCGCGTCTTCAACCGTCACGGCGTCGACAAGGATCAGCGCGCGCTGGCCATCGAACGCGCCGAGGAAGAGCGTCTGGCAGAGGACCGCGACGACGAACTCGCGATCCTGGAACGCAACATCTTCGCGCGTCTGTCGGAAATCCTTCTGAACAAGACGGCGGCGGCAGGCCCGAAAGGCATGGCGCCGGACACCAAGATCACGCAAAGCGTCCTTGATGCGATCCCGCGTCATCAATGGTGGCAGATCGGCCTGCGCAACGAAAAGGCGATGGCTGAGATCGAAGGTCTGCGCAAGCAGTACGACGAGTCCAAGCAGCGCCTCGACAAGCGTTTCGCGGACAAGGTCGAGAAGCTGCGTCGCGGCGACGAGCTGGCGCCGGGCGTCATGAAAATGGTCAAAGTGTTCGTCGCGGTGAAGCGCAAGCTGCAGCCGGGCGACAAGATGGCCGGCCGCCATGGCAACAAGGGCGTTATCAGTCGCATCCTCCCGATTGAGGACATGCCGTATCTGGAAGACGGCACGCAGGTCGACGTGGTGCTCAATCCGCTCGGCGTGCCGTCGCGTATGAACGTCGGGCAGATCCTGGAAACCCATCTGGGTTGGGCCTGCGCCGGCCTCGGTCGCAAGATCGGCGAGGCGCTCGACAAGGTGAAGCGCGACGGAAAATTCGAAGGGCTTCGCCGCACGCTCAAGCATGTCTATGGCACGGACGAGCGGTTGAACGAGCTCGACGAACAGGGCCTCATGGAGTTGAGCGAGAACCTTCGCGGCGGCATCCCGGTGGCGACGCCGGTGTTCGACGGCGCCAAGGAAGCCGACATCGTCGAGATGCTGGACCAGGCCGGGCTTACCCGCTCCGGTCAGGTCACGCTCTACGATGGCCGTACCGGCGAGGCGTTCCGCCGCGCCGTGACGGTCGGCTACATCTACATGCTCAAGCTGCATCACTTGGTGGACGACAAGATTCATGCGCGGTCCATTGGTCCGTACAGCCTTGTCACCCAGCAGCCGCTGGGCGGTAAGGCGCAGTTCGGCGGCCAGCGTTTCGGCGAAATGGAAGTGTGGGCGCTCGAAGCCTACGGCGCCGCCTACACGTTGCAGGAAATCCTGACGGTGAAGTCGGACGACGTTGCCGGCCGTACGAAGGTGTACGAAGCCATCGTGCGCGGCGAGGACACGTTCGAAGCCGGTATTCCGGAAAGCTTCAACGTGTTGGTCAAGGAAATGCGTTCGCTCGGCCTGAATGTAGAGCTGGTGAACGGTTGATTACATGGCCGGCTTGTCCGGTCATGGCGAAAGTTTGAAAGGAAAGCTCGTAATGAACCAAGAGCTGATGAATGTCTTCCAGGCCGGCAAGGAGATTCCCACCTTCGACCGGATCAAGATTTCACTGGCCAGCCCGGATCAGATTCTGCGCTGGAGCCACGGTGAAATCAAAAAGCCGGAGACCATCAACTACCGCACCTTCAAGCCCGAACGCGACGGACTTTTCTGCGCGCGCATCTTCGGGCCGGTGAAGGATTACGAGTGCTTGTGCGGCAAGTACAAGCGCATGAAGTACAAGGGCATCGTCTGCGAAAAGTGCGGCGTCGAAGTGACCGTGCAGAAGGTGCGTCGCGACCGTATGGGCCACATCGAACTGGCCTCGCCGGTGGCGCATATCTGGTTCCTCAAGTCGCTGCCGTCGCGCATCGGCCTGATGCTGGACATGACGCTGAAGGATCTCGAGCGCATCCTGTATTTCGAGAACTACGTCGTCATCGAGCCGGGCCTGACGCCGCTCAAGGAGCGCCAGCTCCTTTCGGAAGACGAGTTCTACAAGGCGCAGGACGAATACGGCAACGACAGCTTCACCGCCATGATCGGCGCGGAAGCCATTCGCACGCTGCTCCAGGCGATCGATCTTTTGAAGCTGCGCGACGACCTGCGCGTGGAGATCGCCGGCTGCAACGGCGGCGAGAAGCCGAAGAAGCTGGTCAAGCGGCTGAAAGTTGTCGAGGCGTTCATCGATTCCGGCAACCGCCCGGAATGGATGATCATGACGGTGGTTCCCGTCATCCCGCCCGAGCTGCGTCCGCTGGTGCCGCTCGACGGCGGCCGTTTCGCGACGTCCGATCTCAACGATCTCTATCGCCGCGTCATCAACCGCAACAACCGCCTCAAGCGGCTGATCGAGCTGAAGGCGCCGGACATCATCGTGCGCAACGAAAAGCGCATGCTGCAGGAATCCGTCGATGCGCTGTTCGACAACGGCCGCCGCGGCCGCGTCATCACCGGCGCCAACAAGCGTCCGCTGAAGTCGCTCGCCGACATGCTGAAGGGCAAGCAGGGCCGCTTCCGCCAGAACTTGCTCGGCAAGCGCGTCGACTATTCCGGCCGTTCGGTGATCGTGGTCGGTCCCGAGCTCAAGCTGCACCAGTGCGGCCTGCCGAAGAAGATGGCGCTCGAGCTGTTCAAGCCGTTCATTTATGCGCGCCTCGAGGCCAAGGGCTTCAGCCAGACGGTCAAGCAGTCCAAGAAGCTGGTCGAGAAGGAAAAGCCGGAAGTCTGGGATATCCTCGAAGAGGTGATCCGCGAGCATCCGGTGCTGCTCAACCGCGCCCCGACGCTGCATCGTCTCGGCATCCAGGCCTTCGAGCCGGTGCTGATCGAAGGCAAGGCGATCCAGCTTCATCCGCTGGTCTGCACGGCGTTTAACGCCGATTTCGACGGCGACCAGATGGCCGTGCACGTTCCGCTGTCGCTGGAAGCGCAGCTCGAAGCGCGCGTGTTGATGATGTCAACCAACAACATCCTGTCGCCGGCCAACGGCAAGCCGATCATCGTGCCGACGCAGGACATCGTGCTTGGTCTCTATTACCTCAGCCAGGAGCGCGAGAACGAACCCGGCCAGGGCATGGTGTTCAACGACATCGGCGAGATCGAGCATGCGCTGTTCTCGGGTGCGGTGACGCTGCATTCCAAGATCAAGGCGCGTTACAGGACCGTCGACGCTGAAGGGAACCCGATCACGCGACGCGTCGACTCGACGCCTGGCCGCATGATGATTGCGGAAATTCTTCCGCGTCACCCGAAGATTCCCTTCGAGCTGGCCAACCGCCTGCTGCGTAAGCAGGAGATCAGCCACATCATCGACGAAGTCTACCGCCATTGCGGTCAGAAGGAGACGGTGCTGTTTGCCGATGCGGTTATGGGCCTCGGTTTCCGTGAGGCCTGCAAGGCCGGCATTTCGTTCGGCAAGGACGACATGGTCGTGCCGGCGACAAAGGAGAGGCTGATCGACGAAACGCGCCACCGTGTGCGCGAGTATGAGCAGCAGTATCTGGACGGCCTGACGACGGACAAGGAGAAGTACAACCTCGTCGTCGACGTTTGGTCGAAGTGTACCGACCAGGTCGCCGCCGAGATGATGAAAGAGATCTCCGAGCCCCGCATTGATCCGGCGAGCGGCCGTGTGGAGGAGATGAACTCCATTTACATGATGAGCCATTCGGGTGCCCGCGGTTCGCCGCAGCAGATGAAACAGCTCGCCGGCATGCGCGGGTTGATGGCGCGTCCGGACGGATCGATCATCGAAACGCCCATCTTGTCGAACTTCAAAGAAGGTTTGACGGTGCTCGAGTACTTCAACTCGACGCATGGTGCGCGCAAAGGTCTGGCCGACACCGCTCTCAAAACGGCGAACTCGGGTTATCTCACCCGGCGTCTGGTTGACGTGGCGAACGACTGCATCATCACCGCGGAAGATTGCGGCACGAAGCGCGGCATCACCGTGCAGGCCGAAATTGACGGCGGACAGGTGGTCTCGTCGCTGGCCGAGCGCATCCTGGGCCGGACGACTGCCGAGGACATCAAGCACCCGGATACCGGCGAAGTGCTCCTGAAGCGCGGTAAGGAAGTAACCGAGGACATCTCCGAAAAGATCGAAGGTGCTCACGTACAGAAGGTGCGGGTGCGCTCGGTCCTAACCTGCGAACTGAAGGACGGCGTTTGCGGCAAGTGCTATGGCCGGGATCTGGCGCGCGGCACCAGCGTCAATATCGGCGAGGCGGTCGGCGTGATCGCGGCGCAGTCGATTGGCGAGCCGGGCACGCAGCTGACCATGCGGACCTTCCACATCGGCGGCGCGGCGCAGGTTGCCGGCCAGTCGAAGATCGAGGCCAGCTACGACGGCAAGGTCAAGATCGTCAATCGGAACGTCGTCAAGAATTCGGACGGCGAGCTGGTGGCGATGGGCCGCAACATGCAGATCGTGATCATGGATCCGAAGGGGCAGGAACGCGCTGCCTATCGCATCACTTACGGTGCGCGCATCAAGGTCGACGACGGCGTTACGGTGAAGCGCGGCGACAGGCTCGCCGAGTGGAATCCGAACGCGTTGCCGGTGCTCACGGAAACCGACGGCATCGTGAAGTACGAGGATGTCGTATCCGGCATCACGATGAAGGAAGTCGCGGACGAAAAGACCGGCGTGACCAATCGCGTCATCATGGACAACCGCGGCACCGGGCCGAAGTCGCAGGAACTGCGGCCGACGCTCGTCCTGGTCGACAAGAAGGGCAAGGTGATCGTTCTGCCCAATGTCGGCGAAGTTCGCTATCCGCTTTCGGCCGACGCCATTCTCTCGGTGGAAGATGGTGCCGAGGTGCGGGCCGGCGACGTGCTGGCGCGTATTCCGATGGAAGGCGCCAAGACGCGCGACATCACCGGCGGTCTGCCGCGCGTGGCGGAGCTGTTCGAAGCGCGCAAGCCGAAGGAATCCGCGGTGCTCGCCGAGACGGACGGCTTCGTTGAGTTCGGCAAGGACTACAAGAACAAGCGCCGCGTCATCGTCAAACCGAAGAGCGACAAGATCGACCCGGTCGAATATCTCATCCCCAAGGGCAAGCACATCAGCGTGCGCGAGGGCGACTATGTCGAAAAGGGCGATTACATCGTCGAAGGAAATCCCTCGCCGCACGACATTCTGCGGATCAAGGGCATGGAAGAACTGTCGACCTACCTGGTGAAGGAAATCCAGGACGTCTATCGGCTGCAGGGCGTGAAGATCAACGATAAGCATATCGAAGTGATCTGCCGCCAGATGATGCAGAAGATGGAGGTCACCGACGGCGGCGAAACCACGCTGCTCGCGGGTGAGCAGGTCGACCAGATCGAAATGGACGAGGCGAACGCCAAGGCCTTGGAGAACGGCGGCAAGATCGCCGAAGGCCGTCCGGTTCTGCTCGGCATCACCAAGGCGTCGCTGCAGACGCGCTCGGTGTTCTCGGCGGCTTCCTTCCAGGAGACGACGCGCGTCCTCACCGATGCGGCCGTCAACGGCAAGGTCGATACGCTGGAAGGCCTCAAGGAGAACGTCATCGTCGGACGTCTGATCCCGGCGGGCACCGGTGGTGCCATTGCGCGTCTGCGTCACATCGCGGCGGAGCGCGATCGCGTGATCCAGGCAGAGCAGTCAACGGCCGCACCGGCGCAGATCGAAGGACCGGCGCCCCAGGCGGCGGCGGAATGATGCGGCGTTAGGCGGCGGTACAGGCGTCGCCGGCATATCGAGGTATCGGCAAAAGGGCCGGTCGCAAGACCGGCCCTTTTCCGTTGCCGGCGCTGACCGGATGCGGATGACTCTGCGTATTACACGCACCGGCTGTATAATTCTGTCGCACCCCCTTTAATTGCGGGGATTAGTCCCCACATCAGTATTGTTGGACCCCATGAGGGGGCGGCCCGGACCGTCCGTATCGCGGGGTGCAATCGGCGTCTGAGGAAGTCCGGCGTAACGCACCGGATGGAGTCAGGGGTGCAGCCGTTCGCCGCGTCCGCCCACAAATCCTGACGGGGAGAGGGCGACACGCGCGAGACGATTGCTAAGCCGGGGGACGCAAGTCCCGTCTGTGCTCTCGGAGAGAGAACACAGATTGGCCCTTCAGGAGGGGCGACCGGGGAAAGCGCGGACGGAAGGGCACCGAAAATCGCCGGGTGCGGGGCGCCGTGAGGTGGCCCAGTCGTGTCCGTGGCTCACAAGGCGCGGACGAGAGAAGTACCGTGCGCACGCCCCTCGTGGCGTCCCGCACCGCCCCTCGTTTGTCCAAAGCGAGGGGAGACGCAAACCTCCGAGCGCTCGCGCGCTGCGGAAGTCTTTTGCATGCCCATTGTGATCGTCATGGTGAGGTGCTCCGCGCAGCGGAGCCTCGAACCATGACGAGGCGCAGCAAGAATATAATGCATCGAACGGCAACGCGCTTTAAGTTGTCGTTCCAACCTTCAAGGTCCCATGGCGCAGGAAATCCTCATCAATATCGGCGCGGCGGAAATCCGCGTCGCCATGGTCGAAAACGGCAGGCTCCAGGCGCTGAGCTGCGAGCGCGTGCTCGGCGACGACGAAAGCGGCGCGGGGCGCAGTTCCGTCGGCGACATCGTGCTCGGCCGCGCCGTGCGCGTGGTGCCCGCGGTGCAGGCGGCTTTCGTCGAGATCGGCCAGGACCGCGCCGGCTTCCTCGGGGCGCATGAAGCGCGCTGCCTCGGCGATGCCTCCGGCGAGCCGGCCATCGGCGAATTGGTGCGCGAGGGCGACGAGGTTCTGGTGCAGATCATCAAGGATCCCATCGGCGAGAAAGGCGCGCGCCTGTCGGCATCCGTCACCATTCCGGGCCGGCTTTGCGTGCTGGCGCCCTATCAGTCCGGCGTCGCGCTGTCGCGCCGCATCGAGGACGAGGCCGAACGCAGGCGCCTTGCGGCGCTGGGCGAGGCGCTGGTCAACGACACCGGCGACGATCTTTTTCCCGGCGCCGGCTATATTTTCCGCACCGCCGCCATCGGCGCGGAAGGCGACGGCCTGCGCGACGACGCCGTGCGCCTGGCGCAGGAGTGGCGGGCGATCCTGGCGGCGCGCAAACAGGCGAAGCCGCCCGCGCTGCTGCACCGCGATCTCGATGCCGTGGCGCGCGCCATCCGCGACGGCGTTCACGACGACACGGCGCGCATCCTGATCGACGATGCCGAGGCGGCGGAGTCGGCGCGCGCGTTTTGCCGACGCGCCGTGCCGGGCGTGGAAAGCCGCATCGAACTCTTCACCGGCCCCGGCGCGCTGTTCGACATGCACGACCTCGAAAGCGACATCGACGGGCTGCTGCATCCGCGCGTGGCGCTGCCTTGCGGCGGCTGGATCACCATCGAGCGCACCGAGGCGCTGACCGCCGTCGACGTCAATTCGGGCAGCTTCACCCATGCCTCGGCGATCGAGGACACCGGTTTCGCGGTGAACCTCGAAGCGGCGCAGGAGATCGGCCGGCAGTTGCGGCTGCGCGGCATCGGCGGGCTGGTCGTCGTCGACTTCATTCATATGCGCGACGCGGCGCATGCCGAGCGCGTCGTCGCGGCCCTCACCGAGCATCTCGCCAAGGACGGCGTGCCGGTCACGATTTCTCCCATGTCGCAGTTCGGCCTCGTCGAACTGACCCGCAAGCGCGTGCGCGAGCCCCTCGCGTCGCTGGTCGGGGAGAGCTGCGGGAGCTGCGCGGGGCAGGGGAACGTCCGCCGGCCCGACGCCGTGGCGATGGATATCCTGCGGCGGGTGGAGGCCGGGGCTCGTGCCGCCCCCGGCAAGACGATCCGCGTACATGCCGCGCCGGAGGTGGTCGCCTGGCTCGCGGGGCAGGGCGAAAAACTGCGCACCGCCCTCGCACGTAGGGGGGCCCCCGCGGTAGACTTCGTCGCCGATGAAAACTGCAGCCGGGAACGCTTCGATGTCGGAACCTGAAAGCGGACGCAAAAAATCTGGGACGGGCGCGTGCCCGATTTGCAAGAAAGTCTCAGTCGCGCAATTTCGTCCGTTCTGCTCGCAGCGTTGTGCGGATCTCGATCTCGGTCGTTGGCTGAAAGGCGCTTACGCGATTCCTGCCGTGGAAGAAGACGATCCCGACGATGACGACGCCGCGTCCCAATTGTCGCACCTAGCTTAGCGACGCTCTCCCCCGTTGTTATGATTGCTTCAAAGTAACAACACAAAACGGGGAGGCGGTTTCATGCGCCGTGCGTCACTGACAATTCTTTTGGCGTCTTGCGTGCTCACGACGTCGGCGTATGCGACAGGCTACGGCTTGCGCGAATTCAGCGCCCGCACCATGGGCACGGCTTATGCCGGTGCTGCCGCCAGCGGCGACGAAGCCTCGACCATCGCCTTCAACCCCGCGCTGCTGGGCGACGTGAAGGATTGGGACGTTTCCGCAAGCGCCACCGGCGTGCTGCCTTTCTCGAACGGTGTCTTCACCGCCAGGACGGCCGCGGGAACGCCGATCGCCGGCGTCGGCAATCCCAACAACATCGTCAACACCGCGCTCGTTCCCGCCTTCGCGCTGCGCGCCCGCGTCACCGACCAGATCTCCCTCGGTCTCTCGGTCACCTCGCCCTGGGGGATGATCACGGACTACGCCAACAACTGGGTGGGCCGCTACTACGCCACCATGAGCAATGTGAAGACCTACAACATCACGCCCATGGTCGCCTATCAGCCGACGCCCGAGCTTTCGGTCGGCGTCGGCGTGCAGGTGCAGTACGTCAAGGGCTCGCTGGGCAAGGCGATCGACTTCGGCACCATCGGCGCGCTGTATCATTTCCCGGGCGCCATGCCCGGCGCGATGGACGGCTTCGCCATGCTGAAGGCCGACGACTGGGCCGAGGGCTATGTCGTCGGCGCGCAATGGAAGCCGTGCCCGGATATGTCGCTGGGACTCTCCTACCGCTCGCAGATCGATCACACCTTGCAGGGAAACGAGGTCTTCACCCTCGATCCGTACGGGATCGGCGCCACGCTGAAGGCGATGACCGGGGCCTTTGCCGATACCACGGCGTCGGCGCCGTTCGCGACGCCTGCGGTCGCCACCTTCGGCACCCGCTGGCAGCTCGACGACCAATGGACGGCGCTGGCCACCGTCGAGTGGACGGGCTGGAGTGCTTTCAAGCAGCTGCTGATCACCGCCGGCAATCCGGTGCAGTCGCCCGATCTGAGCACGATGAACTACAAGGACACCTGGTTCGGGTCGCTGGGCGCCGAGTATCGCCCGGACGAGCAATGGACCCTGCGCCTGGGCACGGGCTACGACGAATCGCCGACCCGCAACCAGTGGCGGACCCCCGGCATCCCGGATTCAAGCCGCATCTGGCTGTCCGGCGGCGTCGGCTATCGCTGGAACGACCATATCGACGTCGATTTCGGCATCAGTCATCTGTTCGCCAGCCACGCCGCGATCGCCCTGTCCGTGGCGGACCCCGGAAACGCGGCGCGGGGCTCTTTGACCGGGTCGGTCAACATGGGGGTCACGTTGGTGGGGCTGCAGCTCGCCTACCATTAATGAGAGGTATTTCCTCGAAAAATTCTTGGGGGGCGTAACGGAGGGGGGCGCTGGACAGCGGCCCCCCTCTTGCCTAAAAAGCCCGTCCTCCTTGGCTTGGCTCCAAGATTGCCCAGGTAGCTCAGTCGGTAGAGCAGCGGACTGAAAATCCGCGTGTCGGTGGTTCGATTCCGCCCCTGGGCACCATTGGTTTCAATGGGTTAGGTCGTTTTGAGCCGCTGCCGGGCAATGGATCCGGTGCTGCGGCCGGACTTCGCGCCACGATCGAATGCCTGGCGGTCGCCTGACGGCGGCGACAATTCCACGGACTGCCAAACGCCATCGGCAAAGGCACGAGCGAACTATCTGCTCCCGTCCAGCGAGCTGCAGGCTGCACCCAGCAATGTTGCGTAAGGTGAAATGATGACCTTCGTCTCGATGGTGGCGACATAGCCGTGCAGACGGCCTTTATTCTCGAATCTGTGCCGGAAGCTGCTGGCCCGCAGCCAATCGAGATAGCGGGGCGCGATTCCGCCACCCAGATACACGCCGCCGCGTGCGCCGTACGCCAGAGCGATATCGCCGGCAAAGCTGCCATAGAAGCCGCAAAACCGGTCGAGCGCCGCCACACAAAGCGCGTCCGTGCGCGACGTGGCCCGGCGTGCAATCTCGTCCGGCGGCAGCGATTCCGGAATTTCGCCCTGCAAATTGCCAAGCGCCCAATGCAGATTGGTCAACCCGGGACCGGAGAGCACGCGCTCTGCGGACACGCGCCCGAAGCGCTGCGTCAGCAATCTGAGAATCTCGATCTCGACGTCATCTTCGGGTGCCAGGCCAATATGTCCGCCCTCGGTCGCTGTGACGCAGACGCCTTCCGCGCCGCGAACCAGCGCGGAGACCCCCAGGCCCGTGCCGGCTCCCACGATGGCGATGGTGCCGTCCGAGCCGCCATTGCTGGCGCTGCCGATGGCGCCGAGTTCGTCGGCGCCGAGATGTACGGCCGATAACGCGAGCGCGACGTAGTCATTCACGAGCCTGACGCGCGTGAAGCCGAAATGCTTCAGCGCCCCTTCGGAAATGTGCCACTGGCCGTTGGTTAGTCTGACCTCTCCGTTCTCGACCGGACCGGCGACGGCGACGACGGCGCTGCCGATGTTTCCCGCCACCTTTTCTTCACGCAAGTAGAGTTCGACCACATCTTCGAACCGTGCAAAATCGGCACGCAGGAAATGGCGGCAGAGGTCGAGGCGCGGTGCTTTGTTCGAAAGGTCGGCCACGGCGAGCCGGACATTGGTCCCGCCGATGTCGCTGACGAGGCGCAACTGAGACGACGATCTCTCGGTCAAATGGCGTTGCCCGGTAGACGTTGCGCCGAGTTCGCGAAGCGGAGCGAATGTCATTGATGCGGCACGTCGGTGAATGCGGCGCAGACAGACGGCACCTTGACCGTCACGGGTCCCGTTATTCTCATGTCGGGCTTCTCCCGTCGTCTTCCAGCGTCCCGGTTTTGGAACTTACTCCGGTGAGACAGGCTGCCAATTGCATGCATACGTATTCATACAATGACTCTGACGGACCGGCCGCTTGAAGGATGCGCCCGAATACGTATGCAGGGCACCAGGTCAACTTTGCATCGGAGGTATTTGTCGGGCACGCTTCCGATAGGGTATCGAAATTTGTGAGGGTGGCGTCAAGAATCCATCCCGCAACAACAGGGTGCGCGCCTATCGCCGGCCAGCTCCCTCCAGGGAGTTAAGCAAATGAAGGCATTGGCACGCTGGTGTGCTGTCGTCGCGCTCGGCGCCGCCATGCTCGGAACCGCCGCCCTGGCGCAGTCGCCCGCATCGGCCAGTTCGCGGCCTTGGTGGAAAGGGGCGGTCATCTATGAGATTTATCCGCGTAGTTTTCAGGATTCCAACGGTGACGGCGTCGGTGATATCAATGGCATCACGTCAAGGCTCGATTATCTGAAATCGCTCGGCGTCGACGCCATATGGTTGACGCCGATCTATCCGTCGCCGCAAGTCGATTTCGGCTACGATATCTCCAATTACGACAGCATTGATCCGCAGTACGGCACTTTGCAGGACTTCGATCACCTGGTGGCGGAAGCGAAGAAGCGCAATATCCGTATCATCATGGATCTGGTGCTGAACCATACTTCGGACAAGCACCCATGGTTCCAGGAATCTGAGAGTTCCCGCAACAACCCCAAGCGCGACTGGTATATCTGGCGCGACGGCAAAGGCCCGGGGCAACCGCCGAACAATTGGCAGTCTGTCTTCGGCCACTCGGCCTGGCAGTACGACGCCAAAACCAAGCAATGGTACTACCACAAATTCTACATCCAGCAGCCGGACCTCAACTGGCGCAATCCGGCGGTCCGCAAGGCGATGTACGACGTTGAGCGCTTCTGGATTCGGCGAGGGGTCGCGGGGTTCCGCCTCGACGCTATCACCACGCTGTATGAAGACCCCAAGCTGCGTGACGAAGGCATCGTGCGCGATACGTCTGGAAAGCCGGTAATCAACGCCTTTGGCGATCCAAAACTGGATGACACGCGCACCAACAATCTGCCGCAAATCCACGATGTGCTGCGCCAATTGCGCAAGGTGGCGGACAGCTATGTCGGCCGCCATGTCGTTCTGATCGGTGAGACCTATGTGAGCTCGATTGCCGATCTGCGCGCCATGTACGGTAGCCATGAAGACGAACTCGAATTGCCGATGGATATGCAGGTCGGCTTCATCAACAAGCTCGATGTGAACCTGTTTCGCCGCCGCCTCAATGAGGTCGAAACGGACATCGACGGCAATGAGCCGCTCCTTATCTTCGACAATCACGATAACCCCCGCTGGGATCGTTATGGCGACGGCGTGCACAATCAGGATATCGGCCGGGTTCTGGCGACCGTGCTCTTTGCTTCGCGCGGCACCGCTTTATTCTATTACGGCGACGAGGTCGGCATGGTCACGACGCCGCCGACGCGCAAGGCGGACGTGCGTGATCCCGTCGGCATTGTCGGCTGGCCCAAGGATAAGGGGCGTGACGGCGAACGCACGCCGATGCAATGGAGTGCTGGTGCCAACGCGGGCTTCTCATCCCCCAATGCCAAGACATGGCTGCCTATCCCGCCAAGTTATCAGACGGCGAACGTCGCAGTGGAGGAAGATAAGCCGGCTTCGATCTTGACCTGGTACAAGGAACTGATCCGGCTCAAGCACACGGATGCGGCGCTGCACACGGGCCGGCAGGTAATGCTCAACGTCAACGATCCGAATGTGTTGTCGTGGCTGCGCATCGCGCCCGACGGCGAAGCCGTCGTTGTGGCGTGCAACTTTACGGCACAACCTCGGAAGACCAGCTTTGATCTGGAGTCATATGGTGTCCGCGGCAAGCAGCTTGAGAGATTGCTGGAAACGCCGGGCGCGCAGGCGCCCAGCTCATTGACGGATGTGGAGTTACCGCCCTTTGGCGTCTATGTCGGGCGGGTGAAATAGGAGATGCCGGTGTGGCTGCGCGGATCGTGCAGCCGGGCGGAATACGCCATGCCGTTCATCTGACGATCAGGCCCGGGCGCGTATTCCGTTGCCCGCAGAAACGCGTTGGCACTGTTTTGGTATCGCCGATTGCCGCCGTGCGGCGTTGCGACGCTGGTGCCGTGGCGGCAGCTTGGACATTGTGACCGCTAACACTCTCTTGGAAGAGGCGTCCGTGGTGATGACTTTGCGGTTTGGTAGAAATGCCACGGCGTTTCGAATTAGCCGCCGCATCAATTGTGAATACGTATGCAGAGTGTTGGCTTCGCAACGGGTGCAAACGATGATCCGCCCGAGCACGCAATCGCCATTCGATTGCAGAACATGACCCGTTAGGAACGAACCTGAGGGCAAGTGTCTTGTGCCGGTCACAAGTATTCGGGGAGAAATAAATGGATCAGTTTCAGTTTGGCCAGGCCGCACGGCCGGCTCTTAAGCGGCGCATCGCCGCTTTCGGTGCAACGGCGACGAGCGTCGCCGCATTACTGCTGGCGACGGGCACCGCCGCGATGGCACAGACGGACCAGTCGAACGCATCGGTGGAAACGGTCGTGGTGACCGGTTTTCGTGCGAGCATCGCGGCCTCGCTCGATTTGAAAAAGCACAGCGAAGACATCATCGAGGCGATCACGGCGGAAGACATCGGCAAGCTGCCCGACTCGTCCATCGCCGACTCGCTCGCCCGTTTGCCGGGCCTTGCATCCCAGCGCGACAACAACGGCCACTGGCAGGATATTTCGGTTAACGGCTTGCCGCCATCGATGACGGCGACGCTGTTCAACGGGCGCCCGCAGGCTTCAACCGACAACAACCGCGTTATTCAGTTCGATCAATATCCGGCCGAGCTCATGAGCGCTGTCAAGGTCTACAAGACCGGCGATGCTGCTCTCGTGAATTCCGCAATCGCCACGGTCGACCTCGAGACCATTCGTCCGCTTGATTACGACAAGACGACCATCGTGGTCGGCGGGCAGGGCGAATACGATACACGCGGCGCGCTGCAGCCGGGCGCCTCTGCCTTGGGCGGACGCGTCAACGTCTCCTATGTCGACCAGTTTGATAACGATAAGCTGGGCGTCATGGTGGGATTTGCGACCATGTCCTCGCCCAACCAGATTTACGCGCAGCATCCTTACGGTTTCAACCAGCCAAATGATGTCGTGTCCGGTCTCCAGGATCAGGTTCGCAGCGACACGCTGGCCCGCACCGGCGTCATCAGCACGGTCCAATACAGGCCGTCGTCACACTTCCAGGTTACGGTCGACGGGTTCTATTCCTTTTACGACGACAGCGCGATTATCCGTGGCGCTGAAATCCAGACAGCCTGCTGCGGCAACGCAACGGCGGTCGGCACGCCGAGCCAGGGCGTCAGCAGTTGGATCGTGACACCGCAGCTGCTGAACTACAGTTACGACGACCGCTCGAAGCAGTATTCGCTGGGTGGTACCGCCGTCTACAGCGCCGGCCCGTGGTCGTTAAAGGCCGATTTTGGCTTCTCCGAAGCCGATCGCAACAATTCCCGTATCGAACTCTACAGTGGCTTTGGCACCAACGGGACGCAGAACACGAGTACCGCGACGCTGACTGCGGGTGCCGGCGCGCAAGGCATGATCGGTATCTCCAGTTGGTCCCTGCAGCTGGCCAACAATCCGGCGATCGCCCTTGGGGAAAACCTGTCGTGGCAACAGGGATGGTGGCCGACGTCGTGGCCGAACGGAACCGTCGGCGGAAATTTCGGCGCCATGTACGGCTCCGCTTATAACCAGCACATACTCTCCAATGACGTCATCCGGGATACCACCTGGTCGGTGCAGCGTGATCTTGGCGGCAGCATTTTCGCCGATATCGAGCTTGGCGTCAGCTATTCCATGCGCACGAAGGACTATATCGACCACGAAGGCATTGGCGCTCTCAACAGCCAGAACGAGTCGCAGCCCATTCCTTCAGGCTGGCTCTTGAGGCCGACGGATCTGAGCGCGTTCGGCTTGCCGGCCATGTTCAGCATCAATCCCAAGACCGCCTGGACCAGCGGCGCCTATACCTACCTCGAGCGCAACGACGAGGTGGTGCATAATTGGGATGTTCGTGAGAAGGTCTTGACGCCTTACATCGAGAGCCGGATCGATGCGCAACTCATGGGCAAGGCGCTGACCGGTAATGTCGGCGTACAGTTTGTGCACAGCGATCAGACAGTCGACGCCGCCGCGCAGAGCGGCAACTGGCCCAACTACACCTTCACGCCTTACTCCGTCGAAACACAGTACTGGGACATTCTGCCCAGCTTGAATCTGACCTGGCAGCTCACGGACGACAAACAGATCCGCTTGGGTGCCGGGCGTTCGATGGCAAGGCCGCGCTTCGACTCGATGGGCGGCGGCACCACCGTCAATTACGACTCCACGAAGGCCAACTCGACGAGCCTGGCGACCTCGCCCTGGAGCGGGACGCTGGCCAATCCGACGCTGAAGCCCTGGCGGTCGGACGACGTCGACGTCACCTACGAATATTACTACGCGCCGGGCGAGGCCATTTTTGTGGAAGGTTTCTACAAGAACCTTGAGTCCTTCATCTACGACAAGACGACGATCGGCGACTTCCACCCCTATTCGAGCCTCGGGACGCCGACGCCGCAGCTGTGGCAAGGCGCGGTCACCGAGTATGTGAACGGTAATGGTGGCTCATTGGAGGGTGTCGTCATCGGCGGCAACTTCGCCCTGTCTCACATTGCCTCCGTCCTGGACGGTTTTGGTGT
Organism: Alphaproteobacteria bacterium; assembly: GCA_028865545.1. Classification (GTDB taxonomy): domain Bacteria; phylum Pseudomonadota; class Alphaproteobacteria; order Micropepsales; family Micropepsaceae; genus Rhizomicrobium. Next base: position 68,500 of record JAGWJY010000008.1, on the reverse strand, counting down.
CCAGGCCCAGGGAACCATGCTGGCGAGTTCGGTGGCCATCCCGGACCCGAACACGTCTCCCAACAAGCAGATTCCGGAACTTTCGAAGTTCTCCGGCAATGTCAGCTTCTACTACGAAAAGAGCGGCTTCTCCTTCCGTATCAACGACCGCTATCGCAGTTCCTATGTGCAGGAAGTGCCGAACTTCGACGGCACGCTGCAGTCTATCGAGGGGGCATCGGAGAACACGGTCGACGTCCAGGTGTCGTATAATTGGCACGACATAACCTGGAGCTTCGCGGGAGAAAACCTCACCGATACGCCGATGAACAGCTATCTTGCCGGCAACACGCATCACCCGGAATACTACAAGCTGTTCGGGACCAACCTTCTCTTCGGCATGTCGTATAAGTACTGATGGAGTGGCGCGGTCTTCCCGTCGGAGGACCGCGCTCATTCCGGCACGGCTCAGTGAGCGACATGATTTCTCCGTTTAGTTCATTATGGCCGGCGGAACCCAGTGAGGGGCCGAAACGGAAGATGCAGAACTTACGCCTTCTATTGAAACCCGCCGCACATCTTGCAGTCTTTGTGGGGTCGCTGATCGGCATCGGATGGGCGGCGGCGCACGCCCAGAGCGCGCCGGCCGTGAATTATCTGCAGCGCCTGCCGCAGGACGAAATCATCTATTTTCTGCTGCCGGATCGTTTCGAGAACGGCGACCGGGCCAACGACCGCGGCGGGCTGAAGGGCGGCCGGCTCAAAACGGGCTACGACCCCACCGACAAGGCCTTCTATCACGGCGGCGATCTGAAGGGCGTGATGAAGCGCCTGGATTACATCCAAGGCCTCGGCGCCACCGCCGTTTGGCTGACGCCCATCTTCAAGAACAAGCCCGTGCAGGGTCCGCCGGGGCACGAATCGGCGGGGTATCACGGCTATTGGATCACCGATTTCACGCGCGTCGACCCGCATCTCGGGACCGACGCCGATTTCAAAAAGCTGGTCGACGACGTCCATGCCCGCAACATGAAGTTCTACATGGACATCGTCGTGAACCACACCGCCGACGTCATCCAGTATCGCGAGTGCCCGGTCTCCAACATCGTCAACGCCGGCGCGTGCCCTTACCGCTCGCGCGCCGATTATCCCTACAGCCGTCAAGGCGGGGTGAACGGCCCGCCGATCAACGACGGCTTCATGGGCGACGCCCCGCAATACCAGACCGCGGCGAATTTCGCCAAGCTGGTGAACCCCGATTACGCCTACACGCCTTACGTCCCCAAAGGCGAAGAGCACGAGAAGGTGCCGGATTGGCTCAACAACCCGATCTATTACCACAACAGGGGCAATTCGACCTTCGAGAACGAAAGCTCGACGATGGGCGATTTCGGCGGCCTCGACGATCTGTATACTGAGAACCCGCGCGTCGTGCAGGGCATGATCGACATCTTCGATGCCTGGATCGACAAATACCGCATCGACGGCTTCCGCATCGACACCGAGCAGCACGTCAATCCGGAATTCTGGCAGAAGTTCATCCCGGCCATATTGGCGCGCGCCAAGGCCGACGGCATTCCGCATTTCCACGTCTTCGGCGAGGTGGGGATGGACGATGTCGACGTCGCCAAGAACGCCCGCCACACGCGCCAGGACGACATCCCGTATGTGCTGGATTACCCGTTTGCTCTGGCGGTCCGCCAGACGGTGGCGGGCAGCAAAGGCCCCGACGTGCTGGCGCGGCTGTTCGCGGACGATGTCCTTTACGCGGACGGCTACCAGACGGCAATGGGTCTTCCCACCTTCATCAGCAATCACGATCAGGGCCGCTTCGGCTATTTCGTCCGTCAGGCCTTTCCCCATGAGTCCGACGGCGACGACATGAAGCGCGTCATACTGGGTTACGCGATGATGTTCACGCTGCGCGGCGTGCCGACCGTCTATTATGGCGACGAGCAGGGGTTCGCCGGCACCGGCGGCGATCAGGCGGCGCGCGAGGACATGTTTCCAAGCAAAGTGGCGCTCTACAACAGCGAGAAGCTGATCGGCACGACGTCGACGACGGCCGCCGGCAATTTCGACCGCGACCATCCGATCTATCGCGCCATCGCGGAGATGGCCCGGCTGCGCGAGAGCCATCCGGCGCTGACGAGAGGGCGGCAAATCATACGCGATTATTCCGACAAGCCGGGCCTGTTCGCCGTGTCCCGCATCGATCCGAACACCGGGCGCGAAATCGTGATCGCTTTCAACACCTCGACCGCGCCGCTCAGCGTCCAGGTCGAGGTCGATCCGGCATCCAGGCATTTTGCGTCGCTGCATGGCGAATGCGCCCCGGCGCCGAGCGCCCCCGGCAGTTACCACGTGAATCTGGCGCCGCTCGACTATGTCGTATGCGCCGCCGGAGACGACAAATGAGTTTGCTGGTCAAACCACAGTCGGAGAAGGGCACCAGCCGCGCGTGGTGGCGCGGCGCGGCCATCTATCAGATTTATCCGCGCAGCTTTGCCGATTCCAACGGTGACGGCATGGGCGACCTGCCGGGGATCACCGCCCGTCTCGACTATGTCGCCTCGCTCGGCGTCGAAGCCATCTGGCTGTCTCCGTTCTTCACCTCGCCGATGCGGGATTTCGGCTACGACGTTTCCGATTATTGCGATGTCGATCCGATCTTCGGCACGCTGGGCGATTTCGACCGCCTGGTTCAGCGCGCGCATCAGCTGGGGCTGCGCATCGTCATCGATCAGGTCTACTCGCACACCTCCGATCTTCATCCCTGGTTTCAGGAAAGCCGCTCGAGCCGCACGGGCGGGCGTGCCGACTGGTATGTCTGGGCCGACGCCAGGCCGGACGGTTCGCCTCCGTCCAACTGGCAGTCGGTGTTCGGCGGGCCGGCCTGGACCTGGGACGCGCGGCGCGGCCAGTATTATCTCCACAATTTCCTGGCCGAGCAGCCGGCGCTCAACGTCCGCAACGACGCCGTTCAGCGGGCGCTGCTCGACTGTGCGCGGTTTTGGCTGGATCGCGGCGTCGACGGCTTCCGGCTCGATGCGATCAATTACGCCATGCACGATCCGGCGCTCACCGACAATCCGCCGGCGCCCGCCAACGGCCGCGCGCGCACGCGTTCCTGCGACTTCCAGCTGCAACTGCACAACAAGTCGCATCCCGACATCACGAAATTCCTGGAGCGCATCCGCGCGGTGGTGGACGAATATGGCGAGCGCTTCATGGTCGCCGAAATCGGCGGCGAGAATCCCGAACCGGTCATGCAGCTCTACACGCAGGGCAACAAGCTGCTGCACAGCGCCTATGGTTTCAACTTCTTGTATGCCGACAAGCTTACGCCGGCGCTGGTGAAGAATGCGCTCGAGGCCTGGCCGGACACGCCTGGAACGGGTTGGCCGAGTTGGGCCTTCTCCAATCATGACGCGCCGCGCGCGATTTCCCGCTGGGCCGGGCCGGAGGAGCACGAGGCTTACGTCAAGCTGTCCATGCTGCTGCTCGTCTGTCTGCGCGGCAACATCTTCCTCTATCAGGGTGAGGAACTCGGCTTGCCGCAGGCCGAGATTCCCTTTGAAGATCTGAAGGACCCGGAAGCCATTGCCAATTGGCCGCTGACGCTTGGGCGCGACGGCGCCCGCACCCCGATGCCCTGGCAGACGGCGCAAGCCCATGCCGGATTTTCGAGCGCCAAGCCTTGGCTGCCGATCGGCGCCAGCCATGCCGCGCTCGCCGTTGACGGCCAGGAGCGCCTGCCGCATTCGCCGCTGGCGGTGACCCGCGAGCTGCTCGCGCTGCGCCGCAAGAGCGAAGCCCTCAAGGAAGGGGCCCTGCATGTGACGGAGGCCTCGGAAACCTTCCTGGTTTTCGAGCGCCGAAGCGCCGGCCAGCAACTGATCTGCCTGTTCAATTTCGGGTCGGCGGCCGAGACGTGGAAGCCGCCCGCCGGCGAGCGTTGGCGGGTGTTGAAACAGGTCGGCGGCGTTGCCGATGGGATTCTCCCGCCGCTTTCCGGCGCCGTGGCAGAACGCTTGGCATAGCGGCCTCGTTAACCGTGACCCTGGGCAGGCGGAAAGCCCTGTCATCGGCTCAAAGTTACCCCACGGCATCCGGTGCTTGAAGGCGGCTGCGGCGGCGCAACAGCGGGGTGACGAAGTGCAACAACGCGGGACAGAATGGCCGGACCATCGACGCCAAGTGACACTAAATCTCAAGCGCGGGAGGCCCTGATGTGGCATATTCCCGAGGGGAGCTTGAAACGGAATCAGATCGGGGTGAGTGACGTAAAGGCCCGTGGGACCGCAAGGCCCACATCTTTCGACATCGCCTATCGTGCGGGCGTTTCCCAATCGACCGTGTCGCGCGCGCTGCGTGGCGATCCGAACGTCAGCGAAGACACGCGCCGGCGCATCGCCGCCATTGCGCAGCAGCTCAATTACAAAGTCGACAAGAACGCCTCGAACCTGCGGTGCCAGCACTCCAACACGCTGGCCCTGCTGTTTTTCGAGGATCCGACCTCCGACGACTCGCTGATCAATCCCTTCTTCCTCTCCATGCTGGGCTCGATCACGCGCGCCTGCGCGCGGCATGGCTACGACCTGCTCATTTCCTTCCAGCAGTTCTCTCACAACTGGCACGTCGATTACGAGGACAGCGGCAAGGCCGACGGATTGATCCTCTTGGGTTATGGCGATTATCTGACCTACCGCGAACGGCTGGAGCAGCTGGTGGAGCAGGGGACGCACTTCGTCTGCTGGGGCGCGGTGCAGCAAGGACAGCCGGGACTGTCGATCGGCTGCGACAATTTCCAGGGCGGTTTTGATGCGACGCGCCATCTGCTGTCGCTCGGGCGGAAAAACATCACCTTCCTGGGCGATGCCTCAAGCCATTCTCCGGAATTCTCCGATCGTTATCGCGGCTATGCCGGTGCGCTCGCGGCCGCGGGGCTTTCGGTCTCACCCGAATTGCAGGTGGACGCCATCACCACGGAATCGTCCGGCTATCAGGCGGCGCGCGAACTCATCAATCGCGGCAAACCCTTCGATGCGGTGCTTGCCGCCAGCGATCTGATCGCCATCGGTGCGATGCGCGCGCTGCAGGAGGCCGGTCTCAACGTGCCGGGCAAAGTTTCCGTCGTCGGTTTCGACGACATTCCCGCGGCCAGCCTCGTCAATCCGCCGCTGACCACGGTGATGCAGGATACCTGGCTCGCCGGTGAGATCCTGGTGAAAACCCTGCTGCAATTGGTCGAGGGTGAAGCGGCGGAAAGCATCGTGCTGCCTGCGAAACTCATGGTGCGCGGCTCTTGCGGCGGCGCGGCCATTTCCTGATTTTCTAGGCAGATTGCTTTTCGACCTTCGGCAGGCGCAGCACCAATATGCCCGACAGGAAAAAGCACACGCCGCCCAGCGCCAGCGCATAGATCGGCGCGCCGCCGAACAGAACCTTGAGAAAGAAGCCGAGCACGCTTGCCGCCACCAGCTGCGGGATGACGATGAAGAAATTGAAGATGCCCATATAGACGCCCATGCGCTCGGCCGGCAGGCTGTCGGACAGCAGCGCATAGGGCAGCGACAGGATGGAGGCCCAGGCGATGCCGACGCCCACCATCGAAAGCAGCAGCCAATCGGGGTTGCGGATGAAAAGGAACGACAGAAATCCCGCACCGCCCAGCCAGACATTGACGAGATGGGTCCAGCGCATGCCGAAGCGCCGCACGAACAGCGGGATCACGATCGCGGCAAGCGCGGCAAATCCGTTATAGGCGGCAAACAGCACGCCCACCCAGTTGGCGCCGTCGTTGTAAGCGGCCGAACTCGGATCGCTCGAACCGAAATACACCTGGGCCACCGCCGACGTCGTGTAGATCCACATCGAAAACAGCGCCAGCCAGGAGAAAAACTGCACCGGCGCCAGCAGGCGCATCGTGTCCGGCATGGTCTCGATATTGTACATGATCGAACCGAACAGCCCGTGAGGCTTTCCGGCTCCCTGTACCAGCAGCGCGATGCCCCAGAGCAGCGCCCCGGCGCAGACGAGATAAAGCTGCTGGTCCAGACCGAAGTGATAGACGGTGAAGATCGCGGCGGCGCCGACGACGCTCCACAGCAGCCCTTTGCGGCGATTGCGCCCGGAACCGATGGCCGCTTCGGGCAGCGGCGGCGCCGCGTCTTCAAAGGCGTTCAGCACCTCGGGCGGATATTCGCGTGTGGAGACGACGGTCCATAAGACGGTCAGGAACAGGACCGCGGCGCCGCAGAAGAAGGAATAACGCACCGTGTCCGGAACGACGTTCGGCGCCGGCGACACGTTGCTGACGCCGGCATGAGCGAACAGCCAGGGAAGCATGCTGGCGACGACCGCGCCGATCCCGATGAAGAAACTTTGCATGGCATAGCCGGCCGCCCTCTGCTCGACCGGCAGCTGGTCGCCGACGAAGGCGCGGAAGGGCTGCATCGACGTGTTGATCGACGCGTCCAGCATCCACAGCATCACGGCTGCGATCCAGAGGAACGGCGACATCGGCATGATCAGCAGGGCTGTCGAAGACAGCAGGGCGCCGACAAGCAGATAAGGCCTGCGTCTTCCAAGCCTGCTCCAGGTACGGTCGGAGAGATAACCGACCAGCGGCTGGACCAGAAGGCCGGTCAGCGGAGCGGCGATCCACAACGCCGGAATCTGATCCAGCCCCGCGCCCAGGGTCTGAAAGATGCGGCTGACATTGGCGTTCTGCAGTCCCAGTCCGAATTGCAGACCGAGGAAGCCGAAGCACATGTTCCAGATATGCCAGTATGAAAGCCGCGGCTTGGCGCGCGCCGGGGCACCGTCCTGCGGCACGCTCATATCCGGCATATGGTCGGCCTCGCGGCACCGCGATGGGGCGCCGCTGGCTGCAATGTAAGTTGTCTCATTTCCGTCCCTGAACGTGGTCTTATTTTTGTTGCGGCATCATAGCGGCGGCCGTGAGCCGCCAACACCGCGATGCATACGTATTCGGCCGGAAGGCGCTTTCCGCGTTGGCGTCATGCCGCGCCGCGGTGCTGCAATTGCTCCTTATGAATGCTCGCACAGGTATGCGTCAATTTGTCAATACTGTCTGGGGTTGAAAGCGGGTTTTGCCGTTCCCACATCAGTATTGAGTGTTGGAGGAAGACGGCAATGACACGGGACTATCCGAACGGTCCGAGCTGAACGAAGAACGGCGCAGACCACGTCATAGAGCGGGCTGGGTGCACGTCGCGCGCACCACCACGCGAAGCCGACGAACGATGCCATGGTGAGTGGTGATACGGCTTCGCAAAACCCGATGGGAAGCAAAGGTGCTTATTGGTTTGCCGCCTGACGTGCGGATTCCTAGGGCTTGCCGTAGCTTTCAGCGAAAAGACGGGCTTTCCGCGCGCACCACACATCTTGATGGATAACGGGTGCCGACGCGGCACCCGTTTTTTCGTATGTGCTGGCCGTTTGACCTGAGCGGGCGGGATCCCCCTATCGCCGAAAAGGTGGAATTTCCTGGCCGATGGCGTAATAGGCTATTGTACGAGAAATACATCGGAGGAACAGGAAATGGGGCAGTACTCTCGTCGATCCGTGATGAAGGCCGGCAGTGCGGTGTTGGCTACAGGTGCTTTTGCAGGTCAGGGAACCGCGGCGACGTCGCCGACCGCGCCGATGTTGAGCCCGGCCGGTTACGCCGATGTGACATTGCTCGACGGTCCCATGCTCGAGCAGTTCCGCGCGCAGCACCAGACGCTGCTGGCGATGGACGACGACGCGTTGCTCAAGCCGTTCCGGGAAGCGGCCGGACAGCCGGCGCCGGGTCCCGATCTCGGGGGCTGGTACAACGCGGTCGCGCATTACAATGTGCCCGCCGATTTCCGCGGCTTCATCCCGGGCCACTGCTTCGGGCAGTATATTTCCGGTCTGGCGCGTGCCCATGCGATCACCGGCGACCGTGCCACGGCCGAGAAGGTCTCTCGCCTGGTTGCCGGCTTTGCACCGACGATCACGCCGCACTTCTACGACGGCTACGCCTTGCCGGCTTACACCTTCGACAAGACCAATATCGGCCTGCTCGACGCTTATGCGTTTGCCGGATGCCGCGACGCGCTCGACGTCCTGAACCGCGCGACCGATGCGGCGCTTCCCCATCTGCCTGAGAAGGCGCTGACGCGCGCCGAAATGGCGGTGCTGCCCCATCCAAATATCGCCTTCGGCTGGGACGAATCCTACACGCTGCCGGAGAACCTCTATCTCGCCTACCGGCGCGGCGCCGGCGAACGTTTCCACAAGCTCGCACAGCGCTTCCTGCTCGACCGCGAATATTTCGATCCGCTTGCCGCGGGGGACAACGTCCTGCCGGGCAAGCATGCCTACAGTCACATGAACGCGCTCAGTTCTGCCATGCAGGCGTATTTCGTGGATGGCAGCACCAAACATCTGCGCGCCGCGAAGAACGGCTTCGATTTCATTCTGGCGCAGAGCTTTGCCACAGGCGGTTGGGGGCCTAATGAAGGGTTCATCACGCCGGGTTCCGGCACGCTCGGCGACTCCCTCAACACCACCCATGCCAGCTTCGAGACGCCGTGCGGCTCCTATGGCCACTTCAAGGCGGTGCGCTATCTGATGTCGGTGACGGGCGACAGCCGCTACGGCGACAGCATGGAGCGCGTGCTCTACAACGCGATCCTCGGCGCCCTGCCGATGAAGCCCGACGGCACGGCATTCTACTACTCCGACTACAATGCCATCGGCGCCAAGTTCTACCACGATTACCACTGCACCTGCTGCTCCGGGACGATCGGGCAGGTGGTGGCGGACTACGGCATCAGCGCCTATCTGACGAAAGCCAACGGCGTCGCCGTCAATCTCTATACGCCGTCGCAGCTGCGCTGGCGGCGCGCCGGGGGGATCGTCACCTTGCGCCAGACGACGCATTACCCACTGTCGCCCGACGTCGAGATCGCCGTTGCCACTCCGACGGAGGAGACCTTCTCCCTGTCGCTGCGCATTCCGGCCTGGGCGGGGAAGGGCACGCGCGTGGCGGTCAACGGCCGGAGCTTGGCCGATGCGATCGAACCGGGGCGCTTCTTCGATATCCAACGCACTTGGCGCAACGGCGACCGCATCAATCTGGCTCTCGACATGCCGCTGCGCTTCGAGGCGGTGGACGACAAGCATCCGGGTCAGCTTGCCGTGATGCAGGGCCCGCTGGCGCTGTTCGCTGTCGGTCCCAGATTCCTGCCGTTCCATCGTCAAGATCTGACGGGTGTGAAGCAGGTGGGCGCGGGCGCCGAATGGCGCGCCGTTACGCCCGAAGGCACGCAGGTCTTCAAGCCGTTCTTCGCCGTCGGGCAGGAAGCAACGCGGCTCTACCAGAACGTCGTCGCGTAGGTGCAAAAAAGCAGGCGGCGGGAAGTGGGTTCCCGCCGCCTGCCGCACAAACGGGCCATGACGCCCGGGATGGTCACCAGAACTCGTAATAGAACACGACACAGGCGATGACGACCAATGCGCTCAACACCACGTCCATGGCGTTCCAGCTGGCGCGCGTCGCGGCCTTCTCTTCGGCTGTGGCCCCGTAGAACGTGAATTTCACGGTCTTCGGGTCCGGCGCCTTGGTCAGCAGACTGATCGTGACCATCAGAACCGCCGTGACCACCAGCAGGATCTGACAATAATAGAGCCAATGGATGTTCCAGATGTCGAATATCCAGCCGAACTTGGCCTGGATCGGCGCGATCGCGGCGTTGTACTGGTCCTGCGTGATGGTGTGCTCGAAGAGCCTCTGCTTCAGGCCATTCACGAAGGTATCGTCGTTGCGCATATAGATGTCGGCGGCGAGACGGGCGAAGCCACCGACGACGCCCACCAGGAACGCCCACAGCGCCCCGGTCGAGTTTGCCCGCTTCCAGAACACACCCAGGATGAACAGCACGGCGATGGCGGGCGAGAGATATCCCTGCACGCTCTGCAGATAGACATAGAGATTCGAGTGCAGGCTCTTGATCACCAGCACCCAGCAGATGCCCATGATGACGATCGCGGTGGTGGCGATGCGGCCGACGACCACTTCGGTCTTGCCGGAGGCATTCGGGTACCATTCGCGGAAGAAGTCCATCGTGAACAGCGTGGCGGAAGCGTTGAACTTCGAACCCAGCGACGCCATCAGTGCGACGATCATGGCGCAAGCCACCAACCCCCTGAGGCCATGCGGCAGAATCTGCGCCACCAGCGAGGTGTAGGCGGCGTCGCCGCTGGTCTTGAAGCTGAGCGCGGGGTCCTTGGTCAGGGCGTATGCCACCATGCCGGGCACCAGGAAGATGAAAACGGGCGTCAGCTTGAAGAATGCGGCCAGGATGGCGCCACGCCGCGAATGAGCCTGGTTTTTGCCGGCCAGCACGCGCTGGACGATGTATTGATCGGTGCACCAATACCAAAAGCCGATAATCGCCGAACCGGGCAAAACGGCAGCCCATGACCATTGCGGATCGTTGATGGCGCGGATGAGGTGGATGTTCTGACCCGCGGCCGCAACCGTCGCGCGCCAGCCCGCCACGAGATCGCCATGTCCGAGGACATGTAATCCCGCATACAGGATGCAGAGTGAACCGAAGATCAGCACCGGCGCTTGTAGCACGGAGGTGTACATGATCACGCGCAGACCGCCGAGAACGGTGTAGAGACCGGTGGTGAAGGCGAGGCCCAGGGCAATCGCCCAGAACACGTCCATATGGAAGCCAAAAATGTCCACGCTATTGATGCCAAGCAGCGTGCGGATCACGACGTCGCCGGCATAGATGGTGACCGCCATCTTGGTCAGCACCAGGCTGGCCATGGTAAGCAGGCTCAGGACATTCCGTGAACCGCGGCTGAAGCGCAGTTCCAGAAACTCCGGCATGGTGAAGACCTTCATGCGGTCATAGAGCGGCACGAATACCCAGCCGAGGATCAGAATGAGCCATCCCTGCATTTCCCAATGGGCCATGGCCATGCCGGAAACGAACCCCGCGCCGGCTAGGCCGACGAGGTGTTCGGAACCGATATTCGACGAAAAAATAGAAGAGCCGATCTGTATCCAGCCGCTGTCCCTGCCGGAGAGGAAGTAGTCCGTCCCGGACTTGGCTTTCTCTTTCATGGAGTACACAACGATCGCCACCATCGCGATGACGAAGAGCGCGACGATCAACCAGTCCAGATAGTTGAATACGGGTCCCTGGGTAGGAGGCGGCGCGTTAAAGAAACCGACGATCTTGTTGACGGTAGATTTCACAACCTCGTTGTTCATAGCTGGTGCCCCTTCTCAGCTGCCTGTTTCTTAAATGCTCTCGATGCGTCCTTCCTTAGAACACGCTTGCGGCGCGCTCATGATTGTATGCAGTCGACGTTCGGTATGATGCGCGGCAATTTCGCGCGTGCGATGCGTTCGGGTGTGACAGCGCGCTGCACGACGTCGCCGACGTCTTTACCTCCGCCGGGGCGGTGTCTCGCCGGCGCCGCGGTTGTCAGTCGCATCCTCGGCGTGGCTTTAATCCCTGAAAGATTTGGCCGGACGGAAACGGATTACATAGAAGAGGCCTAACGCGAGCAGGACGCCCCCCCACCAGATGGCGGGGTGCGTCCAGCCCAGATCGGCCATATGTGAAGGCGGATGGAGGATTTCCCAGATGCCGGTCCCGGTGATCAGCACGCCGTAGATAAGCACCTGCAACCCGATGAGAAACCAAATGGAGTTTACGTGTTTCGACATGACTGATCGTTTCCTCACCAGAAATAAAGGTTCAACGCGACAAAGACGATCGAAATTACAACCGCCCAAAACATCGGGCGATGTAGTAGCGGGTAGCTTCCTTCGTCGGGCATGTCCGTGCAACCCATCACCAACCCTTTGAGCTCACTGACCGCTTTGGGGCGCGTGAGTAGACTCACCGTGACCGTCACAACGACAACAATGACGAAGCTCCAAAGTGCGCGAAACATGTCCGCTGCCATAGGCTTGGCGTCCGGCGATAGCGCGATGTACTGCAGGGCTTGCGGCTGTAGGTCCACCCAGAAGTACATCGCGATCGAACTCGCGGTGCCGGCCAGCAGGCCCCAAAAGCCGCCCGCAGCAGTGGTGCGCTTCCACAGCATGCCAAGGATGACAGTGCCGAACAGTGGCGCGATGAAGAAGCTGAACAGCGCTTGGACGTAGTCCATGATGCTCGCAAACTGCATGACGAAGTAAGCCGTGCCGATACTGACGAGGATACCCAGGACTGTGCTCCACCGGCCCATGGCAAGATAGTGCGCGTCCGAGGCCTTTGGGTTCATCATCGGTTTGTAAATGTCATGGGTCCAAACAGTCGCGAATGCTGTGACGTTTCCTGCCATGCCTGACATAAATCCGGCGATCAGCGCCGTGATACCCAAGCCGAGCAGGCCAGGGCCGCAATACTTGGCCAACATCAACGGCAGCACATCGTTATAGCTGTAGAGGACCTGCCCATGTGCTGCAGCCGCAGTCACTTCGGTTTGCGAAACCAAGTGCTCGCTCAGCAATCCCAGGCCAAGCAAACCGGGCAAGATCACTATGATCGGCACAAACATTTTGAAGGCCGCGCCGATGATCGGCGCCATTTTGGCGGAACGCAGGTCACGGGCGGACATGACGCGCTGGACGACAAGGAAGTCGGTCGTCCAGTAACCCATGGAGATCACGGCCCCTAGGCCGAAGACGATCCCAATCCAGTTGATGCCCATGGGATTGTCGGTGAAGTGCCCAAGCGTGCTCCACACATGTACGTAACTTCCGGGGTTCTGCACGCCAAAGTGGGCCAAGTTCGTCAAGATATGCTGCTTGAGGCCACTCCATCCCCCGGCCTGCACCATACCTAAGATGGGGATCAGCAAAGAGCCGAGCCAGATGAGCACGAACTGCAGTACTTCATTGAAGATAGCTGACAGCAGGCCAGCCAATACGACATAGACACCCATAGTGATGGACGAGGCCCAGATACTGAAATTCATGTCCCAGCCAAGAACTACCTGCATGACGGCGGCCATGGCAAAGATATTTACGCCGCTCATCAGGATGGTCATCACTGCGAAACTGATCGCCGAGAGGCCGCGAGTCGCGCCGCCGTAACGCAGCTGCAAATAGCCCGGCACAGAGTGTGTCTTGGAGGCGTAGTAGAACGGCATCATTACCAGGCCGAGCAGCAGCATGGCCGGGATCGCGCCGATCCAATACCAGTGGACGGCAAGGATGCCGTACTCATAAGCGGAGCCCGCCCAGCCAAGAAGCTCCAATGCGCCGAGATTGGCCGACAGAAAACTCAGGCCGGCAATCCACGCCGTCATCTCGCGACCGGCCATGAAGAAGTCTTCGCCGGTCTTGGTGTATTTTTTGAGATAAATGCCGATACCGATGACGAAAACAAAGTAAATCGCAACAATGGTCAAGTCGATCGGGGTCGCTGAGACGATCGGTTTGATCATCCCGGCGGCTACGGCATTGTGACTCATAGGCTGGGTTCCCTGCTCTCTTGGTTATTTTTGTCCGTAATACGCTTTCGGTCCGTGCTTCCTCAGGAAGTGCTTGTCAAGCAGGACAGATTGCATCGGGTCGACGTCTGGATTGATGCGCAGCGTTTCGCCTGCCAGTTTCGCGATGAATTCGAGCACCACTGCGTTGTGCACGGCATCATTGACATCTGTGCCCCAAGTGAACGGCCCATGGCTCGCTACCAGCACTGCAGGGTGGTGCAGTGGGTCCAAATCCTTGAAGGTATCCACGATCACCCGTCCGGTGTTTGCCTCATAGTCCGCTTTGATTTCATCCGGCGTCATCAGCCGCGTGCACGGCACATCGCCATACCAATAGTCAGCCTGGGTCGTGCCGTAAGATGGAATGCCACGCTTGGCCTGGGCCCAAGCTGTCGCGTAGAGACTGTGCGTGTGAACGACACCGCCGATGTCTTTGAATGCACGGTACAGAACAAGATGCGTTGGCGTGTCGGAACTGGGCTTGAGGTTTCCTTCCACTGGTTTGCCGTTGTCTAGTGAAACCACAACCATGTGCTCCGGTTTCATCCCGTCGTAAGAGACACCGGATGGCTTGATGACCACTAGGCCCTGAGTGCGATCGATGCCGCTGGCATTACCCCATGTCTGAATCACCAATCCATCCCGAACCAGATCCAGGTTGGCTTGGCATACCTGCCGTTTTAACTCTTCAAGCATAGGCTCATCTGCGAACGCGGTTGCGGATGTCAATCAGCGTCTTCATCACGTCATACAGGCTACCATGCCACGCTTTGGTGCCGAACGCATCGTGCAGCGTGTGGTAGATCGCGTAAAGTTGACGGTACACAGTGTGTGCTTGCGGGTCTGGTGTGAAGACGTCCGGCTTCAAACCTGTCATTGCCCTTTGTGCGGACGCGAAGTCCGGATGAGCTCGTGCCACGACGGCAGCGGCAATGGCCGCACCGAGGGCAGGGGTTTGCGCTGATCGTGAGACCTTCATCGGCCTGCCGGTGATGTCAGCGTAAATCTGCATGGTAAGCGGACTCTTTTCCGCGATGCCACCACAATTGACGACCTGATCAATTGACACGCCGTATTCCTCGAAGCGGTTGATGATCGTCAACGCGCCGTATGCTGTGGCCTCGATCAGGGCGCGGTAGATTTCTGCTGGCGTGGTGTAAAGCGTCTGACCGACCAACAAGCCGGTGAGGCGTTGATCCACCAGAATGGTGCGATTGCCGTTGTTCCAGTCCAATGCCATCAGACCGGACTCGCCGGGTCGAAGTCTTGCAGCCCCTGCGGTCAGCGCCTCGTGCGATCCACCTTCTGGTTTCACATAGCCGACGAACCACTCGAAAATGTCACCGACCGCGGATTGGCCGGCTTCGAGCCCGAAATAGCCCGGTAGCACGCTGCCGTCGACGACGCCGCACAAGCCGGGCACATCGGCGAGGTTCTCACTATTGCGCTTCACCGTGATGTCACAGGTACTGGTACCCATGATCTTGACCAGCGTGCCGGGTTGTATGCCGGCACCGATGGCGCCGAGATGCGCATCGAATGCGCCCACAGCTACGGGAATTCCCGCCGGTAACCCAGTCTTCTTCGCCCAAGCGACCGAGAGGCCGCCAACGCTGGAATCCACGGCACAAACGCGCTTGGGCAGACGGTCGCGCAAAGCGCCGAGCTTTGGGTCCAGGCGCGACAGAAATTCCTTGTCCGGATAACCACCCCACGCGCTGTTGAACATCGCCTTGTGGCCGGATGCGCAGATGCCGGCCGTGAATTTGCCCGGTGCCAGCGTGTCGGTCAGTGCCGCCGGGACAAAATCGGCAAGTTCGATCCATGAATAGGCGGCATCGAAAACATTCGGCGCGGTGCGCAGGCAGTGGAGGATCTTGCTATAGAACCATTCGCTGGAGTAGATGCCGCCGATTTTGGCCATGATCTGCGGGCGCATTTCCAGGCCCAACGCGGTGATCTCCGCGGCTTCTGCGAAAGACGTGTGATCTTTCCAGAGCCAGGCAAGTGCCGCCGGGTTATCGGAAAATTCCCTATGGAACGCGAGCGGCTGACCGTCTGCATCCACCGGCAACGGCGTGCTGCCTGTCGTGTCCACGCCGATGCCCACCACATGTTCGGGCTTCAGGCCCTGCACGGCTCTGCTCGCTTCAGCAAGTACCTGCCCGATGGTGATCTCGGCGCCTTTCAAGTAGTCGGCAGGGTGCTGTCGGGCGAGGTTCGGGTCATGACTCAAAATGACACCAGAGTGCCCGTGCTCGTATCCCCAGATGGCGGTCGCGATTTCCCGTCCGTCAGCCGTGTCCACCAACAGCGCGCGGACCGAGTTTGTCCCATAATCGAGACCGATCGTATATTGAGCACCCATCGAAGATGAACCTGTTTTAGATCGCCCAGCCCCGGTTCAATGCGTAATAAACCTCGTTTATACGCAACTCTTTCTTGAACTCGGAAACCGATGTCTTTTCGCCGATCAGCAGGAACTCGATATCGGCAATCTCGGCGAAGTCTTCCAGCATCTCGCTAGTAACGGCTTGGCTGAAAGCCACATGATGCGCGCCGCCGGCATATATCCAGGAGGCACAGGCATCTTCGAGATTCGGCCGCGGCTTCCAGACCGCTTGCGCGACGGGGAGCTTTGGCATCGGATGTTCAGGCGAAACGACGTCGACTTCGTTCACCAGCAGCCGGAAACGGTTGCCCATGTCGATCAACGACGCGTTCGTGGCGGGACCGGCTGGCGTATTGAAGACCAATCGGGCAGGGTCCATTTTTCCACCGATGCCCAACGCGTGCACTTCCAGAGATGGTTTGCGGCTTGCGATGGACGGGCAGACCTCCAGCATATGCGCCCCAAGAACAAGCTTGCCGGCTGGATCGAGATGGTAGGTGTAGTCTTCCATAAAAGACGCGCCGCCCGTCAGACCAGTTCCCATGACCTTGACGGCTCGTAGGAGCGCAGACGTTTTCCAATCACCTTCCGCGCCAAAACCATAGCCGTCAGCCATTAGCCGTTGTACAGCCAATCCTGGCAGCTGCTCGAGGCCGTGAAGGTCCTCAAACGTTGTAGTGAAGCCCTTGAAATCCCCGTCCTTTAGGAACGTCCGCATTCCTTGTTCGATGCGCGCCGCTTCGCGGATGAATTTATGCCGATTACCGTTCTTGCGCAGGTCTGAGGTCACCTCATAAGTGCTCTCATATTCCTCGACGAGCCGATCGACCTCATTGTCGGGGACGGAGTTGATGACGGCCACCAGATCACCCACGCCGTAGCCGTTGACGGAGTAGCCGAACTTGAATTGCGCTGCGACCTTGTCACCTTCAGTGACTGCCACCTCACGCATGTTGTCGCCGAAGCGGGCAAACTTCGCGCCCTGCCAGTCGTTCCATGCCGCGGCAGCGCGTGTCCACGCGCCGATCTTTTGCTGTACCTGCTTTTCCTGCCAATGACCGACGACGACCTTGCGATTCAAACGCAAGCGAGTCCAGATGAACCCGTGCTCACGGTCGCCATGCGCCGCTTGGTTTAGATTCATGAAATCCATGTCGATCGTCGACCAAGGAATGTCGCGATTGTATTGTGTATGCAAATGAAGGGCGGGCTTGCGCAGCTGTTTGAGGCCGTTGATCCACATCTTCGACGGCGAAAACGTGTGACACCAAGTGATGATGCCGATGCATTCGCAAGAGCTGTTCGCTGCCAAAACAAGTTCAGTCACCGCCTCTGGTGTTACCAGAACCGGTTTGAACACGATGCTGACAGGAACGGCTGGCGCGGCATCTAGCGCCTTGGCGATCTTCTGCGAATCTTTGGCGACCTGATCGAGCGTTTCCGGACCGTACAGATGCTGACTACCGGTGACGAACCAGACTTCAAACTTCTTCATAAACGTCATGACACTCGAGTGTTGTGCGTTTCCGCGACCTTGATACCACAGTCCCAAAGCGGCCGCATCTCAAAAATCAGACAAATACAGAAAATCGGTCGCAAAATCGGCTAAGCGGGCAATTTAGCAAGGCTGCGGATGTAGATTGCGGCACCCTTTGTACTTGCTGGTGCGCCGTATAAGAGCGCGGCCTGAACCGTCGTTGCGGCAAGGGCGCCGTCGAAGTCATTGATTCTGCCTTGGTCGGTATAAGTTATACCGCCCATGCAAGCCGGAGATGTAAGTGCTGTCGTACAGCGTGCGGCGCGACGCGGCTTCGATTCACGTCTTACGCCTAGTTCGTCGTGCCGCAGACCGCTTTGGCGTCGGGGTATCCAAGCGCGCCAATTGAATGAGCTCAGTCATCGCCTTCTGCGCTCCAACGGCATTTTTGTCCGCAATTGCTTCGAAGACACGAACGTGGTCCGGCACGGGGTCGCGCGGCAGCGGACGATTTCGCTGTTTGAACATGGTCGTGGTGTTGACTGCAGCGTTGACGCCGGTCGTCAGGGACATGATGAAAGGATTTTCCGTCGCCTGGAGCAGGGCCGTGTGAAAGTCTTGATCGGCTTGACGACCTGCCTCTGTTGCCAAGGTGAAGCGTGCCATGCCGTCAATCGCGCGTTGCATCGTCTTCAAATGCATCTCCGAGCGACGAGTCGCGGCGAGCGCGGCGGCTGCCGATTCAACAATATTGCGCAATTCAAATAAGCTGTTCAACAAATCTAAGTCCGGCTCGTTCTCGAAAGCCCAGGCGAGTACATCGGGATCGAGCAAGTGCCATTTGTCCTTGCTGCTGACTTTGGTGCCGACTTTCGGTTTGGATTCTACGAGGCCTTTTGCGGCCAAAATGCGCACCGCTTCACGATAAGCGGTACGGGAAACTGCCAACCGCTCGCTGGAAGCAACCTCGCCCGTCAATAGGTCGCCAGGTTGATACACTCCAGACATGATAGCGGTACCAAGATCGCGAGCGATAGTGCCGTGTAACCGCAGCACCTTGCTGATCGGATGCTTCCGTCCAAGTGGCATCAGTTTTGTCATGGGAACTGAACCGCTCCGGTATCTCAATAATTCCTAGTATAGCCCATTGGAATGTAAGTCCAATCGGGTTGATGGGCGCAAGGCGCACGGTCGAGCTGCAAAATTTAAAAGCCTGGACGCGACATGAGGGCTGCTGCGTTTCAACGTGGAGCGCATCGCATTGAGGCAATTTTTGGCGGCCGAGCTCTGTGGTGATGCCGATCGGCCACATGAGCGAGGCATTGAATATGCCTTCGTCGCCATGACCTTGCATTTGTCTGCGAAATTAAATAACCTACTTGTCTGAGTAATGATCGATGTCGTCGACGAGCGAATCAGCGCTTTAGAAAGACGATGCCAGGGAGGGAACTATGCAGTGGAAGAAAGTATTGGCCGGGTCCGCGTCTGTGATTGCGATGACGTTGGCCACAGGCGTGGCTTACGGGCAAGATACATCGGGTCAGCAGGTTGAGACAGTCGTCGTCACAGGCGTGCGCGCAAGCTTGCAGTCGGCAGAGGACGTTAAGAAAAACTCCAGTCAAATGGTCGACTCGGTCGTGGCCGAAGACATTGGCAAGTTGCCGGATAACAATGTCATCGATGCTTTGCAGCATGTCACTGGCGTTCAGATAAGTCGCAACGCAGCGGAATCCGACCAGTTGCTGATACGCGGTCTGCCTGACATCGCCACGTTGCTCAATGGGCGTGAAATCTTTACGTCGACGGGGCGGTTCATCACGCTGCAAGATATCCCTGCCGAGCTTCTAGCTCGGGTCGACGTGCAAAAATCGTCCGAGGCGAATGATCTGGAAGGTGGCATCGCCGGATTGATTGACGTCCGCCTTCATCGGCCGTTCGACTTCGATGGATTGGAAGTCGCCGGCACGGTCCGTGCTACTGAAAGTTCGCTTTCCGGCCACATCGATCCCAACGCCAGCATCCTGTTGAGCAACAGATGGAACACGTCAATCGGCGAGATCGGCGTTTTGCTCGATGTTTCTTATTCGAAGGATCACTACAAGGAAGAGATTCTCGACAATTATATTTCAACCCAGTCAATCGGGCCGGTTGCAGGTTCGACCGGGGCCGGCGGCACCGCATACATACCGCTGACCGAAGGGGCCCAATCTATCCCGGGTAGCCGCGAACGTGGCGCGGTCGACTTCTCGACCCAGTGGCGGCCGAATGCGAACACCGAAGTCTACGCCGAACTGTTCTACACGCGTTACCGTAATCCGAACTCGAACGACTTCTTCGTCGGGCTTCCCTGGATTTGCGCAAACCCGGCCACGGCTACGGTGTTCCCTGGCACCAGTGAAGTGAAAACGGTAACAGGTGGTTGTTATGATTTGACCAGCAATCAGTCCTTCCGGCCGAAAACCGACACGTACCAGATGGCGACGGGTGCGACTTGGACTGGAGACAGAACGACGCTGTCGACAGAACTTGATTATACCGACAGCCGCTTCTACCAGACAGGTTACATTCTAGACACAGAGTACTATCCACCAAACAACGGATATACCGCGGATTTCAACTATAAGGGCACTGGCACACCTTATATGAACGTCACGGGCGTGAGCCTGACTGACCCTGCGAACTTCCATACTCGCCAGTGGTACGATCAATGGACGAAGCAGACAGGTAACGAGATCGATTGGCGGGGCGATCTGTCGTACGACATGGGCCCTGGAAGTCTGGTCAAGTCGTTCGACGCGGGCGTGCGTTATGCCAACCGTTTCGCTCGAAATCGTGCGGACAATGCCGGCGGCCTCGATTGCCGCGGCGCGGCGTCTGCATCGAGCCCAACGTTTGCGATCATGACTGCGGCGCTGGCCTCAACGGCGTGTACGACATTTCCGAGTTTAGCGTCTCTTACCGGCTCGTCCCACGTGACGAGTGGAACGCAGTTCGACGGTCAGTTTGGCATCAAGAAATGGGTGGATGCGGATCCGAATTACCTCGTGTCGCACGTAGCGCAAATGAGAGCGTTGTTCGGCCAAGCGACTACAGCTCCGCCTGCCGACCCGACCCAGTCATTCGATGACCGAGAACAGAGTTACGCCGGTTACGTCAAGGCAAACTTCGGTTTCAACCTCGGCACGGTCCCCGTTGACGGCAATATCGGCCTGCGGGTTGTTGATACCCAGGCTGACATGATGGGCAATTCGCTGGTGGTTACGACGCCCGACAACGTCCATTACACGTTCACGTACACGTCCACGAACAGCAGCAAAAGCACATTGGACTGGTTGCCGAGCATGAATATGCGCTTCCAGCTTAAGGATGACCTGTTCCTGCGTGCAGCTCTGAGTCGGACGGTCACGCGGCCGACGTTTGCACAACTTAATCCAGGTCTTTCCCTGTCGGCTTCTACCGCGACGCTCCTCGGTTCTGGCTCAAGCGGCAATCCCAATCTTGCGCCGGAGAAGTCGGATAACGCGGATTTGTCGTTGGAGTATTACTTCGGCGCATCGAACATGCTGACCGGCGCAGTCTTCTACCGGCAGGTTGCAGGCTATATCGGGAACTCAGTCGTCCCCGACACGATCGGGGGTATCGTCTATCAGGTCAGTCGGCCCGCGAATTCTCCGTCCGGCCATATTGACGGCGCTGAAGTGGGTTACACGCAGTTCTTCGACTTTCTGCCGGGACTTTGGAGCGGGCTTGGCCTTCAGGCAAACGGTACCTATGTCGGCGGAGCCTTCCAGAACATCTCGCATTGGTCCTATAACCTCGTCGGCATTTACGAGAAGGGCCCTGTGTCGTTCCGTGTCGCGTATAACTGGCGGTCCGGCTTCAATGAAGGCCCGGCCCCAGGCGGTGGCCAGAATCCCGGGACTATCTACGCGAAGTCGCAGCCGTGGCTCGATTTGTCGGCAAGCTATGAGTACACCGACAATTTGACGTTCACCCTCGATGCCACAAATCTGCTGAACAGCGATTTCCAGGACAGTTTTGGCAATGGAGCTCTTGGCGCTGTCTATCCGCGTGATACGCGCCGCTTCGACCAGACCATCTCGCTTGGCCTGCGGTACAAGTTGTAACGGACAAGCTTCCGCGGGAAGTGATCTGGGCCAAATTCAAAAGCGAATTTGGCCCAGGGACTTCGGGGGCCTATATTGACAGGGGTTCCTCTCCCCAATGGACGGCGGCGAGGTTCTGCGGACACCGCATCATTCTCCGCCGTCCAAATTTTTACGAAGCAAGCAACGAGGAGGTTTCGATGTCGTCACACGACACGCCCGTCCTGCTAAATCAAAAATTCCTACAGATGATCAGCCGCCGCAGGGCTTTGCAGGGCTCTGTAGCAGTGGGCCTTTCTGCCGCCGCGGTTCCTACGCTGACCGCCGCTTGGGCGCAAACGCCAAAGCCCATCAACGACCGGATGTCGGGCGACATCACGCCGGTTCATGATCCGAGCATTATCCGTGCAGGTGATACCTATTATGTATTCAGCACGACGATGAACAGTAAGAAGCAGGCGCAGGTGCCGATCCGCACGTCGAAAGACCTCCTCAAGTGGGAGCTGGAAGGCTATGCGTTTCCGGCGATACCGGCTTGGGCCTTGCAGAGGATACCGGACACGATCGGTGTCTGGGCACCTGATATCAGCTATCTGAACGGCACGTTTTATTTGTACTACGCCGTTTCGAGCTTTGGCTCCAACCGCTCGGCGATCGGGTTGGCGACCAACACGACGTTAGATCCAAAATCGCCCAATTATCACTGGGATGATCGAGGCGTCGTCTTCGAGTCCTTCCCGAAGGACGATTACAACTGCATCGATCCTACACATGTCGTAGATTTGCAGGGTAACCAGTGGTTGGCGTTCGGCAGTTTCTGGAGCGGGCTCAAGATCTTTAAGCTCGATCCCAAGACCGGAAAGCCGGAGTCCGAAAATCCACATTTGTTTTCGATCGCCGAACGTCCGACGCCGGAAGGCGGTCTGGACACGATCGAGGCCAACTACATCATGGAGCGGGACGGTTACTACTACCTCTTTGCCTCCTACGACTATTGCTGCAAGGGCGTAAACAGCACCTACTACACCGCGATGGGACGCTCGAAGAGTGTCACAGGGCCCTATCTCGACGAAGAGGGCCGTTCGATGATGAACGGCTACGGCTCGGTCATTCTCAAGGCAGACCAAGAAGAGAAGCAGCGTTGGCGCGGTCCCGGCCACTGCGCGATCCTACGCGACCACGGCGGTCAGGATTACATCGTCTATCACGCTTACGACAAACTGAATCACGGCGCGCCAAATTTACGCATAGCGCCGCTGGTCTGGTCGAAAGAGGGATGGCCGACGGCGATTATGTGACGTCGTGATTTCCGAAAGAGCGGAGGCTTCATATGCTCAGCCGTCGCAGAGCGCTGCAAGGCTCATTGCTTGCTGGGGTCGCTGGTGTGCTGCCGGTTTCTGCATCGCAGGCGCAGACGCCAAGCCCATTAAATCCTCAATTGGACGGAGACATCTCTCCCGTCCACGATCCCAGCATCATCCGTGAAGGCGACACTTACTACGTGTTCAGCACAAATTTGGGTGGCGGTGCGGGGGCCCAAATCCCGTGGCGCTATTCGAAAGACTTACGCAACTGGGAAAAGGGCGGATATGTCTTTTCCGATCTGCCCGATTGGGCGGTCAAGGAGATTCCAGAAACCGGTGGAATTTGGGCGCCCGATATTTCCTATGCGAACGGCCAGTACCTTCTTTATTACGCCTGCTCAACATTTGGGAAAAACCACTCAGTTATCGGTTTGGCGACCAACAGCACATTGGACCCCAGTTCATCCAACTATAAGTGGGTAGATCGTGGCCTGGTTTTGAAATCGGCAAGCAGTGACAATTTCAATGCTATAGACCCAAATCACATTGTCGATGACCACGGGCTGCACTGGTTGACGTTTGGTAGCTTCTGGAGCGGAATAAAAACGGTTCAGTTGGATCCGCAGACGGGCAAACCGCCACCCGGTAATCTGAAACTTTATTCTCTCGCGCGGCGTCCGGAGCAAAATCCGCTTTTGGACGCGATCGAAGGGCCGTTCGTCTTCGAGCGCGCCGGCTACTACTATCTCTTCGTCTCGTTCGATTTCTGTTGTCGTGGTGCTGGCAGCAACTACTACACAGTGGTCGGACGCTCGCGAAACGTCTCGGGGCCATACGGTGACAACAACAATTACGATATGATCGACGGCAACGGCATGGTTGTCCTCAAAGCCGACGGTTACGGCCGTTGGCGCGGGCCAGGAGGATGCTCGATTCTGCACGATCCGGGGCAAGACTACATCGTCTATCACGCTTATGATGCGCGCCGCGGTGGTGCGCCGACCCTACGGATCGCACCACTCGTGTGGTCGAAAGATGGTTGGCCAACGGCAATCGTGTGAGAGCGCTTCAGGTCGAAGCGCTTGTCTAGGAACGCAAGATAGCAATCCCTGAGAAAGTTCACTTCGGAGAAGACGTCATGCCGGATACAAGGTCTTTTCGTTTCATTGCACCGGTTTTTGCAGTGTTGCTATCGGTGCCGTGTGCCGCTGCAGCTCAATCCTCACAGCCGCTTTCCGCAACCGTAGTCATCCACGCGGACAAGCCTGGTGCAGAGATCAATCCGGATATCTTCGGCCAGTTCGCAGAGCACTTGGGCCATGGCATTTATGGCGGCATCTGGGTGGGCAAGGATTCTCCAATTCCGAACACTGACGGCTATCGGAACGATGTCGTGGCGGCGCTCAAAGACCTGCACGTGCCTGTGATCCGTTGGCCCGGCGGCTGCTTTGCGGATGAATATCACTGGCGTGACGGCGTCGGTCCGGTGGCGCAGCGGCCGGTAACGGTCAACACGAATTGGGGTGGTGTGCCGGAAACCAATGCCTTCGGTACCAACGAATTCCTCGACTTTGCCGAGATGATTGGCGCAAAGGCCTACATCAACGGCAATGTTGGAACCGGCACCGCGGGAGAAATGGCCGACTGGCTCAAGTATATGACGTCCGACCAGGACACGACACTGACCAAGCTCCGCCGTGACGGCGGGCGTGATCGTCCTTGGAAAATTCCGTTCTTTGCCGTCGGCAACGAAACATGGGGCTGTGGTGGCGATATGCGGCCGGAGTACTACGCCGACCTCTTCCGTCGTTACGCTAGCTTCCTGAAGACGCCGCCGGGCGAGCGTCCTCTCATCATCGCCAGCGGTGGGCACGATGACGACACCAGCTGGACCAAGGTGCTGATGTCCACCGTTCACCAGAACATGGGTGCAATCTCCTACCACTACTACACCATTCCGTCGCCGACCCATGACTGGCAACACAAGGGGCCGACCATCGGGTTCGGTGAAAACGAGTGGATGTCCACACTGGTCAACGCTTTGAAGATCAATGACTACATCAAGCAGAACATTGCGATCATGAACAAATACGACCCGCAGAAAAAGGTTGGCTTCTTCGTTGACGAATGGGGCACATGGTATGACTCGGCACCGGGCCACAATCCTGGTTTCCTATGGCAGCAGAACTCCATCCGCGACGCCGTTGTCGCGGCGGCCACGCTCAATATCTTCGAGTCGCATGCCGATCGCGTGCGGATGGCCAATATCGCGCAGATGGTCAATGTGCTGCAGGCAATGATTCTGACCGATGGTTCGAAAATGATCCTGACGCCGACCTATCATGTCTTCCATATGTACATTCCGTTCCAGGGCGCGACGCTTTTGCCGAGTGACGTGAAGACGGCGCAGTACACCTATGGCAAACAGTCGATTCCGGCGATCAGCGTTTCGGCCGCGCAGGGTAGGAACGGCGTTTTGGAGTATTCGCTGGTCAATCTCGACCCGGACAAGCCGGTCAAGATTTTGACGACGATCGAAGGCGCGAACCCGTCGCAGGTCGGCGGCAGCATTCTTACGGGCCCTGCGATGGACTCCCACAACACCTTTGACGATCCCGACGCCGTGCATCCCGTTGCGTTCACGGGGGCCAAGCTCCGTGGCCATCACCTCGAGGTAACGCTACCGCCGAAGTCGGTCGTGGTGTTGAGTTTGCAGTAGAGCAAACGATCAAGCGGGACTGTTCTGGCTGCTGCACGGAAAAAACAGGAGCGGCGAAAGCCGCTCCTGTCGTTTTCGTAGAATTGATCGGCTTATTTCTCCGTGCGGAAGATGAACTCCGTATGCGAAACGAAGGGATGGCCCGATCGGAGGATCGTTGAGGGAAACGACGGTTGATTGGGTGAATCCGGGAAGTGCTGTGTCTCCAGCGTCAGTCCGGTTCTGTATTTGTAGACCGAGCCTTTGCCGGCCGGTTTACCATCCTGGAAGTTGCCCGTGTAGAACTGGATTCCAGGTTCCGTCGTGCGGACTTCCACCACGCGGCCTGTCTCCGGATCAGACAGCACGGCCGCCGTCGACATCGCATTCGGATGTGTCTTCACCAGAACCCAGTTATCATCATAACCATGCGCATAGTGAAGCTGCTCATTATCGTCATTGATGCGCGCCCCGATAACCGTTGGCTTGCGGAAATCGAATGGCGTGCCAGCCACCGGGCGCAACTCACCAGTGGGGATCAGCGTCGCGTTGACCGGCGTGAACTTGTCTGCATTGATCATCAGCACGTCGTGCAGGATGTCACGATTGAAGTCACCCGATAGGTTGAAATAAGAGTGGTTGGTGAAGTTGACGGGCGTTGGCTTGGTGGTGGTCGCCTGATATTCGATACTGAGCGCGTTGTCGTTCCGCAATTGGTAGGTGACGTGGATCGTAAGTTGGCCGGGATAGCCTTCTTCACCGTCCGCGCTGACGTAGGTGAGTTTGAGCTCTGGACCGTTCTTGGCTTCGACGGATTGTGCAGTCCAGACACGTTTGTCGAACCCTTTGTCGCCGCCGTGCAGACTATTGGGTCCGTCATTCTTCGGTAGCTGGTAGCTGACACCGTCTAGGGTAAAGCGGCCATTGGCGATGCGGTTGGCGTAGCGACCGATCGTGGCGCCGTAATACGGCACCCCAGTCACATAGGGTTCAAGCGAGTCGAAGCCGAGGACGATGTCAGCCAGATGTCCGCTGCGGTCCGGAGCCTTCAGCGACACCAGCGTGGCGCCATAGGTCATGACGCGTGCTTCCAGGCCGCCTTTGTTTGTCAGCGTGTAGATTTCAACGGCCTTGCCGTCTGGTGTGTGTCCAAACTGTGCTTTTTGGATATGAGACATTGTTGCGTCCTTCGCGTATGCGAAACCTGTCGTCGCCAGCATTGCGAGCGCGACCCCTGTAAAGCTGGCTCGCGAAATACCGATCCCTAGCATGGTGTCAACTTCCTCCTTGTGGTCAGCGCTGCATCCCGTGGCGTCGCTGCAGAAGCGGATATTAAATCAGACAATTCAAGATGAAAATCACAACGAGATGACTTTAAGAAGAAAAGGGATGTTTTTTGCGCATAACCACAAATTGGTCAGGGGTGACACGCCGTCAAATTGCTGCAGTTGCGAGCGTGATGCCAAACGGCCTGTTCACCCGAACACCGGCGTAGGGGCGTGAGGTATTAGCTCTTTTTTGTAGCTAGAACCGGCTCGACCAAAAATCGCCGGCCGACGAGAAACAAATCCGCCACAAGTTGAAATGGACGTTTGTCCACGTCGGACATATGACGCTCGATTAATTCGGCGAAACGTCGATAAAGAGATGCATATTCAGGCACTACTGTGCCGACTGCTTCAGGCTTGCCATTAATTGTTAGAGAGTTCCTGTGCGCGGTGAGGTTTAACATTCCGTCATCGGTCTCCACCTCGATCTCCCAGGTTGGAACACCAGTATACCGGAAGTCGAAAGCTGCTTTGACCTCCGCACCGTAGTCAGTCGCAAAGGTCACGTCCGCAGCAATCGGAGAATCACAATTTCCGGGAAAGAACAAATCGGCTGTCTTGACGTAGATCGCCTCAGGTATGATTTTTGTTAAAATCGAAATGGCATTGATGCCGGCATCGAATACGCCGAAACCACCCAGCTGCCAAATCCAGTCTTGTCCGGAGTGGCATTGACGAACGTCCTCCTTCCATGTCGCCTGGGCTCGGCGAACTTCACGGGATCTGAGCCAGCGTTGTGCAGCGTCAACTGCCGTTCCGTGCTGCGCGTGCCAAGTCTGGAAAAGCGTGCGATCTGACCGGCGCGCTTGAAGGACCAACTGATCCAATTGCACGGTGGTCATGCAAGGTGGTTTCTCAAGAAGCACGTGTTTGCCATGCAGCAAAGCCAATCGTGCTTCTTCGTAATGCTCTTGTGGCGGTGTGCAGACCGCTACGGCGTCCAAATCCGGACACCCGGTCAGCATTGCGTTAAGGGTCGGAAAATTCGGGACGCTCTCGGCTTCGCCGTGTGTGCTGGCGCAAGCCGCCAGTTCAAAATACGGGCTCGCGGAAATCGCAGGAATATGCTCGTCCCGTGCGATCTTGCCGACGCCGACAATCCCGATGCGAAGCCGTTTCACGAAAACCCCCGACGTAGCTCCATTATGATATATGTTTATCGCCGGCCCCCCAAGACGTTCATAGCCTTATGGCACAGGTCGATCTCATATGTCTGGGTTGGGACGAAATCGCCATATGCCAGAGTTTTGCGTTCAATTAGCGTAACTGCATTGTGGACACGTCCAGGTACACGCGTTGTCGAACTCGAGACCAAGACGAATGCTGCGCTGGTTGTGCTCTTAGAATGGATACCGCATCTCAATTTGGCATTTAGGCACAACAATTGGACGTCGCCCTTGTCACGGAAGTGACCTATAGCCACCGGCAAGTGCTGCGATCGCAATGGCTAAGGTGACAAACTCCGCGAGCGAAGGCTGGCGCGCAGAATTATGTTCCGCTATCCGCACGACAATTTGCAGCTTTCGGATCACTTTGGCTCAAGCGAAAATCGCTCTCGTTAACAATGCCGGTTGTGCGCGTCTGCAAATCTGCCATTAAACAATCCGCTTGAATTCCGCTTTGCCGTACTCCTGCAGTCCGGCGGACGGGACAGGTAGTGCTGCCGGTGCCCAGGCCCCTCGCAAATGCTAACCCCTCGTACGGTCAGTCTAATCTCTTCGGGACTTCGTACCGTACCGAACCTGGCGCGATCCAAGCGGCCTGTGGGCACTGCAGCACGATAGGATTTGTACGTATATCGGTCGGCCTCAAGGGATTGTAATTGAAGGACTTATGAGGGGGCAACCGGCCAACGATCTGGTGCGATCGCACCCCAGATGGTCTGTCATCCTCCCTGCATAGCAACGTGTGGCATAGAGGAGAGCCATGAATTTGCCGCTGCAGCTCGATCGCAGAGCGTCGATCCCATTGCAGGATCAGCTCTTTGAGCAATTGCGGCAGCTGATTCTGACCGGAAAGCTCAAGCCGAACTCCCGCATCATCGCCACAAGGTTCCTGGCGGAGCAGGTTGGCGTGTCGCGAACGACTGTTCTCCTCGCATATGAGCGACTCATCAGTGAAGGGTATCTCGACACGCGGCCGGCGATCGGCACCTTTGTCTGTTCGACGCCGCCTCAGCAGCCAAAGCCTGCTTTCACGAACAATTCGATTTCAGATGTCCCCCGGCAGGCATCCCTACATCCCGCCTTGTTCCACGGTTCCGTGGTGCCACATCCGGACATTCCTGACGGCATCATAGATTTCAGCCCTCTGCGATTTGACGCCAGTCACTTGCTACCTCCAAAGGTTTGGCTTCAGGGCATGCGGAACGTCTTTGAGCGCGAACCGGACGGGCTCGCAAAATCCCAACCCGCTGCCGGCGTTGCGTCTCTGAGGCAGGTCATCGTGGATTACCTCGCAGCTACGCGCGGTATTATGGCGTCGCCCGAGCAGGTCATAATCGTGGTCGGCCGGAGACAGGCGTGCAGCCTGGTGGCGCATTTGTTCCAGCGTCGGGGCGATCGTGTCGTTATGGAATCTCCTGGCGATCGCGATATGGCCAGCTTCTTTGAAGCCAGAGGCGCAGACATAGTTCACGCTCCTGTCGATGAGCATGGCTTGGATATCGACAAATTACCGCGTGGGGCTTTCTCCATCGCCTATGTCACGCCCGCACGGCAAAATCCGCTCGGCGGAACGATGCCTCAGCCGCGGCGCAACGCGTTGCTTAAATGGGCTCGTGATGTGGGTGCCTATCTTGTAGAGGACGACAGCGACAGCGAATATCGCTATCACGGGACGACGCCCCAGCCGCTTGCTGCTCTCGACCCATATGGGCTGGTTTTCTATACGGGCTCCTTTGCCAAGACGCTTGGCGCCGGACTTGGCATCGGCTACCTCGTGGTACCGTCTGAATTTGTTGACGCCGTCACGGCAATAAAGTCCATGGCGGAAGATTGCTGCCCATGGTTGGAGCAGATGGTCGTAGCCGATCTCCTGACGAGCGGAGAGTACGATCATCACTTGCGCCGGGTACGCAAAATTTATTTGGATCGTCGCGACTGCCTTATTCAGGCACTGCGGGAACACTTCGGCGAAATAGAGTTGATAGGTACGGAAATCGGGACACAGCTGACATGGTTGCTTCCTGATCGCTATCCGTCGGCGCGCGCACTATCCGATGCAGCTAGAGCACAAGGCACAAGTGTCGAAAGCGTGACGTGTGAGAATCTAGCCGCTTTGGAAACCTGCCGCTTCCATGATCGAGCGCTGATCCTTGGCTATGCGGCATTGACGACAGATCAGCTACGTCAGGGTGTCGCCCGGCTCGCTGACACTCTAAACGCCTGAATTTAAAGGCCTAGCGAACGCTATATGCGTGTAACTACGTATTATTGCGGCATTTTCGCGCGATACCCCCTGGTATCATCAAGTTTGCCCCTCTTGGCACTACGTCTTGCCATTGAGCGCTGCCACATATCACGCGTCCTAATCGCGAAGAGATTCATTTCGCGCAAATAAGAAAGGGGACGCAGGTGCCAGTCGTTGAAAAATTACGTGCAGCCTCGCAGCGTATCGGCGGGTTCGTACGCAACAGATCGAAGTTCATCATCGTTGCCGGCGTGTCGGTGCTCGTTGGGATTGGCTTGGCTGCCAGCTACGCGACCGTTCTTGACTACACGAGCTCGCTGAACTTCTGCGCGCATACTTGTCACGAGATGGAGAGCACGGTCTACCAAGAGTACATGCACAGCAAGCATTACAAGAACGAGCAAGGTGTCGTCGTCGTCTGTGCCCAATGCCACGTTCCGCACGACAACTGGCCGGCGGTCCTAGGTCGCAAGGCCATGGCGAGCTTGGAATTGTGGACACACTTCGTGGTCTTCGCGGGTGAGGGTCCCGATGGCGTCAAGAAAGCATTTCAAGCGCGTCGGTTCGAATTGGCAAAGCGAGTGTGGGCCGGCTTCAAGGCGGACAACGCAGCAGAATGTAAGGCCTGCCACAAATACGCAAACATGGTTCTTGAGGACCAACGTCCGAGTATTCGCGCCCAACACACGGATGCGATGAAGACCGACGAAAATTGCCTCGATTGCCACAAGGGCATCACTCATCACGTACCTGCGGATCCATCGGCAAAGCCGGCTTCCAGCAGCAGCTTCGATATTCAGTGAGGACAAGACGATGAAACTCTCTACAAAAACGATGACCGCGGCGCTGGGTATCGCAGGTGCCATGAGCTTTTCGGCCGCGATGGCCGCACCGAATTGGTCGGGCGTTCCGGCAAAGGACGTTCAGCTCTTTTATCCTGGACAGTCGTCTTGGGAATGGGTGCTGACGGACCATCCCGGCGCGGAGAAATTCCGCGCCGGCAAGGACTGCGCGGCCTGTCATATCGGCGACGAAAAGAACATGGGTGCGCTGCTGGTCTCGGGCAAGAAGAACGAAGCGGCCCCGATCCCTGGCAAACCTGGTTCGATCGACGCAAAGGTGCAGTTCGAGCACGATGCACAAAACATGTATGTCCACCTCGAATTCTCCGAAGGGAGCCAGCCCAATTCGAAGATGGATAGCGCCTACGACACCAAGGTCACCATGATGTTGGATGGCGGTGGGGTTCCCGAGGCCAACCGGGCCGGTTGCTGGGGCGCATGCCATGATGATTCCGCTGGAATGCCAAGCGCCGGGAATTCCGACCGCACAATGTATCTTCCAAAAACTCGCGCCCATCTGACGCGTCAAGGCGGTGGTGATGCGTTGGTGCCGGCAGATGCATTGGCGAAGCTTAAGGCTGACGGCTACTCGCTTGAATACTGGCAGGCCCGCCTAAATCCGGGCTCTCCCGCAACTGCGGAAAACGGCGTCATCTTCGACAAGCTCGCGGCTACAAAGCCGACGGCCGTCACCGCTGAAGCCACTTACAAGGATGGCGTATGGTCGGTGACTCTGTCGCGCAAGCTCGACGCGGGCGTTGGCTTTGTGCCTCTCGTGGCGGGCAAGCGGTACACGGTCGCCTTCGCGATACACGCGGGCCATACCGCCAAACGGTTCCACTACGTGTCCTTCGAACGCTCTCTGATTCTTGATCAGGGCAACGCCGATTTCGTCGTGGAAAAGAAATAATCGCCCAGGGGGCCCCGATAGAGCAGGGGATAAGCAGATGACAAAAATAAATCACCTAAGTGGCCTTGGCGTCTTGGTTTTGCTTTGTGCCCTGATATTTGGCACGGCACAGCCAGCGTCGGCAGCAGATGCGACGCAGGCAGCGGCGCCACAGGCGACCGCTGCGGCGGCGCCTGCCAGCACTGACTCCAACGGTGCGTTGTACAGCGCACGTGGTGCCGCAACTTGCATGAAGTGTCACGATCAATCGCCCATAACGGATGTTCTCCAAACGCCACACGGCACTAAAGGCGACCCTCGGTCACCGTTTGGTCAGCACGAATGCGAATCCTGCCATGGTCCCAGCGAGGCGCATGTCGAGAGCGCTCCCGCCCCAGGTCAGAAAAAGACAGAACCTGCCGTCGTCTTCAATGGTCCTAATGCATCTCCAGTATCTTCGCGCAACGAGGTCTGCCTCAGTTGCCATCAGAACGGCTTACGAATGGATTGGGCCGGGAGCCAACATCAGGATAACAATCTGGCGTGCACGAGCTGCCACACGATCCACGTCAAAAAGGATCCAATCCTGGTCAAGGCAACACAGCCCGAGAAATGCTTCTCCTGCCATGCGGAACAGCGGGCGCTTACGTTGCAGTTCTCTCATCATCCGATCCGCGAGGGTAAAGTGGCGTGCTCGGATTGCCACAATCCGCACGGGTCACCGAACCGCGATCTTCTGAAGAAAGCTCGCGTGACGGACCTTTGCTATAGCTGCCATGCGGACAAGCGCGGCCCAATGCTATGGGAACACCAGCCGGTTCGTGAGGACTGCACCAACTGCCACAATCCGCACGGCTCGGTGAATCCGCGCCTGCTGAAGGAAAAGGTGCCGTTCCTTTGCCTCGATTGCCATGCGGCGACGAATGACATGGGTGGTGTCGGCGTGTCGAAGCAGTCAGTCGCAGCACACAGCGGGAGCCTCTATCTCTACGGCGATCGCAGCTGCTTGAACTGCCACTCGCAGATCCACGGTTCGGATAGCCCCAGCGGCTCAACCTTCTTCCGCTAAAATAGGTGTCGCATGAACACGATCCAAACGCTGAGAGCTGCGGCCCTCGCAAGTGCCTGCCTGCTGCCGCTGACGGTGACCGCACAAGCCCAGGACAGTAATGCTTTCGATGTCTCCGACGCGCCGGCGACGCCTCAAGCTACCGTAGTACAGAACCCGTCGTCGTCTATCGGTGAAGTCACTATCGGAGTAGGAGGGGTGTCGGACCCCTCCGCCGCCTTTGGCCGGTACAACGGCATGCCAAACTCGGGCATCGGGGTGCTTGGCAGCTGGAATCTTGGGACCCGTGACGCGTGGGATAGCGGTGGGACGCACTACTTCACATTCACCGGCGACAACGTGAATATCGGCTTCGGCAAATTTGCGCCCGAAGCGTCGATCGATATAAAGACCGGCGAACAGGGCAAGTGGAGCGTCTCCGCGTCTTATGATGCCATGACGTACGCAGCGACGGACAACTTCACGACAATCCTCGACAAGGAAGGCAACCTCGCGCCAGGCTATTCGGCGGCACTCGCTGCCAACGGCGCCTATCTCAACAACTCGCCAACCTCGACGAGCTTTTATGGCAGCTACAGGACGCGGAGTGGGATCACGTCATCCTCCGGCACACATGTCGGTGACTATGGCCCGGCCACTGAACTGACCTATCAGATCGGCACTCGTCGGGACAAAGGCACCGTGAGCGGCAGCTATGATCTCGGTTTCTGGAAGCTCAGCGCCTCGGCCAGCCGCGAACATAAGGAAGGTTCGCTCGAACAGTCAATGACGACTGGCGGCAGCAATACCGGAATGGTCACCTTTCCGATGCCGATCGACTACGACACCGATAACTATGTCGTGTCGGCAGCCTATTCCACGCCGGACTTACAAGCTTCGATCTCCTACGAATACTCCAATTTCATTGACCATAACAAAGGCGGCTACGCCTTTGAGGGCTGGAACTTCACGGCGATTCAGGACCCCGTTACGCATAACTATACAAGCTATCAGCAGTCCGGCGTCTACGCATTGCCACCGAGCAATCAGGCTCACACGGTCACTGGCGAAATCGGATACAATCTAAGCCCGACAACCAGGCTGTACGGGACCATGGTATACGGTGTCCAGTTGCAGAACGATCCATTCCCGGCGGCGACGCAAATGGGCTACGCCGTCAGCAACCCTGCGCTGGCTGTGCAACTTGCCTCGAACCCTGGGTCGCTGGACGGCATGGTGCAGACCTTCTTCAGCAATGTCGCTGTGAGTTCAAGACCACTCCCAAAATTGGACGTGCGAGCGAGCTACAAGATCGATGTGCGCGATCCGCAGACGAAGGCAATGTGGATATACGGAGATCCGACCGACACGACATCGTTCAAATATCGTGAAGCTGTGCCGGAATCCTGGACTAAGCAGGAAGTAGAACTCACCGCAGGCTATCACGTCCTTGAGTCCACAAGGGTAACCGTCGGTTACACCTATCGTAATGAGCATCGCGGCAATGCGATCACGCACGACACGCAGGAAAACGCGGAGTCGGTGAAGGTCAACTCAACCCTGCCGAACGGCATCACCGGCTCGCTGGGTTATGTCCATTCCGATCGCACAGCGTCGACCCCGGACTACAGTCTATGGCTCGTTCAGATCGCATCCGACTGCGGTAGCACGCTCGACAGCCTCGGGTGCCAGCAGATTCCCTTCTATGAGGCCGCGCGTACCGAGGATGCTGTCACCGGCATGGTGTCCGGTATGATCGGCCAGAAGACGTCTGTTAGCTTCTTCGGCAAATACAGCAATGATCAGTATCACAGCCCACAGGCTACCTATAGTGGCGTGGTGAACCCTAGCCTTGGGATCAATCACGACTACAGCGTGCAGGCCGGACCGGACATGTCGTATCAAGTTAGCCCGGATGAGGAAGTGCACGCTTACTACACTTTCTTACGAACCTATCGTGCCATGCGGGCGCTGAACGACGGTACCAGTACAACGGCGCCCGGCACCTATTACAGCGAGGCGTCCACCTACGACATCAACACCGCCGGCATCGGTGGCACGTGGCGGGCGAACGACAAGCTGAAGTTCGGTGCGGATTACATCTACTCC
The DNA here is from genome assembly GCA_028865545.1 of Alphaproteobacteria bacterium. Classification (GTDB taxonomy): domain Bacteria; phylum Pseudomonadota; class Alphaproteobacteria; order Micropepsales; family Micropepsaceae; genus Rhizomicrobium. The sequence goes on along the minus strand of JAGWJY010000008.1, from coordinate 33,387 downwards.
TATGGTGACCAGGCCTTCGCTCAGAGCGGCTCATGGACCAGCGGCGAAGCGGGGCAGACCTATGGCGGCGACCCGCTGCTCACCACGGCGTCAGGAAATCATCAGGTTAAGGTGCACGCCACCTACGACTACTCGGCTAACACCTCCTTCTATTTCAGCTACCAGTTCACCAGCTTGGACATGAACGACTGGGCATTGGTTGGAGCTTCCGTGGGCCAGGTGCTGACGGGCGATGTGCCGGCCAAGTACGATGTCAGCACCTTCATGGCCGCCATGACCTTGAAGTTGTGACCTTCCACCCGGGGGCGTTTGCTCTGGGGGTAATTCGGCACCGGCGATTGCGCAACACAAAGCGCGATCGTCGGTGTCGGTCGTTTTGCCTGCACTTTTATCAGTTCGGCAGCTGACAAAAATTCTTGTCTGAACAAGGTGATACGCTCCGGGCGTCGGGCGATGCAGCGTACGCACTATTACGCATTTCGTGGCCGACTGGCTTAGGCAAAAGATCAGCGCCGTAGGATCTCCCATGCCTGATGGGACTATCGTGGATATGAACGGATGATTGCCGAAGTCGGTCTTTTTGCCCTGATTCTTGCACTCTTTGTGTCGGTCGTTCAGGCGACTGTCCCGCTCCTGGGAGCGGCGCGCGGTGACTCGACATGGATGAGTCTGGACCGGCCGTCGGCATTCGCGAGCTTCTGCCTGGTCGCTGTCGCCTTCGGCGCGCTGATGTGGGCTCACATCACGAGCGATTTCTCCGTCCTGAACGTCGTTCTGAACAGTCACACCGACAAGCCGCTGCTCTACAAGATCACCGGGGTGTGGGGGAGCCATGAAGGGTCCATGATGCTGTGGACCTTGATCTTGGTACTTTATGGTTTAGCCGTGTCTGTGTTCGGGCGCGACCTGCCGCCGGGGCTGCGCGCGCGCGCGCTGGCGGTTCAGGGGATGATTGCTGTCGGCTTCCTGCTGTACATCCTGCTTACGTCCAATCCTTTCGTACGTGTAGATCCGGCACCGCTGAACGGTAACGGTCTCAACCCGCTGCTGCAGGACCCAGGCCTCGCATTTCATCCGCCGTTTCTCTATCTCGGTTATGTCGGCTTCTCGATGGCGTTCTCCTTTGCCATCGCGGCGTTGATCGAAGGCCGGGTCGACGCGGCCTGGGCGCGCTGGGTGCGGCCTTGGACGCTGGTTGCTTGGTGCGCGCTGACGCTTGGCGTCGCCATGGGAATGTGGTGGTCGTACTACACGCTCGGTTGGGGCGGTTATTGGGCCTGGGATCCTGTCGAGAATGCTTCGTTGATGCCGTGGCTCGCCGGCACGGCATTGCTGCATTCGTCCATCGTTGCGGAAAAGCGCGACACCATGAAGTCGTGGACGATCTTCCTGGCGATCATTACCTTTTCGCTGTCGTTGCTAGGGACGTTTTTGGTGCGTTCTGGTGTTCTCACCTCGGTGCACAGTTTCGCCAGCGATCCAGCCCGCGGCATCTTCATCCTAACCCTTCTGGCCGTAGTCACTGGCAGTTCGCTGGCGCTATTCGCTTTTCGTGCCCCGTCGCTCAAGGGGGGCGGATTATTTACGCCGGTCTCGCGTGAAGGCGGGCTTCTGTTTAATAATGTCGTTCTGAGCACCGCCGCCGGCACGGTTCTGCTCGGCACACTGTACCCGCTGTTCGCGGATGCCCTAAACTTGGGCAAAGTTTCTGTCGGCCCGCCATACTTCAACATCGTGATGGTGCCGCTCATGGTGCCGTTGATCGTGCTCATGGCTGTCGGCCCCTTCCTATCGTGGAAACGCGGTGATCTGAAGACGGCCTTGTCACGAATGAAGTTCACGTTTGTCGTGACCGTCGTTGCCGTCATCGGAGTATGGATCGGCGCGGGTGTATCCTCGCGATCTCTGTGGGCGTCGCTCGGGTTTGGATTGGCGGCGTGGTTATTCTTTGGTAGCCTCTCGGAATGGGCAGGCAGGATAGGCCTGTTCAAGCGCTCGCTCGGCGATGCGCTGCACCGGGCTCGCCATCTGCCACGGTCCACCTATGGCATGACCATCAGCCATATGGGATTGGCGATCATGCTACTTGGGATTACCGGGTCGCAAGCTTGGAAGACTGAATATCTCAACGTTATGCGCCCCGGAGACACTGCCGCGATCGCCGGCTACACCGTCAGGTTCATCGACGTGGAAGACAATCTCAAGGGGCCGAATTACGTGGCGACGCGCGCGAGCTTTGTCGTCACCAGGGACGGCCGCTATGTGACCGATCTGACGCCGGAGCGGCGGATGTATGAGAACCCGCAACAGCCTCTGTCGACTGTCGCAATCCACACGAACTTCGTCAGCGATCTTTACCTGGTTCTCGGTGATCCCAACGGCAGTGGCGGGTACGTCGTTCACATTTTTCACAATCCGTTGGTGCCTTGGCTATTCCTTGGTGCAATCATGCTGGTGTTAGGTGGCCTTGTTTCCCTGACGGATCGCCATCACCGCGTTGGTGCGCCGTTGCGCAGACTTGGCGCGAAGATCTCTGCGCCCGCGATGAAACTCGCCGCCGCGACCGCAATGAAATCGGAAGTACCCCGCACCGCAGTACCTGATCGGCGGGCGGCTTCGCGCGGTTGGACCTATCTCGTGCCGCTTCTGGCCTTCGCCGTTTTGGCCGGCTTCTTCATCTGGCGGATACATCTGATCGCCGAAGGTGATACGCCGAACCTGATCCCGTCGGTCATGGTCAACAAGTCGGCGCCGCAATTCAACTTGCCGCCGCTGCTGGCGGGGCAACCCGGCTTCAAGACCGCTGATCTGCGCGGCAAGGTCACGTTGGTCAATTTCTTTGCTTCATGGTGTGTGCCGTGCCGCGAGGAGCATCCCTATCTGTCGGAGGTCGCCAAGGCCGGTATTGTGCTGGTTGGCATCAATTACAAAGACCGAGCGGAAGACGCCAAAGCTTGGCTGGCGGAGCAGGGCGACCCCTATAAGACGGTTGCCGTAGATGCACACGGCCAGACCGGACTCAATTTTGGGGTCTATGGTGTGCCGGAGTCCTATCTGATCGACAAGAACGGGGTAATCCGCTTCAAGCAGACGGGGCCGTTGACGCCGGACATCATCAAGAACCAGTTGATTCCCTTGGCGGAGAAATTGGGCAAGTGAGATACCGCAAACGAATCTCGGCAATTCTGGCGAACATGGCTTTGTTGGCAACCCTGTGGGGTACGGCCGGTGCAGCTTGGGCGATACGGCCAGACGAGATGCTGACCAATCCCAAGCTCGAAGCTCGTGCCCGTGTCATCGATAAGCAACTGCGCTGTCTCGTCTGCCAGAACGAATCCATAGATGATTCCGATGCGGATTTGGCGCATGACCTGCGACTGCTCGTGCGCAAGCGAATCGTTGCAGGCGACACGGACCAGCAGGTCAAGCAGTACATCGTGGCCCGCTATGGCAACTATGTCCTGCTGAAGCCGCCATTCGATGCGGAAACGTATCTTCTGTGGTTTGGCCCCCTGGTCTTGTTGCTGAGCGGGGCAGGCATTGCCGCGGTTTATTATAGACGCTCCACGCAATCGGTAGGGCCGGCAGAACTTTCGGACGAAGAAACCCGGCGTCTTGCCGCTTTGATCGGCAACACCGACGGCGAAACTAAAGGGACGTAAGATGTTGTGGCTGATTTTCGCGGTGTTGATGCTTGCCGTCCTAATGATACTCCTTCTGCCGCTCTTGAAAAGGCAGTCGGAGGAGGCGCCACCGCGCGTTGATTATGACATCGTTGTTTACCGCAATCAGTTGGCAGAGATCGAGCAGGAGATCGAACGCGGTCTATTGACCGAAACCGAGGCTGTTGCTGCGCGGGCAGAAGTGCACCGGCGCATGCTGGCAGCCGAAGACGCTGAGCTCAAAGCGCCGGTCAAACCTGTGCGATTGGACAGCCGCCACGCCCGCATCGCAGCAATTATGGCAATCGCTCTTATTTTGCCCCTCGGTTCAGTCGCAGTGTATGGCGCGCTAGGTTCTCCGAATCTACCAGGAAAGCCCTATGCTTGGCGTCTTAAACATGACCCAGAATTTGTCGTCGCCGCGACGGCGGAAAAGCTGGCCGACCTGTTGAAGGACAGTCCAAGCGCGTCTGGTTACAAGCGCCTAGCGGAGATGTATTTCAATTCCCGCGACTACGATCAGGCCGCCGACGCTGACCGTCAGGCGGTTGCTCTCGGTGCCAATGACTCAGCCACTTGGTCCGAGTTCGGGGAATCCGTCGCTATGGCAAATGGCGGCGCAATTGTGCCGGAGGCCTTGATGGCGTTCAGCAATGCGCTGGCGCTCGATCCACACGACAACCGCGCGCGGTTTTACATCGGTCTGGCTGAATCGCAGATCGGGAATCTGAAGCAGGCGGTCGCGATCTGGCGCGATCTCGAAAAAGACGCTCCTCCGGATGCGCCATGGTTGCCGATGGTACGCGAGAATATTTCGTCTTTCTCAAAGGAAGGTGGTTTCGATCCGGCATCAGTCCCCCCGAGCCCGCCGTCACCGAAGACGCTGAATGTGGCGGTCACTGCAATGACCAATGCCATGCACCTGAACACCACCCCGCTTGCGGTCAAGGACAGCCAAGCGCGTGCTGACGCCGCGCCGACGTCGACGACGGATGATCAGGACACCATGATCCACGCCATGGTATCGAAGCTTGCGGATCGCATGGCGAAGAACCCCGGTGATGTGGCTGGTTGGCAACGTCTGGCGCATGCCTACAACGTACTTGGCGAGCACGACAAAGCGCGCGCGGCGATCGACCACGCCGTCAAGCTCAAGCCTGGCGATATTGGCGTGCAGCTGTCTCTTGCGGAAATCCAGAAGTCTGCTGCCGTACCGGGCGACGACACGCCGGCGGATTATGTCAGGACCATGCGCGGTGTTCTGAAACTCGACCCTACCAATCTGCAGGCCCTCTATTATGTCGGACTGGCGGAGCAGAAGGCAGGCCACATGGAGCGCGCACGCCTGTTCTGGAACAGGGCTCTATCTGTGGCGGATCCGACAGATCCGCTGGCCATCAGCATCCACAACCGTTTGGACATCCTTTCGGGAAAAATCAAAGGGCATTGACGGCGGCCGGACATCGCTCAGGTCGGCGGCGGCGCCGGCTCAGGAAGCGGATTCGCCGGGCGCGTTACGACCTGAGAGTGGAGCGTGCTCGTGATCATCCAGACTGTGTTTGGAGAGTTCGTTTTGATGGTCATGGTTTGCTGAGAAGCGGTGGCTCTGGAGGGACTGTTGCAGGGTCAAAGCCGCCAGCCTTGGCGTAAGCGGTGATGCGTTGGCGCAGGAGCGGGAGCCAGGGCGCGTCGGCGGTGCTGTCCATTTCCAGATCGCGCCATATGGCGATCGCCGTTTTCAGCTCGTGAGCCTGAGCTGCGGCCAAGCCAAGATAATAACGCGCCCGTGGCTCCTTCGCATCGATGCCAAGTGCATGTGTGAAAGCGCTTAACGCGTCCGGCACCACTGTTCCGCTGTTTGCGGCAACGATTGCCTCGCCCAAATGCGACCACATATCCGCGTTGTTGTCGCCAAGGTCTATGGCACGTTGATAGGCCGCCGCGGAACGGTCATATTCATTCAAATATAAATATATTTCCGCCAAGCGCTGATAGCCGCCTGCATATGGCTTATTTTCAAGCTGAACTGCAAGCTTGTGCGCAGTGGACGCGATTATGACGTTGGGATCATGTCTAAGCCGTTCGGCATAAGGTTGATCCGGCATACCGGGAGAACCTAGGGCGCTGTATAACAGGCCTGATCCTACTGGTACGAGGAGGGCGATCACTGCAGCAGCGGCTATGCGTGCACGACGATTACCCTCCGAATGAGTCGTCCTTTTGTTTCCGGCAGCTGCCGATAGCATGCGGCGATGGATTTCAGTACGCGCCGCATCGGCCTGCTCCTGGCTCAATACACCGCGATCGACCTCTTGCGCGATCTCGGACAACTGACTGCTATAGACGAGATTGTCGTATTCGGCACGCGCTGGCGCAGTCGATTGGTTTCGGCGCAAAAGCGGGTAGAGCAGAGCCGAAACACAAAGGACTGTGAGGAAAGCAAACGCAATCCAATACATCAGCGGGCTTCCTCTTTTTCATCAGATTTGCTGAGCAGGAGGGACAGGCTGCGCCGTTCTTCGTCCGTGAGAGGGGTGGGTTCCGACGACTGGCCGGTGCGGCGTCGATAAAACAGAATGATCGCCGCCGTCGCGCCCAGTAGCAGGATCAGCGGCCCGAACCATAGTACATAGGTTTCTTCAATGAAGGGCGGCTTCAACAGAACGTAATTGCCATACCTGGCGACGATGTATTCCTTGACCTGCTCATTACTATCGCCCGCGAGAAGGCGTTTGCGCACCAAAACGCGCAGATCATGTGCCAAGGATGCGTTCGATTCGTCGATGGATTCATTCTGGCAGACAAGGCAGCGCAACTCGCTGCTAATGGCCCGGGCGCGGGCCTCGAGCACCGGATTGGCAAGCACCTCGCTGGGTTCGACGGCGAAAGCCGCGTAGTGCATATCTGTGGCAAACAGCAGAAACACGGCAGCGGCCGAAAGGATTCCGAAACGAGGTTTCACTGCTTTAGCTTCTCTACCATTGGAATCAATTTTTCCCGCAGGACTTCTGGCGTCAATGGGCCAGTCTGCTTGAAGCGGATTACGCCATTCTTGTCGACGAGATAGGATTCCGGTACGCCGTAGACCCCGAAATTGATTCCTGTCTGTCCGTGCGCGTCGACGGCTACTGCCTGGTAGGGATCACCCAGCTCGGCGAGCCAAGCTTTGGCGTCTGCCGGTTTGTCCTTGTAGTTGATGCCGACGAGGCGGATGCCCGCCTGGGTCACGAGTCTTAGGACCGGGTGTTCCTGGCGGCACGGCACGCACCATGATGCAAAGAAGTCCACTAGCGTGACTTTGCCTTTTAAGTCGGCGGTCTTGAGACCTGGTCTGTCCACCAAGAGAGGCGGCAGGTTAAACGCCGGCGCTGGCTTGTTGATCATGGCCGACGGAATAAAATTCGGCGCATCCCCTTCCGATACCAATTGCAGGCGGTGAATGAAGAAGCCAGCCATGACGATGAACGCCAGCAGCGGCACAAGGTAGACCCAACCACGCAGAAGAATTTTATTTTCCATCCTTTTCACAGCGGTTGTTTTAAGATGCGCCATCTCGGCTGAAGAGTCATGCGGAGAAGCGCGAGCTTTCCTAATTGGTGCGCCGACACGGTGGCGTCGGTCGCTTAACGAAACAATGCCGCCGAAAACCATCACTACGGCACCGAAGAAAATCCACGGCACTAGCGGGTTTAGGAAGAAATGTGTGACGAAGCCTCCTTTCCCGTCCGGCTCCCCGAAGACCGCGTAGAGGTCGTCAACGAAGTTGGTATGAATGGCGACAGTCGACTTGTCTTGTGGCGGGTTCGCATACACGCGCCGCTCTGGCTGCATCTTGGCGACGAACTGGCCGTCTTTGCTGGCGACGAAAGTGGCGCGTGAGGCGGTGTAATTTGGACCTTTAACATCATTGTCGACACCGGTGAATGTGAGCTGATAGCCAGATACCATCACGCTGTCACCGGGGCGCATGACCTGGAGCATTTCGGTCTTCCAGGCCAAAGAACCGGTGATGCCTGCCAGAACAATCGCGAGCCCCATATGTGCGATGGTCATGCCATAGGCGGACCGCGGCAAATGGCGGGCGCGATGTACTGCTTCGGTCAGCGAGCGCCGGAACAACCCGATCCGTCCGGTCCACTCGATAAGACTGCCGAAGAATAGCCACGCCGCCAGTCCAAATCCCAGCGATGCCCAGAGCGTGCGCGAAGAGGTACCAGCGATCATTAGGGTTGCGGCAATTGTCACAACTGTGACGACAAATGCGAGCTTCAGCCGTGCCAAGGCGTCTTTGAGATTGCCGCGCCGCCAGGACAGAAAAGGCCCGATTGCCATGACCAGGATCATCGGCGCCATCAACGGAACAAAAACGCTGTCAAAATATGGCGGACCAACCGAAATCTTGCCAAGGCCTAGAGCGTCGACAAACAACGGGTAAAGCGTTCCAAGCAGAACTGTGGCAGCGGCGATACTCAGGAGAAGGTTATTGAACAGCAGGCCGCTCTCGCGGGAAATTGGCGCAAAAAGCCCGCCGCTTTTTAGAGCTGGCGCGCGCAATGCGAACAGGAAAAGCGATGCGCCGGTGAACAACAGCAGAAGAAGCAAGATGAACACACCGCGCTGGGGATCGACGGCAAAGCTATGAACGGACGTCAATACGCCGGATCGAACCAGGAAGGTTCCGAGCAGCGACAGGGAGAAGGTGATGATCGCCAGGAAGATTGTCCAGGCTTTCAAGGTATCGCGCTTCTCTGCGACAATGGCCGAGTGCAGAAGTGCAGTTCCTGCAAGCCAGGGCATGAGCGAGGCGTTTTCCACGGGGTCCCAAGCCCAATATCCGCCCCAGCCCAGCGTATAATACGACCACCATGATCCCATGGCGACGCCGAGCGTCAAAGCGCACCAAGCCACTAACGTCCATGGCCGCACCCAGCGTGCCCATGCTGCGTCGACACGTCCTTCGATCAACGCGGCGATGGCGAACGAGAACGCCATCGAGAAGCCGACATAGCCAAGATAGAGGAACGGGGGATGAAACGCGAGGCCGGGGTCCTGCAACAACGGGTTCAGGCCTTCACCGTTCAGTGGCGGCGGATAGACGCGCGTGAAGGGATTGGATGTCAGAAGGATGAACAGAATGAAACCAAAGGCGATCATTGCCTGCACAGAGAGAACGCGCGCACGCAACCCGGGCGGCAGATTGCCGCCGAATACCGCCACGGCCATGCCATACAGCGTGAGGATGAAGGTCCAGAGCATCATGGAACCTTCGTGGCTGCCCCACACGCCCGTAATCTTGTATAGCAGCGGCTTGTCCGTGTGGCTGTTCTGGACCACGTTCAGAACGGAAAAGTCGCTGGTCACGTGAGCCCACATCAGGGCACCAAAGGATAGTGTGACAAGCGCAAACAGCACCGCAGCTGCCGGGCGGTCGACGTTCATCCATGCCGGTTCGTTGCGCGAGGCGCCGATCAATGGAACGACGGCCTGGATGGCAGATATAAAGAGCGCGAGGATTAGCGCGAAAAGGCCGGTTTCAACAATCATAACTACGTATCCGTAACGTTTCCCCATTGAGGAAAGGCGGCCCACCGGGCGCGACTGTAGAGGGATTGTTGCTGAATAGTACAGCCCCGACCGCCCTAAATGGCGTCAAATGCTCGCGAGCGATTTACAGCAGCGTATCCGGATGCTCAAGCAGCCCCTTGAGGCGCTGAACGAACGCGGCAGCATCGGCGCCGTCGACGACGCGGTGATCGAAGCAGGATGACAAATTCATCATCTTCCGCACGACTATTTCACCATCGCGCACGACCGGCCGTTCCATTATGGCGTTCGGCCCGATGATCGCCACCTCGGGGTGATTGATGATCGGCGTGGTGACCACGCCGCCCATCGCACCAAGACTGGTGATCGTGATAGTTGAACCGGTGAGATCGTCTTTCGAGGCCTTGTTCTCGCGCGCAAGTGCCGCGACGCGTGCTACCTCTGCGGCGGCTTCCCATAAGTTACGCCTCTCGGCGTGTTTGACGACCGGTACAAGCAGTCCGTTTGCAGTTTGCGTTGCGATGCCGATGTGGACAGCCAAGAAGCGATGAATGATTCCGGCTTCATCATCGAATTGTGCGTTGATCTGCGGGTACTCAGGTAATACGTGCACGAGCACGCGCATGAGGAACGGCAAGACGTTCAACTTAGGCTGTTCTGGCCGTTTTGATGCATTCAGTTTGGCGCGCAACTTCTCCAATTCCGTCATGTCGATTTCTTCGACATAGGCGAAATGCGGGATGCGGCGCTTTGATTCCTGCATCTTGTCCGCAATACGCCGTCGCAGGCCTATAAGTTTCACTTCTTCGACATCGTTGCGTGGCACTTGCTGCGCGCGGGCGGAGGTGCGCCCGCCGCTTGATGCGAGATGTTTATCCAGATCTGCATGGCTGATACGTCCGTCCGGACTGGTACCGGTCACGGATCGGAGGTCGACACCCATATCCTGAGCCCGTTTGCGTACGGCTGGCGAGGCGAGGGTCTTTGCTCCCGCAACGATTGGATTTTTATCCGCTGGTACGGCTATCGCTTCTGATGGCGCGGGCTCACTCTTTTGTGAGGTGATTGCGATCTGTGCCGCGCCATCCAATTCAAACTCGACCAGCGGCGCTCCGATGGCCGCCATCTCTCCCGGCTGGTGGCCAAGCGAGACCACGATGCCCGTGACCGGCGAAGTTATCTCCACAGTGGCTTTGTCCGTCATCACGTCGACTAGATTCTGGTCCTCCTGAATCTTGTCACCAACGGCGACATGCCAGGCTACAATCTCGGCCTCCGCCATACCTTCGCCGACATCGGGCAATTTGAAGACGTAACGTGCCATTCAAGCCTCCACGGCGCGGCGCATCGCATCCGAGACTCGCTTTGGCCCCGGAAAGTAATTCCATTCAAAGACATGCGGATAAGGTGTATCCCAGCCGGCGACACGCTCGATGGGTGCCTCAAGGTGATAGAAGCAATGCTCCTGCACCAACGCGCAAAGTTCGGCCCCGAAGCCGCTCGTCAACGTCGCCTCATGTGCGATGACACAACGCCCGGTTTTTTCTACGGACGTCACGATAGTCTCTATATCCACAGGAACCAGCGTACGCAGGTCTATTATCTCGGCATCCACATTGGCTTCCTTGGCAGCCGCAAGCGCCACATGAACCATCGTCCCATAGACTAACACGGTGACGTCCGCGCCTTCACGCACAATGGCGGCCTTGCCGAGCGGTACCGTGTAATGCCCCTCCGGCACTTCGCTCATGGGGTGCTTGGACCATGGTTCCACGGGTTTTTCGTGGTGACCATCAAAGGGGCCGTTGTAGATGCGCTTGGGCTCCAGGAAGATCACTGGGTCGTCGCTTTCGATGGCGCTGATCAATAACCCCTTGGCATCGTGCGGGTTCGACGGGATGACCGTGGTCAGGCCGGCGACGTGGGTGAACAGCGCTTCCGGACTTTGGCTATGCGTCTGTCCGCCGAATATACCGCCGCCATAGGGCGTACGGATTGTCATTGGTACGAAGAAGTCGCCGGCAGACCGATATCGGATACGCGCCATCTCCGAGACGATTTGGTCGTAACCAGGGTAGATGTAGTCGGCAAATTGGATTTCGACGACCGGTCTGAGCCCATATACGCTCATACCGATCGCCGCCGCGATGATGCCGGCCTCGCCAATGGGAGCATCGAAGCAACGAGTTACACCGTGCTTCTTCTGCAACCCGTCCGTGACGCGGAATACACCGCCAAAATAGCCGACATCCTCGCCGAAGATGAGAACGTCCGGATCACGTTCGAGCATAGCATCCAGTGCCGAATTCAGGGCTTGAATCATAGTCATCGCGGGCATGATTAGCCTCCTGCCTGCTCGCGCTGACGGCGCAAGTGCCACGGCACTTCTTTGAATACGTCCTCGAACATCGTGCCCAGGGGTGGCTGCGCGCCGCCTTCCATCGTGCCGACGGCTTCGGCCTCACGCTGCGCTCCACGCACCATCTCAACGATCTCTGCGGCGAGCACTTCATGCCGCGCCTCAGACCATTCGCCTGTCGCGATCAGGTGTCGCTTGAGACGTTCAATCGGGTCGCCCAGCGGCCACGCCTTGCCCTCATCTGCAGGGCGGTAACGCCCAGGGTCATCGCTGGTGGAGTGGCCTTCGACGCGGTAGGTGTACAGTTCGATTAGCGTCGCGCCATGATTGGCGTGCGCACGTTCGGACGCCCATTGAGCGGCGGCATAGACGGCTAGGAAGTCGTTGCCGTCCACGCGCAGGCCGGGAATACCGTAACCAATGGCGCGCGCGGCGAAGGTTGATTGCTCGCCACCCGCGATACCTTGGAAGCTTGAGATCGCCCACTGATTGTTGACCACATTCAGGATCACTGGTGCGCGGTAGATCGAAGCAAAATTCAGCGCATGATGGAAGTCGCCCTCTGCAGTGGCGCCTTCTCCGATCCAGGCCGCCGCGATGCGGTCATCGCCCTTATACGCCGACGCCATCGCCCAGCCCACGGCTTGGGGAAATTGCGTGCCGAGATTTCCGGAGATCGTAAAAAAGCCATCCTTGCGACTGGAATACATAATCGGCAGCTGGCGGCCTTTAACGGGATCGCGTGCGTTCGAATAACATTGGCACATCATGTCGAAGATCGGATAGCCCCGCGCGATCAATAGGCCCTCCTGCCGATATGACGGAAAGCACATGTCGTCATGTTCCAAAGCGAAGGCGTAAGCAACACTGGTGGCTTCTTCGCCGGTGGACTTCATATAGAAAGAAATCTTGCCCTGCCGCTGCGTCCGGTACATGCGGTCGTCATACGCACGTGTCAGCATCATGGCGCGCAAACCTTTGCGCAATGTCTCGGCATCCAGCTTGGGATTCCACGGGCCGACGGCGTGGTCCTCGTCGTCAAGTACCCGGATTAGGGAATAGGCTAGATTGGTAGTGTCTTGCGCCCTGGAGCCGCTGGGTGGCCGCTCCACGGTCCCTGCTTTCGGGACGGCCACGTGGCTGAATTCTGCCTTTTCACCTGGCCTGCGTTTGGGTTGTGGGATGTGAAGACTCAGGCTGCCTCTATTGCGCACGGTGTGCTCCCAGAAAGGCCTATTAGCTGCGCGTTGATATTATCCCAGGAAACACTTGGCTACGACGATCTGAGCGTTGCGTAGATAGAAGAGTAATTCGATAATTGGACGAACTTTGGCGCAATTTAGTTTTAGAAATCATCTTCCATAACTAACTTCCGGCAGGCTCTACTGATTACGTAAAGATACGTTTCATTCCCGTGTGGGACCAATGGGCAAAAGAGGGAGATGGCACGCAGGGAATGAGTCTCAGCAAGCCGACCGATCGCCTGCCATGGCGCAACTTAGAACCCCGTGACCTTCGCAAGGCCTTGCGCCTCTCAAACCGCAGCGCTGTCAAGAAACTCGGCCACAAATCTCGTTTTTGGCGCGCTTCGCACGTCTTCGGGTGTCCCGTACTGTTCAATTTTTCCTTTGTTCATGATTGCGACCAAATCAGCGAGTGCGAAGGCTTCCTCTTGGTCGTGCGTTACGAAGATCGTGGTTAGCCCAAGTCGTTCGTGCAGAGCCCGAAGCCAGCCGCGCAATTCCTTGCGCACCTTGGCGTCCAGCGCGCCAAACGGTTCGTCCAGCAGCAGCATTCGTGGTTCTATGGCCAACGCGCGAGCGAGAGCAACACGCTGGCGTTGGCCGCCGGAAAGTTGGCTTGGATAGCGCTTGCCTAACCCGTCAAGTTGCACCAGTGCAAGTAGTTCCTCGACCCGTTTGGCGATGGCATGTCTCGTGGGTCTATTGCGGCGCGGGCGGACGCTGAGCCCGAAGGCGATGTTCTGGGCCACCGTCATGTGGCGGAACAACGCGTAGTTCTGGAACACGAAGCCGGCCCGGCGCTCGCGCGCTGGCAGGCTGAGCCAGTTCAGATCGTCGAAATGCACGCTTCCTTCGTCGGAGAATTCCAGTCCACCTAGTATGCGCAACAGCGTCGTCTTACCCGAACCTGAGGGACCGAGCAGTGCCACGAATGCACCTTGCGGTGCCGTGAAGCTCACGCCGTTCAGTGCGGGGAAGCGTTCGAAGCGCTTGGCGATGGACTCGACGACAAGAGACATATGTTGCTCCGTCAATGGCGATGGGTAGCGGCGATTTCGTCCGCGTAGCGCCATTCGAGAAAGGATTTGAGGAACAGCGTGACGATCGCGAGCAGTGCCAGCAGAGAGGCTACCGCGAAGGCGCCGACGAACTGGTAATCGTTATAGAGGACTTCGACATGGAGCGGCATAGTGTTGGTGAGACCACGGATGTGACCGCTGACGACCGACACCGCGCCGAACTCACCCATCGCGCGTGCATTGCAGAGTAGCACGCCGTAGAGCAGTCCCCATTTGATATTGGGTAACGTCACACGCAGGAGCGTTTGCAAGCCGGAGGCGCCGAGCGAGGCGGCGGCTTCCTCCTCTTCGCGGCCCTGGTCGGCCATCAATGGGATGAGCTCGCGGGCTACGAAGGGAAAGGTTACGAACATCGTTGCGAGCACGATACCCGGCAGAGCAAAGATCACCTTGAAGTCCCAGTCCCGCAGAGTTGCTCCAAGCCACCCTTGGAGCCCGAAAATCAAGACGTAGATCAAGCCAGAGACCACCGGTGATACCGAGAAAGGCAAGTCAATAAGGGTCGTGAGAAGACCCTTGCCGCAAAAATCGAATTTCGTGATCGCCCAGGACGCGGCAATACCGAACACTGCGTTGAGTGGCACCGCGACGGCTGCCACGATCCCCGTTAGGCGGACGGCAGCAAGTGCATCTGGGTCTTCAATCGCGGCCAGCGCTGCCGCAAGACCGCGCGACAAGGCCTCTGAAAACACCATAGTCAAAGGCAAGACAAGAAACAGTCCGATAAAGCCCACGGCCACGACACCGAGCGTCACCCGCAGCAGCGGGTGATCTTCGGTTGATCGCCGTGGGCCTCTGCTCATCGACGCGCCCCCGCCCATTGCTGAAGCAGATTTAGCGCAAGGATAAATACGAATGACGCGGCGAGCATGATGACGCCGATCGCTGCAGCGCCGGCGTAGTCGAATTGCTCAAGTTTGATGACGATCAGCAGGGGGGCGATCTCGGAAACCGCCGGCAAATTGCCGGCGATGAAGATCACCGAGCCATACTCGCCGACGGCACGCGCGAAAGCGAGGGTGGCACCGGTCAGCAGCGATGGGAGCAGCATCGGAAGGATCACACGGATCATGGTCTGCGCACGCGTCGCACCTAGCGTCGCCGCGGCCTCTTCAGAATCCAGTGAAAGGTCCGCCAATACCGGCTGCAGCGTGCGAACCACGAAGGGTAGACCGATGAAAGTTAGTGCCACAATGACGCCGAACGGCGTATAGGAGATCTTGAGCCCCAGATGACTCAAGGGCTCGCCAAGCCAGCCTTGCGGTGCGTACAAAGTCGACAATGCAATACCGGCCACGGCGGTAGGCAAGGCAAACGGCAGGTCGACGACTGCGTCCAGAATGCGCTTTCCTGGAAAGCGATAGCGCACCAACACCCAGGCGACGATCAGGCCAAAGACGGCATTGATTGCCGCCGCGATGGCGGCAGCACCGAAGGAAAGACGCAGCGCCGCGACAACGCGATGGTCTGTCAGGATGTGCCAGAAGCCTTCGAAACCCAAAGACCATGGTCTGATCACCAATGCCGCCAATGGGATCAATACGACCGCGGAGAAGTAAAAGAGTGTGAACCCGAGCGATAGCCCAAAGCCCGGCAGAACATTCGCGTTCCGCCAACGTGAAGCGAGAGAGCCAGATGACGCGCTCATTGGCCAGGCTTGTAGATCTGGTCGAAGACGCCACCATCGGCAAAATGGGTTGCTTGTGCCTTTTGCCAACCGCCAAAGACTTTATCGATGGTGACCAATGGAATCTTGGGGAAATCGGACGTGTGTGCTGCGAGTATTTCCGGATTGCGCGGGCGATAGAAATTGCGCGCTTCGATCTCCTGTGCTTCCTTTGTGTAGAGGAAGTGCAGGTAGGCCTCCGCGACCTTACGCGTGCCGTGGCGGTCAACGTTCTTGTCAATCAGCGCCACCGAAGGCTCGGCTAGGATCGACATCGATGGATACACGATCTCGAACTTGTCCCCTCCGCGCTCCTTCAGGACGAGATGCGCCTCGTTCTCCCACGACAGCAAGACATCGCCGATGCCGCGCTGCACAAAAGTTGTCGTCGCCCCGCGTGCGCCGGTGTCGAGCACCGGAACATTCTTGTAGAGTGCCGTAACGAAGGCTTTTGCCTCATCGGCGTTGCCTCCCGGAACATTCAGAGCGTATGCCCAGGCCGCCAGATACGCCCAGCGCGCGCCACCGGAGGTCTTCGGATTTGGCGTGATCACCTGGATGCCGGGTCTCATCAGGTCGGGCCAGTCCTTGATGTGCCACGGGTTGCCCTTGCGCACCAAAAACACGATGGTCGACGTATAGGGCGCGCTGTTGTCGAGCAGGCGCTTTTGCCAGGCTGCAGGAAGTAATCCCGCTCTCTGCGAGATTGCATCGATATCATAGGCGAGTGCCAACGTTACTACATCAGCGTCTAACCCGTCGATCACGGCGCGGGACTGCGCACCGGAGCCGCCATGCGACATGTTGATCGTCACAGCTTCTCCGGTCTTGGCCTTCCACTGCGCCGCGAAGGCCGTATTGATATCCTTGTAGAGCTCGCGCGTCGGATCGTAGCTGACGTTCAACAGTTTGACGTCGGCGGCCTGCGCGCTGGCAAAGAACAGCATCGATGTGGTGACAAAGACTGCAAGACGCTTCATGGTATACGCTCCCTTCGTTTAAAATCCGATTTGGAAACGCATCGCGATCGTCTGGATATTCTGGCCGCCGTTCAGGGTTGGCAGCGTGGGCATTCCAGTGGTTGTTACTGCCACAGGAATCTGTAGACGGTTGACATCGGTCCACTGGTAATCAAGCGTAAAGCGGACGCCATTATTCGGGTACCAATTCAAACCCACTGTGGCGATCCGTTGGTCACCACCGCGCACCGTGTTGTAGAAAGTATATGTCTTGGTCGATGCGCCGGTCCAGTTGGTGATTACATATGCAGGATCAAGCACGTGGTCGTTTAGATTCAAATCGCTATAACGTGCCGCCAGTTCCCAGGCGCCCCATCCGCGCTGCAGCATAGTGAACGGTGTAGCGGGGCGTGGCGGCGTGAACGCCCCGTTGGCGGCGCTGTAACTTTTGCTCTCACCGGTCAGAACCCAGCTTGTTTGCACATACCAGCCGCTGAATTGATCGTTGTTCGGGCGGATGATCGTCGTCGCCGTTGTGCTCGCGCTTGAATAGCTTTTGTAGGCGGTAGATGCGCGGTCGACTTCGAAATCAAAATAGCCGGACTGGACATAGAAATTCTTCCAGTTACCGGCGGTCTCGACACCCCATTGCGAGATATGGTTCGCGGGCATCGATCCGGTGTTCGCCAGCTTGATGCCGTTTGAATCGACCGTCAGCTCAGGCGTGTCGGAGAGTGTGACGCTGTTCAGAGCTGTCGCACCGGGTGTCGTGGCCAATGTGGGGCCGCCGCTGGCGACTGCATCCGCCAACTTGACAATATACGTGCCATTCAGGCCCAAGAGCAGGCGCGCGTTGCTACTGACATAGACGAGATCGGATACCCGCCCCACGACCGCCTGTTGGGCATCGAAGTCGCTGTTATCCGACAATTTGGCACCCGTGTAGGACAGGGCGCCGAAAAGGCGATCGCCGGCATAAAGAAGTGTCGCAGAGTAGCGGCCATCGCCGCCCGCAAGTCCGCGTTGTAGATTGGAGGGCGAGTTGCGCTCCAGGAAAATCGTATCGCCGGACGAGGTGCCGTCCTCGACATTTGCTGGCGTGGCGAAAGCGCCGACACGAAGCACGAGCGGCGCTAGGCCGTCATATTGCAGATAGACGGACTGGATGTGGTTTGTTGATTTGCTGCCGCCGCTGCCGCCGAATTCGTAATTAAAGAGATACGACCAGTCTCCGAACACTTTGCCCTGAAGCCCAAGTTGTGCGCGACGGAAATTGGCGCCGCTCGACAAATCAGGCCCATAAGAGGCCGGCAGAGACGTGGCCGCAGCAGTTTGGCCATAATAAGCCAAATCCAATTGCACCAATGCGCGGACGGATGCGGTGAAGTCGCCGTCGGCCGATGCAATTGTCGGGCGACCATTGGTGATTGTCACTTTGGTTGCCGATGTCTGCTGCTTCTGCAGGTCGGTGTATTCGTTGCCCGTGCTTCGCTTTAGGTCCTGTACCTGGGCGGACAAATCCTTGACTTGGCCTTCAAGCGCTTCAATTTTTGCATCGGCGGTATTTGGTGCACTCTGGGCGGCATATGCGGTCTGCGCCGTCGCCAAGGCCGACGCACCGGTGAGTAAGGCAACCACCAACGCTCTTGATACCGACTGCATGGATTTGATCCCACTACCCATGTCTCGGTTACCAATTATGTCTATTAACACGACCTAGTCAATATAGATTGATATCAAGTTCATTGTGGCAGTGGCGGACTGCAAAATCCGTCTCAGGATTAATTCTTAAAATCAGTTTGTGCGGTGACGACGCTTCTGCGCTGGTTTTTCGTCTGCGAGCGCGTGCGCCAAAGTGTGATGCTCGAGGATGTCAGCGGTTGCGTCGCGTACGGCGAGTAGTACCTTGCGGATCGCACAAGTGGTCTCGTCTTTGCAGTCGTCACATTTTCGATAGGCAGTGCGGCTGGCGCACGGGCTCAAAGCCAGCGGGCCGTCGATCACGCGCAGCACTTCGGCGAAGGCGATGTCGTCCGGTGCTCGGCCCAGCGTATAACCGCCGAATTTTCCACGATGGCTATGCACGATGCCGCGCCGTTTCATCTCGAGGAGGATTTGTTCAAGGAATTTACGTGGCACGTTGGCTTGCTCGGCAATGTCCGCGATCATGACCGGTTCGTCACCCGTATGAGCGCCAAGAACGAAGAGCGCGCGCAGTGCGTAACGAGCTTTTTGAGAAAGCATATTAGTGACCGATTAAATCCATCGACATTATCGGGAATACAGGCTGAGATATCAACAGCACCGCAGCTATCCGTCCCGCGGCGGCGACCGTTGGCCCCGCATGCTTGTTGGACCACGCCGTGTGGGCGATAGATAAGTGGGATGTTTGCCAAATTCGCCGGTAGAATCTGCTGTTGCGTCGTGCCAGCGGCGTTTGTTGGGCCCATGATCGCTCAAACAATCGAAACCGTCGTTGTAACCTCCCGTCCGCCAGATCCGTTGGGGAACGCGGCCTTTTCCGTGGTCAGATTGAGGGCAGGTGAGCTCAATACCTCGGCGCAGCTCGACGTGGCACTTGAGCAGGTGCCTGGTCTGTCGCTGTTCCGCCGGAACAGCAGCCTTTCCGCCAACCCGTCCACCCAGGGCGTCTCATTGCGCTCGATCGCCCCCTCGGCCGCCGGACGGGCTTTGGTGACACTCGATGGCGTACCCCAAAACGATCCGTTCGGCGGCTGGGTGATCTGGAGTTCCCTGCCGTCCGAGGCCTTGTCCGGGGCCGAGATCGTACGTGGGGCTGGGGCAGGGCCCTACGGGTCTGGCGCCCTTACCGGCGTTATCACGTTGGAAGAGGCCTCTGGGGACGGACTGAACGGTGACGTGTCGGGTGGGGCCCTGGGGTTCAGGCGCCTGGCCGCGGCCGGCGGGTGGCAATGGGGTAGGGTTTCACTGTTCGGCTCGGCGAGTGCAGAGTCCTCCGACGGCTGGATTCCGGTGTCGCCTACCCAACGTGGCGCGACGGATGACGCCGTAACGCTCGACGCCCGCAATGCCTCTCTACGTGCGGAATACGAGCCGTCGGCCGGTACGCTGATCGCCGCGCATGTCGGGGCCTATGAGGAGATGCGACAGTCCGGCTTGGTCGGTACGCACTCCAAGGCGGACGGTCTGACGGCGAGTCTCACCGTCGCCCATGCCGTAAAAGGCGATGCCTTGGGCTGGCGCTTGCAGGCATGGATGCGCCAAAGCGGGTTTATGCAGACCTCCGCGGCGATCGCGGCGGGACGTGCTTTCACCACGCTCTCGGACGATCAATACGCCACACCAGCGCTTGGTTGGGGCGGAAATGCGGCGCTGCGTGGCACGTTCGCTGCACTTGACTGGGAAGTCGGATTAGACGCACGCGCCGCGCGCGGAAATTCGCACGAGCATTATGCCTATATCTCAGGAGCCTTCACCCAGAACCGCGTTTCCGGAGGCGGTAGTTTCGTTGGCGGGCTATACGCCGAAGCTGCGCGTCACGCCGGTCCTTGGCTTCTGACACTGGGGCTGCGGGCCGACACCTGGTCAGCTACGAACGGGCATTTGGTACAGAACGCGCTGTCGTCGGGCGCCGTAACGCTTGATCAGAGATGGCCGTCGCGGTCCGGTATTCTGCCGACGGCGCGCGGCGGCATCCGCCGCGATTTTTCAAGCGGGCTTTATTTGCGCACGGCCGCTTACGAAGGGTTTCGGGTTCCCTCCTTGAACGAGTTGTACCGGCCCTTCCGGTTGGGAAACAACGTCACGGAAGCCAATGCAGCGCTCGTGCCGGAACAGCTTTACGGCGTGGAAATCGGAATCGGAAACTCCAGCGGCGCGCTGACGTGGGACTTGACGGCGTTTTGGAACCAGCTGCACGGCGCGATCACCAACGTCACAATCAGTCACGGGCCCGGTAACTTTCCCGACGCCGGTTTCGTCCCTGCGGGTGGGCTGCTTATCCAAAGACAGAATGTCGGTGATATCGATGCGCCCGGTCTCGAAGGAGACATGCGCTACACGATGGACGGCATAGCACTTCGCGCCGCGTTTGATGTTTTGGATCAGCGTGTGCACGGCGGAGTGATGGCGCCGCAATTGACGGGCAAGCGGCCGGCACAGGCTCCGCGCACCACAGTCACCGGTGGTTTTGATGCGCCGCTGGGCGGGGGATGGTCGGTCTCGACGGATGTGCGCTACGAAAGCGCGCGCTACGCAGACGACAACAACATGCTGCGCCTCGGGGCCGCTGTCATCGTGGGTGCCAAGCTTTACTGGGCCGTGAGCGATAACGTTGTTCTCTATGTCGCCGGGGATAATCTGCTCAATACACGCGTCGCCACAACAGAGAGCGCCGATGGCGTCGTCAATTACGACGCGCCGCGCACGATTACCGCCGGACTGTCCATCAAGACGTCACCGTGAATGATGATGATTGCGCCACAACCCAGCGCCGCCTTTGAGGCCGGCGATATTCGAAACAACGGTAGTTTTTGGCGGCAGGGCGGTAACCAGCTTTTTGGCATTGCCGCCGCCAAGATAGAGATGGTCGTAATGCAGCATCGTATACAGGAACGGCAGCATCTTCGAGACGCGCTTGCTCCATTTCCTGACGCCGATCTTCTTGAGTACCTTGTCGCCAAGATAGTCGTCGAAGGTTTTGCCGTTATGCGCCGGCATATGGGCGATTTCCATATGCGGCATCAGTTCGCCATCGCGGAACAGCGCGGAGCCGAAGCCCGTTCCGAGCGTGACGACCAATTCCAAGCCCCTGCCTTTGACGACGGCCAGCCCCTGCATATCGGCGTCGTTGACCAACCGCGTAGGCTTGCCGCCGAGCTTTCTCGAAAGATGTCCAGCGAGATCGTAGCCGGCCCAGATATCCGTGCCCAGATGCGGCGCGGTCAATATATGTGTACCGCGCACGACGCCTGGAAACCCGATTGAAATACAATCGAACGATTTGAGAGGCTTCGCCAACGTAACCAGCGTCTTGACCATGAGCGCTGGCGGGCACGGATGCGGCGTAAGCACACGCAGGTGCTCGCTCAGCAGCTTGCCTTTGGGATCGATAATGGCCGCCTTAAGACCGGTGCCGCCGATGTCGATGGCGAGGATGCGTTTGGGATGTTTCACGCGAGTTCCTTCCCCGTATCTGCTTTTATCATATGGACGATGCCGCTGCGTGATCCAACAGCCAAAAGAGCTCGCCCTCCGGCCTCAGGCGTCCACCTGGCAGTGTCATGTCGCCGGCACGGACAGCACGAACGGCCTCTGCCTTTTCTTGCCCGGTGATGATGAACGCCGTCGCCCGACTCGATTGCACAGACGGGTAGGTGAGTGTGATGCGGATTTCCGGCCTGCCTTGTTTGACGGCGGCAACCCAGAGGCGCCGTTCCTCGAGCACAGGCGAGCCTGGCAGCAACGAGCAGATATGGCCGTCGCTGCCGAGTCCCAGAAGAACGAGGTCAAAAAGCGGTTGCGCCGGCTCAAGTATGCCCGCGCCGTAGGCCTTCTTCAGCGTGTCTTCATAGGCTCTTGCGGCATCGTCTGGATCGCCCGCTGTGGGGATTGGGTGGATGTTTGTTGCTGGCGCCGGAATCCGGGAAAGCAGCGATTCGTACGCCATGTGGTAGTTGCTGTCCTGGTCGTCCGGCGGCACGAAGCGTTCATCGATCCAGAAGAACTCAACCCGCGCCCAGTCGATATCGGACCGCGCACCCAATTCGTGGTAAAGTGCGCGTGGCGTCGATCCGCCCGTCAGGGCAAGACGGAACGATCCGATCTTCGCAGCGATGAAGCGAGCTATCCAGTCGGCGCCATGCCGCGCCAACTGGTTCGCATCGTCGAATATCTGCGTCTGCGGCGCCGTCACGATTTGTTGCCGGCCGGCGGCCGACCTTCCACATGGCCACCGAATTTGCTGCGCATCGCTGACAGGAGACGGTCGGCGAAACTGCGTTCAAGGCGCGAATGGAAGCGTTCGTAGAGTGCCGCGGATAGCACGTTGGCCGGAACGGCTTCTTCGATGGCTGCTTCGACGGTCCAGCGGCCTTCGCCGGAATCCTCGACATAGCCCGAGAAATTGTCGAGGTCGCCATGCTCTGCCAGCGCCATCGATGTCAGATCGAGCAGCCACGATGTAATAACGCTGCCGCGCCGCCAGACTTCTGCTACGTCCGCCAGATCGAGATCGTAACGATGTCCCTCCGGCAAACCATCGTCCGAACGGCTGCGCAGGATATGGAAGCCTTCGGCATAGGCCTGCATCAAACCGTACTCGATGCCGTTATGTACCATCTTCACAAAATGGCCAGCGCCGACCGGTCCGGCGTGCATATAGCCGTTCTCGACGCGTGGATCGCGGTCTTGCCGTTCTTTTGTCTTGGGAATCGTGCCGGGGCCCGGTGCCAAAGTGGAAAAAATCGGATCGAGACGATCGACAACGAATTTTTCGCCACCGATCATCATGCAATAGCCGCGCTCCAGTCCCCAGATCCCGCCCGACGTACCGACGTCGACATAATGGATGTCCTTGGCCTTCAATTCGCCCGCGCGTCGCACATCATCCTTGTAGAACGTATTGCCGCCATCGATCACAGTATCGTCGGCACCGAGGTAACCTGAGAGTTCCTTGATCGTATTTTCGGTGATCGCGCCGGACGGCAGCATGACCCAAAGGGCACGAGGAGCTTTCAGCGCTGCAACCAGTTTTTGAAGCGAAGCCACTGGTTTGGCGCCTTCGCCCGCCAGCGTCTTCACCGCGTCCGGATTTTTGTCGAATACTGAGACCTCATGTCCGCCCCTCATAAGCCGCCGTGCGATGTTGCCGCCCATGCGTCCCAGGCCGACAATGCCGATCTCCATTATGCCATCCTTTCAGTGTAAAGCTGTTTCCACGGCACGGCGCAGGACGCGCAGTCCTTCCGTGACGCTGCTGAGATGAATGCGAATAACACGTCGTCCGCGCTCGGCGAGAACCGCAAGATCCCCCGCAGCTTGTGCGTCGATTACCTCGCCGAAGCTGTAACCGCGTCCAGGCACGGCAATATCGTGCGCGTGATCGCAGGTGATCTGGAGGAAGACACCAGTGTCTGGCCCTCCCTTGTAGTCCTGTCCGGTCGAATGCAGAAAACGCGGCCCGAAACCTAGGCACGCCGCCGCACCCGTGACGTCGCGGATCATGGCGCGAATGGCATCCAGTTCTTTGGCGTTTTCGGTGTTACGTTCGATAAACGCCAGCAACGCCGCGTAATCACCTTTTTTTACACGCGAAAAATGGGCCTTGAGACAGGCTTCCAAGGTATTTGCACCGACCAGCGCCTTTGCATTCGCGACGTCTGCATAAAGAGAAACGCCGCCGCTCGACACAATCGGCTTTTCGCCCTGTTTGGCGCCGCCGGCTTCCATCAAGGCGCGTGCCTTCACCTTCGCCGCTTCGACATCAGGTTGGTCGAACGGGTTGATACCCAGAATTGCACCAGCAGTTGCCGTGGCGATTTCCCAAAGGAAAAAGAGCCGCGCAAGACGATAAGGCTCGTCGACATCGATCCGAATGACGGGATGGCCTTTCGCGGCCAGTGCGGAGAGCAGCGAGTCGCGACCGTCTTCGCCCTTCAGGCGAAGGGCGACGAACACGCGGTCGGCGCCATAATTGTCCGGTTTGCCGATTGGTTCGCCGTCGATCGGAATCAGGCCCTTGCCTTGTTTGCCCGTGGACTCCGCAATTAATTGCTCCATCCAGGCGCCGAAGCTCGACAATCCTTTGGAGGTCAGGACGGTGACCTTGTCGCGGCCCAGCTTGGTCGCCAATGTACCGAGCGTGACGCCGAGCCGGACGCCGGGGTTGGTCTTCGGCGGGTTCAATGCCCCGCAGACGGATTGCATCCTGCAGGCCTCGTCGGTGAAGCGCTGCAGGTCGATTCCCATGGCCGCGGCGGGAACCAGGCCGAAATTGGAGAGCACGGAATAGCGCCCGCCGATCGCCGGATCGCCCTTGAAAACGTCGGCGAATCCGTCATGCGCCGCCGTTTTCTCGAGCGCCGAACCCGGATCCGTGATGGCGACGAAATGCCCGCCGGCGCGATCACGGCCAATCGCATTCGTCACGCGGTCGAAATAATAATCTTTGAAGATGTTGGGCTCGAGCGTGCTTCCGGATTTGGAGGCGACGAGGAACAGCGTCGTTGCGAGCGTGATCGCCTCGTCAAGTGCATGGATTTCGTCGGGATCGGTCGAATCGAGGATATGGAAACGCGGCCAGCCGGCCTGCCGGCCGAAGGTTTCGCGCAGGACTTCCGCGCCCAGACTAGATCCGCCCATGCCGAGAAGGACGACATCGCTCCATGACCCCGCTTGTGTACGCTCAGCGAAATCCTTGAGCGCCGCGAGGCCTACCTTCTCACGCTTGGCGATGTCGAGCCAGCCGAGCCATTTGTGCTCGTCGGCACTGGTCCACAGCGTCTTGTCCTTCGCCCAAAGGCGGCGGACGTTGCCCTTCTTCGTCCATGTCTTCAGTTCGGCATCGACATTCGCTGTGTCCGCGAGTTCGTAGCTGATCTTCACCGGGTTGCCGGAAAGCGTATCGATTTTTTCCGCGATGGCGCCGTAGAGCTGATCGGCAGCGTCGGCGAATTTGTCGACACCGTCGGCCACGAGCCAGGCCGTCACGTCATCGAGTGAAATGCCGACAGCCTTGAGATCGGCCAGCATCTGTTCCGCATCGGCGATGCCGGACTGCACCGACGCCTGTGGGCGGCCATGATCGCGGAAGGCGTCCATGGTTTCAGGCGGCATGGTGTTGACGGTATCAGGTCCGATCAGGGTGTCGACGTACAGCACATCCGAATAGGCCTTGCTTTTGGTTCCGGTCGACGCCCAGAGGAGGCGCTGAGGACGCGCGCCGCGCTTGGCCAGTGCTTCCCAGCGCGGCCCGGAGAAAATTTTCTCGTAGTCGCGGTAAGCGAACTTGGCGTTGGCGATCGCGATTTTGCCGCGCAGTCCTTCCAGTCGCGCACGCTGGTCGGCGGATGCGGTCTTCACCATCTCGTCGAGTTTTCCGTCAATCTTGGCGTCGATGCGGCTGACAAAGAAGCTTGCCACACTCGCCATCTTGCTGAGGTCGTGCGTCTTCGGCAGCGCTTCCAACCCTGCGATATAGGCTTCCGCCACTTGGACGTAGACGGCCTGCGAGAACAGCAGTGTGACGTTGATGTTTAAACCTTCCGACGTGAGCTGACGGATAGCCGGCAGGCCTTCCGGCGTGCCCGGCACTTTCACCATCAAATTGTCGCGGGCGACCTCATTCCAGATTTCGCGTGCCTCGGTGATCGTCGCAGCGGTGTCGTGTGCAATATAGGGAGACACCTCCATGCTGACATAGCCGTCTGCAGCTTTCGTAGCCTCGTAGACCGGGGCTAGAACATCCGCCGCCGCCCGGATATCGGCCACAGCCAGTTGACGGAAAATCGCGCCGGCGTCGGCGCAACCGCGCTGCAGCAGTTTACCGATCTCCTCGTCATAATCGTCTGAGTGGCCGATAGCTTTTTCGAAAATGGAGGGGTTGGACGTGACACCTTTGATGCCGTCCTGCTCCACCAGCTTCTTCAGCCCGCCGCTCCGAAGCAACCCGCGGCTTACATAGTCGAGCCAAGGTGCTTGTCCGAATCGTTCAAGGTCTTTCAGCGGGTTCATTGAGGTCGTGGTCCTATGTTTTCAGGGCATCGAATGATGCCGGCATCGGCATGGTCTGGCTATCGCAGCGCCTGCTACAATGTAAACACCGGGACAACGGAACGGAACAGGAATAAGACGCGCCCGTCCGTCGCGGTTTCCTGGCAGTGCCGGTTTCCGCGGCGCTTCTGCTGTTATATGGACATTACATCACTCGAGTGAAAGGCGATCGATCATGAAACTTGTGACTTTTACCACCGGCGGAGACGCGGAAATCGGGGTCGTGGACGGCGGAATGGTGACATCTCTGTCACGAGCCGCACCGCGACTGGCGGCTGGTATGATTGATCTGATCGCCCGTTGGAGCGTGGTCGAAGGCGAGGTCCGGCGCACAGCGGGGTCCGGCCCAAAATTGCCGCTGAAAGACGTCCGGCTTCTGCCGCCGATTCCTCGGCCCGGAAAGATTCTTGCCATCGGCCTCAACTATGCCGACCACATCCTGGAGACCGGGCACGAGATGCCATCGGCCCAGGTTTGGTTCTGCAAGCAGCCGACGGCAGCGCATGGCCCATACGATCCGATTGTGCTGCCGAAAGTCTCGAAACAGGTGGACTACGAGGCTGAATTGGTAGCCGTTATGGGGAAAGGCGGACGCCATATCCCGAAAGATCGGGCGTCTGAGGTCGTATTCGGTTATTGCGCCGGGAATGACGTCAGCGCGCGTGATTGGCAGATGGCGACCTCGCAATGGCTGCTTGGCAAGTCCTTCGACACCCATGCGCCATTTGGTCCGTGGATCACTACGGCAGATGAAGTGGCGGACCCGCACGTGCTGGGCGTGCGCAGCTTCGTGAACGGCGAAAAACGGCAGGATTCGAACACACGCCATTTCGTGTTCAACGTCTGGGATCAGATCGCACACGTCTCAAAGGTGATGACGCTGGAGCCGGGTGACATCATCTACACGGGTACGCCAGGTGGCGTAGGCATGGGCATGAAGCCGCCAACCTACCTCAATGCAGGCGACCGGGTGCGTATCGAGGTCGATCAGCTGGGGCATCTGGAGGCCGTTTGCCAAGACGAAGAATAAAATCGTTCTAAAACAATAACTTAACATTTAGTACGGTTGTGGCTGCCTAGCCACAGCTTGATCATGCATCTTCCTTAATATGATCCCCATATATAGGGGCATCGTGGGCGCGTGGCGCCGCCAAGGCGAGGGATTGATCGCATGATCGCGTTTCTGCGTTGGGCCGGGTCGATAGTGGCGGGCACGTTTAACGGACTCGTCAAGTTCGCTTTGGCTGTGGTTGTCGTTTTCGGCATCTTCGCCCTGATCGGCATGACACGTGGCGATGGCCTGCCAGGCAACATGGTGCTGTCGCTGGATTTGCGCAAACCGCTTGCGGATTCCGCTCCATCGGATTTCACATTGGGAGCGCGGCCCGTCACCGTGATGGGGCTGGTGCTCGCCTTGGACGCCGCCGAACGCGATAACCGCGTCAAAGGCGTGTTCCTGCGGCTGGGCAACGCCGATCTGCCGATCGCGCAGGCGGAAGAAATTGGCTCGGCGCTCAAGCGTTTCCGTGCTGCCGGAAAGTTCGTGATCGCACATTCGCAAGGCTTTGAGGCAAGCGGTCTGGGCGACTACCTGGCCGCGACGGCCGCGAACCAGATCTGGATGCAGCCGAAGAGCACGTTCGGCGCTGCCGGCGAGGGCGGTGGCGAGCTTTTCCTGCGCGGTTTCCTCGACAAAATTCAGGCCGTACCGCAGATCGCCAAGCGCGCAGAATACAAGAGCGCCGCCGACATGTTCATGGAATCCGGTATGACTGGGCCCGATCGCGAGCAGGTCACCGCGCTGATGCAGTCTTGGTACAATACGGCTGTTGATGGTGCGGCCGCCGACCGCAAGCTCACACCCAAGGCGTTGGCCGCGGCGTTCGAGGCCAGTCCTCAATTCGCGGAAAATGCGAAGAAGGCGGGTCTGATCGACAAGATCGGTTATGACGACGACGCCTACGACGCGGCGATCGCACAAGCCGGTGCAGGGGCAAAAAGCATCCCCTTGGCGCAATATATGCGCGTCAAGCAGACGGCATCTCATGACGTCGCCGGGCCGCATATCGCATTGATCGAAGCCTCTGGCGACATCGTCGAGGGCAGCGCTGGCGGTGGCATGTTCGGCGGCAATTCCGTGATCGCCGGGGACGACATGGCGCGCGCCATTCGTCAGGCCACCGATGACAAGGACATCAAGGCGATCATTTTGCGCGTCGATTCTCCCGGTGGCTCCGTGACCGCATCGGATCAGATTCTCGATGCCGTTAAGAAGGCACAGAAGGCCGGCAAACCCGTGGTTGTCAGCATGGGCCGCGTGGCGGCCTCGGGCGGCTATTACATTTCGCTGTCGGCGGACAAGATCGTCGCCGAACCGGGTACAATCACCGGCTCGATCGGTGTTTTGACCGGAAAAGTGGCTATCGGAAAATCACTCGGCATGATCGGCGTCGCGACCGATCAGGTCGGTGTCGGAAAGAACGCGTTGATGAATTCCGACGTTACACCCTACACGCCGGAGCAATGGGCTTTGGTCAACAGCGAGGCGGATGCAATCTACGCGGACTTCATGAACAAGGTGGCCGCTGGACGCAGGCTGCCGCTCAACAAAGTGCAGCAGATCGCGCGCGGTCGCGTGTGGTCCGGAGCGGATGCGCAGGCACAGGGTTTGGTGGATAAGCTCGGCGGCTTCTGGACTGCCGCCGAGATTGCCAAGAAACTGGCCGGGATCCCGGCCGGCGACCGTGTCGCCTTCGAGCTCTATCCCAAGCGCAAGGGTTTCTTCGAGGCTATGGATGAATTCTTCGGCGGGTCGTCGGAAATTGCGCGCGCGGTACAGAGTTTCACGCTGTTGATGGATGCTCCAATCGTCCGCGAGGCGGTGACGGCCGTAAGGTCGGCTCCGCAGGCCGCCATTGAACTCAGGGCGACAAACCTGCCGCAGTAAGCGCCTCGCTTCATATCCGTGCTGCGCGCTACCCTCTCGCGTTGTTGCGGGCGTTAAGGCATAACTTGCACCGAAACCAATAGTTTGCGCGTTGCTTTGGGGACCGTCATGGCGGAAGCAGGGAGCAACCCGCGGGTCGAGGAGCTGTCGCGCGCTGCCAACGATGCAGTCGCGCGAGGGGCGCTTGATTCCGCGGAACACCTATGGGGCCAGGTGCGGAGCCTAGCGCCCAGTCATCCGAAAGCCCTGCTTTTTCTTGGCCAGCGCAAGCTGCATCGGCGCGACGTCCGTGGCGCACGCGAACTTCTGGAGCGTGCGGGTGCGAGTGCGCCAGGTGATCCGATTATCTGGCTAAATCTGGCTTTCGCCCATCGTGCGCTGGGAGATTCGGCCGCCGAGATGGCCGCGCTCAATCGGGCACTGGCCGCCGATCCGTATTGCTACCTTGCCTTGCTGGCTCAAGGGAACCTGCTTGAACGCGCCGGAAATCTTCGAAAGGCGGCGCGGGTTTACGCAAACGTTTTGAAGATTGCGCCGCCTGCCGAACGCCTTCTACCGGACGTGCGCACCGCGATGGCGCGCGCGCGCCAAGTCGTTGAGGAGACATCCCGTGCGCTCGATGGGATTCTGCTGGAGAAGCTGGGGCAACAGGGCGGCCAGGCCCCTCCGAACCGGCCGGATCGCATGGCTGAAGCCCGGGCCGCGATGCTTGGAACGGGCAAGATCTACAAGTCAGAGGCGAGTCTGCTGCAGATTCCCCAGTTGCCGGCTGTCCCGTATTTCGATCGCAGCCACTTTCCTTGGCTCGCCTCCATAGAAGCGGCAACGGATGTAATCCGTGAGGAACTTCTAAGCCTTCTTGCCTCCAAGAAGGAGGACTTCAAGCCCTACGTGCATTACGAAGCGGGAGCGCCGCTGAACCAGTGGGTGGAATTGAACAACTCGCTGCGCTGGAGCACGTTGTTTCTGTGGCAGCAGGGCCGGCAAATCCAGGAACATTGCGCCCTCTGTCCGCGGACGGTGGAAGCGCTGCAATCCGTGCCCTTGGCCAGCATACCGGACGCCGAGCCGGTGGTGATGTTTTCCGCTCTCGAGCCGCACACGCGGATTCCCGCGCATGCTGGCATAACGAATGCGCGTGCTGTCGTACATCTCCCTCTCATCATTCCGGGAAACTGCCGCTTCCGGGTTGGTAACGAGGTGCGCGAATGGAAGGAAGGCGAGGCCTGGGTCTTCGACGATACGATCGAGCATGAAGCCTGGAACGATAGCGACCGTCTCCGTGTCATCATGATCTTCAACGTTTGGAATCCGTTTTTGACGGAAGCAGAGCAGACCCAGGCAGCCACTCTTATTTCCGGCTTTTACGAATTTTACGGTGAAAGTTAGCGGCGACGGTGTCACGACACGTCGTCGAGATATGTCCGGAGCGGCGTGAGATGTCTTTCATAGTCTCGCCAGCGGCCCGATGACCGCTGATACAGAGGTTCCCGCACCTGCCAGACGCTTGCCGTTTTGACGGTGTTGCTGGCGCGGTGGAACTGCAGACAGTTTTCGTCCCACGCGAGGCCGCAAAAGTCGAGCAGCCGTTCGACGGCGGGACGCGGTTCGTGGACAAAGGCGTCATAGTCGAAATCAAGGATGTCGGCGCCGTACAGTGACCGCCAATGCGCCATCAGGCGCCGGTACTGCGCGTAATAGTGCCCCGTATCCATGAGGTCCAGGGCATAGCCCATGCTGTGGTCAAGGTGGAGAAAGAAGATCGACAGGCAATTGTCCAGAGCGTTGCGCGTGGTGTGTATGATCTTGGCGTCCGGAAACATGCGCTTGATAAGGCCAATATAAAGAAAATTGTCAGGGCGCTTGTCGGTGATGCGGTCGCCGCCCGGAAACAGCGCTGAGAGGCTGTTGAGGTAACGCTCCGCGAGCCGTTCAAGTGCGGCGGCGGAGACATTTGTCATCACGGATGGAAACGGCGTTAGATCGGATCTTACCAAGGCTGGCAGAAGACCGAGTTCGCCGCCCGCCGTTACGCGCGGATGAGCCGCCAGCACCTGTTCGGCCAGTGTCGAGCCCGAACGGAACATGCCGCAGATGAAAATGGGCGGGGCAGAGGATGTGGATGCGGCGCTCTTTAATAGGCCCGGCGTGAAGGTCCCGATCAGTTGCTCGATGAATTGCTCGTGCCGCTGGCGATCGTAGAGCGGCCTCTGAGGCGTGGCGCTTTCACGGCTGTACCGATTCGCAGCGGTATAGGCGTCGAATGCCTGGTCGTAGGAACCACAACTATCCAGCGCTGCGCCGAGCGCGAAGGCAAGATTGGCTTTGTCGGCCGCGGTGACGGTCGGGAGCGACAGCGTCCGCCGCAGCCGGCCGATCATGGGGTCGTCCGGTCCGGAGAGCTTGGTAAGGCTCGCGGCTCGTGCCAACGCGATATGGCAGTTGGGGTCGCGCGCCAATGCCTTTTCGTAAAGGGTCAGCGCTTCGTTTTTCCTGCCACGATCCTCGTTGAGATTGGCGAGATTGAGTAGCGCGGGGACATAATTGGGGTTCAGCCTGAGCGCGGCGTTCAACTCCCTCTCTGCCGCGTCGTCCTGGCGCAGATGATCGGCGTAGATCACGCTCCGGTTAAGATGGATTTCCTCGGGCTGGGATGCGCCGCGTGCCAGTGCCTGCTCGTAGGAGAGTAGCGCGGCATCGAAACGGCCGGCTTGGCGCTGCAGGAACCCCAGATTGTACCAACAATCGGGCAAATCAGGCCATTGCGCGAGCAGACGTTTATAGGCCGCTTCGGCTTCGCCAAACCGGCCGGTCTGCTGCAACAGCATCGCCTGTTGCAGCAGGGCGTGTGGAGTTCCCGGACCGGTCACGGACGTCATCTCTGGCTGGCTTCGGACATCTCCATAGTCTTGCTGGCGGACAAAAAAAAGCGGCGGGCCGAAGCCCGCCGCCAGATACCCGATTGCTGGGTTTCTCAGAGATTGAGAGTGATGGAGGTGAAGATGTACCGGCCCATCGAATCGTAGACCTGAGGATAGGTGTTGCCGTTGCCGTTTGTACCGACCGACGGCGACAGCGGCGGATCCTGGTCGAAGAGGTTGTTGACGCCCAAGCGCAACGTCGCACCCGTCATCACCGGCATTGCGGCCGACAGGTCGAAGTAGCTCTCAGACGGCCACTGGTAATCAAGCTTCGCCGCCGTGGCGCCATACTGCTTGACCGCGCCGTAGAAGCGCCAGGTTCCGGTCACGACCAGATCGTTCCACGGCGTTTCCCAGTTCACGCGGAACACATGACGCCATGCCGGGTTCGGCGTGCCGCAGATGCTGCCGTAGTAGCCGGTGCAGTCGTAAATCAGACCGACGCCGGTGTTGGTCTTCAGCTTGTCGAGCCACGTGCCGTTGAGGGTGAAGGACACCGCTCCGCCGCCATTCAGGCCCCAATCGTCGAGGTCCACCTGGTAGCTGCCGCTGAAGTCGACGCCGCCCGTCCTGACACCACCGATGTTGGTGTTCAGGTTCGAAACGAAGCCGCCGGCCAGCCACAACGAACCGTTGGCAGTACGATGGATCTTCGCGCAATCCGCCGCCACGTTGCTGACGTAGCAGGAGCTGAGGATGTTCGCCGTGCCTTCCGTCCCGATGTCGCCATGCACGTCGATGTCGAAGTAATCGACCGAGAAGTTCAGGCCCGGAATTGCTTCCGGCGTCGCCACGAAGCCGAGCGTGATCGTGTCGGCCTTTTCGGCGTTCAGGTTGGGGTTGCCGCCGGCCAGGAAGTTGTATTGCCCTGCCGGGTTGTTGAGGTTGGCAGAACCAAACCAGGTTGCGGCACCCGCACCAGGCGTCCTCTGACATTCGGCCTGTGTCGCATAACCGCCTGCGCCGCACGGGTCGATTGTGAAGTCGGACGACAGGTTGTTGCCCTGCGCCGTGTACAGATCGATGACGTTTGGAGCACGGACGGCCCGGTCGTAACCGCCACGGAAGCGGATATCGCCCGTCGGAGACCAATCGCCGCTGACTTTGTAGGTGTTGGTCGTGATCTTGTCATAGGCCGAATAGCGATATGCCAGATCCATCGACGCGGACTGAATGAGCGGCTGGTTCTGGGCGATCGGGATGCTCACTTCGCCGTAGCCTTCGGCCACATGCGTTGCGCCCGAAAGTCCGAT
>JAGWJY010000045.1 GCA_028865545.1 Alphaproteobacteria bacterium | reverse complement strand
GACCGCGCGCGTCGGTTTCGCCCCGCGAACAAATTCACTCTGCCTCCGCGTCTTGTTCCTTTTCTCCAACCTGTGACGAGCCCTTGCTCCGCACCGGCAGAAGCATCAGCACGGCAAAGCCGAACACGGCGAGCGCATAGGCGCCCCAAAAACAATGGCACTGGCTTTCGGTGACATAGGCCGTCGGGAACGCCAGCGGGAACGGGCCGGGATAAATGGCGCAGGTCTGCCCGGTGAGGGGATTGGGCATCGCGGGCCCGCGCAGATGCAGGCCATAGGCTTGGTCCACCCAGAACATCGCGACCAATGTCCACAGAGCGGTCTTCTTCGTCGTTCCGGACCAGGTGATCCGCATGCCGGTGCCTCGCCGATCGGCCTGCGCCACGCCGCGCATCCGCGCCGCGCCCTGCGCAAAGAGGTTTCGCCGAGGAAATCTACTCTGTTTCTTCGCCGTTTCCCGTGACGGCGGTTGCGGCCTGGCGTTCTGCGACCGCTCCTGACGAACACTCTCATTGGTTGAGTGCGACAATTTGTGCGCATAGCGATGGTTGCAATACGCGGGCCGGTTCCGTATATGTTCTTTGTGAGGTGAGGCATTACGGAGGAGGCGCACCAAGACACGGGGCCGATGGCAAGGCCTGATCTGAACCACAAACAGCGCAGATGAAGTCATACAGGGCTGGGTGCTCGTCGCGCGCACCACCACACGCAGCCGGACCAAGGGGACTCCCGCACCAATCTTTATTGGGCGGTCGATGCGACGGTTCGGCGGCGTAAAACCCGATCGGAGTAATGGGAAGCAAAGGTGCTCATTGGTTTGCCGCCTGACGTGCGGATTCCTAGGGCTTGCCGTAGTTTCCAGCGAAAAAGCGGGATTTCCGCGCGCACCACACATCTTCAGGGATAAACGGGTGCCGACGCGGCACCCGCTTTTTCTTATGGGGGAAGCCCTAGGTCGGATTTTCCAGGCTGAACATCTCCGTCTCCTTGTCGAAGGAGAACAGTTCCGCGAAACGCGCCCAGCTGATGACCGCCCGCAGGGTCTGTTCGGCGGCCTCTTCCGTCATGTGATCTTCCAGCTCGTCGATGAAGCGGCGCCGCGGCGCGGCGTGGTTGGCGCGTTCGTCGAGCACGCGGCGGATATGCGCCGCCAGCGGCACGCAGCTCATCAGCGACCGCGAGAAGATTTCCTTGCGCTCGTTGGTGTCAGCGTCGGCGAAGCGCTTGCCCATATGCGTCAGCTTGATGTCGCCGCCCTCGACGTCGCCGAGGCGCAGCAGCTGCAGCGCTTCGGTGACGGGAAACAGCTCGTCGATCTCCAGCTGCAGATCCGAGGCGATGTCGGGCAGGTCCGCCTTGCCGTTATAGGGCGAGGCGGCGACCGCTTCGATCAGGCCGGCGATCAGCCCCGAAGAGACATGCGTCAGCGGCGTATCCAGCGTCGGCCCCGTCGTCGGCGCCTGGCGGGCCTGCCGTTCGACGCGCCGCGCCGTCATCTCCACATAGATGCGGTCGACGAAGTCCTCGAACACGTTCGAGGTGCGCTCGCGCGGCCGCGGGATGTCGATCTTGATGTCGGAGGTGATGCGGCCGGGATTGCTGGAGACCAGCAGCACGCGGTCGCACATCTGCACCGCTTCCTCGATGTTGTGGGTGACCAGGATGATGCCTTTGATCGGCAGCTTCTTCTCGGTCCACAGATCGATGAGGTCGGTGCGCAGGTTCTCCGCCGTCAGCACGTCCAGCGCCGAGAAGGGCTCGTCCATCAAGAGGATGTTGGGATGCACCACCAGGGCGCGGGCGAAGCCGACGCGCTGGCGCATGCCGCCGGACAGCTCGCGCGGATAGGCGCTCTCGTAACCATCCAGGCCGATCAGGTCGATGGCGGCCAGGGCGCGGGTGCGGATCTCCTTTTCCGGCAGATGCAGCGCCTCGAGTCCCAGCTGCACATTCTCCAGCACGGTCAGCCAGGGAAACAGCGCGAAGCTCTGGAACACCATGGCGACGCCGCTGGCCGGCCCGTCGATGGACTGCCCGAGATAGGTAAGGTTGCCGCCTTGCGGCTTGGCCAGGCCCGCGATCAGGCGCAGCAGCGTCGACTTGCCCGAGCCCGAGCGGCCGAGCAGGCCGACGATCTCGCCTTCGCGCAGCGTCAGGTTGACGCCGTCCAGCACCAGCAGTTCGTCGCCGCCGGGCTTGGGAAAGGTCCGCCGCACGTCGTGGATTTCAAGAAGCGTGGTTGCTGCACCCATCAGTGCCTCCTAGCCGAGGCGGAACTTGCGTTCCGCATACCAGTAGAGCGGCCGCCAGAACAGTCTGTTCACGACGACGACGAAGAAACTCATGACGGCGAGGCCCAGCACGATCTTGCGGAAGTCGCCGGCGGTGGTGGCGTCGGTGATATATGCGCCCAGGCCGTAGGCGCGCAGGGTCTTGTGGCCCCATTCGACGATCTCCGCCAGCACGGCGGCGTTCCAAGAGCCGCCCGAGGCGGTGATGGCGCCGGTCAGGTAGTACGGGAACACTGCGGGCAGCGCCACTTTGCGCCACCATAGCCAGCCGCTGAGCTGGAGATTGTCGCTGACGTCGCGCAGCTCCCGCGGCAGCGCCGAAGCGCCGGCGATGACGTTGAACAGGATGTACCACTGCGTGCCCAGCACCATCAGCGGCGACAGCCAGATATCGGGGTTGAGGTTCCACAACACGATCAGCGAGACGACGATGGGGAACAGCAGATTGACCGGGAAGGCGGCGAGGAACTGCGCCACCGGCTGGACGATGCGCGACAGATGCGGCCGCAGGCCGACATAGATTCCGATGGGCGTCCAGACGACGCTGGCCAGCGCGATCATGACGATGACGCGGGTCAGCGTGGCGAAGCCGCGCAGCACGATGTTGAGGAACTCGCCGAAACCCAGCGGGATGGCGGCGAAGCCGGCGATCTGCCACAGGGCGTACACCACCAGGCCGGCCACGCAGGCATACCAGGCCGCGTCGGCGATCCGCGACCGGGCGGGGCTGGCGCTCTTCGCCCCGCCGACCGAGATGGGCGGCGACAGGCGATAGGTCCAGTGCATCATGCGGTCGAAGGGCGCGCCGATGGCGTCGATCAGCTTCGAGCGGCGGAACATGGACAGCGCCCAGGATTGGGATCCTTCGTCGCTGTCGTTGCTGTCGGCGTCGATGCGGAAGCGGTCCGCCCAGGCGACCAGCGGGCGGAACAGCAGCTGGTCGTAGATCAGGATGACGACGAGCATGGCGATGATCGCCCAGACGATCGCGCTCATGTTCTTGGCGGCGACCGCGGTGGCGATATAGGAG
Source organism: Alphaproteobacteria bacterium (assembly GCA_028865545.1). GTDB lineage: Bacteria > Pseudomonadota > Alphaproteobacteria > Micropepsales > Micropepsaceae > Rhizomicrobium. The sequence continues at coordinate 23,900 of JAGWJY010000045.1, read as the reverse complement.
CCGATGCCCGGCAGCACGATCGAGGTATTGCCCACGGTAAAGGCTTCTGCGGCCACCACGAAGAACCAGGCGCCGGACATCGACATCATCATGTTCCAGATGAGCTGTGGCATCCCGAAGGGCACCTCGATGCGCCAGAAGCGCGCCCAGGCGTTGAGCCCGAACAGGCGTCCGGCTTCCTCCAGCTCCGTCGGCACGGTGCGCAGCGACTGGTAGAAGCTGAAGGCCATGTTCCAGGCCTGGCTGGTGAAGATCAGGAAGATCGCCGCGAACTCCGCGCCCAGGATGCGTCCCGGCGCCAGCGACAGGAAGAAGGCCAGGGTTACCGACAGGAAGCCGAAGATCGGAATCGACTGCAGGATGTCCAGCAGCGGCACCAGCAGCGTGCCGGCGCGCGGGCTCTTGGCCGCCCAGGTGGCGTAGCTGAAGGTGAAGATCAGCGAGAAGCCGAGCGCGATCAGCATACGCAGGCCCGTCCTTAGGGCATAATCGGGCAGGTAGGACGGATCGAGCGAGATCGGCCTTTGTTTCAGCGTCGACAGCGGCTGGATCACCGCATGGCTGGCATCGGCAAGAAGGATGATGAAGCCGAGCACCAGTACCGCCGCCAGCAGGTCCCAGGGGCCGGGCAGCAAACGACGAGCCTCGATCGAGACGGGCGGCAGGATCTTCATATCCGGCATGCCTCGAAGTAATTGGACTGGTATGTGCGGGCGATCCGCGCGAGAGCGCAGCTCCGGCGCACACAACCACGCCCCGCCGCCGATGGCAAAGCGAAAAGCGCCGCTGAGGCGTCTTTTTCGGCGCCGGGGAATCTATGGCCCCAAGGCCGTCGATCGCATGCGACCGGGCGCGTCTTGTCATTGTCATCGCCGGCCATTCGATATGTCCGGCTGCATATCGTTGTGATCGCTGGTGGCGCCATTGAACGGGCCCGGACCTTGTCGCGACAGACATGACGCGCAGTCGGATGTCGTTCCCTATCGATATGGGTATTGGGACATCACGGTGCGCGACCTGATCCGCCGGTGGGGCCATCCCCGAGGCGGCCGTGAACACACGGACAGTTTCCGCTTCGGCCGACCGGCGGTATTGGCGATTTGGCCGTTGACCAAAAAATATAGCATTTCAAAAGGCATAGCGGCTTCCGGGCGCCACAGGTTGACGACTGGCCGTGTCAGTGCGCCGCTTGTCCGCCCGCTCGTCCCCGAACGACTGTCACCGCCGCGGTCCGAGGTCGGGTGAGCATCAATGCGTGGCGCGGGCAGTTCGGGACCAGTCGCTGGGTCCGGATTATCGCTAGACCCGTAACGCCTTGAAACACAGTCGAATTCGACGGCTGAAAATGCTCTTCGGAAGCGCGTCAGAAGACCTTACCTGCTATTGCGTGCCGCGGCAGAAACAGCGTAAAACGCCGTGCACGGATCGGAAAATAATGCCTTTACGGGCGTTTAACCGCGATTCGATAGAGTTTAGCGAGCTGAAAACTCGGCGGGCGGAACGGCGATCCGGCGATGACGAATGGCGCGATGCAGCAGAACGCAAGGAGCGGATTTTCCGCTCGCGGCTGCGCGCGCGTCACGCTCACGCCCCGTCCTTCCCTCGGTTTGCTGCAAGCAGGGCTTCTCCTCCTTAGCTGCCCCTAGATGCCGGCAGGCGCGCGCTCGCGTCGGGTATTTAGGGGATCGACTGCAAAAGGAGAGATTGAAGCTGCTGGGTGCGGCGAACGGAAGGAACGTGTAGCCATGAGCACGAAAACTGTGAAACCGGAACGGGTAAGAATCTTCGACACGACATTGCGCGACGGCGAGCAATCGCCCGGCGCCGCGATGACGCTTGAAGAAAAAATCGAGGTCGCGGAATTCCTCGACGTGATGGGCGTCGACATCATCGAAGCGGGCTTTCCGATTTCTTCGCCCGGCGATTTCGAAGCGGTGTCGGAGATATCCAAGCGAGTGCGCAATGCGACGGTCTGTGGACTGGCGCGTGCGGGCTTCAAGGATGTCGACCGCGCCGGCGAGGCGGTTAAAGCAGCAAAAAAACCGCGTATTCACACGTTTATTTCGACGAGCCCGGTGCACATGAAGCACAAGCTGCAGATGGGACCGAATGCGGTGCTCGATGCCGTGGGGGCTTCCGTCACGCGTGCGCGGAGTCTCGTGGAAGATGTGCAATGGAGCGCCGAAGACGCCACCCGCACGGAGCATGATTTTCTCTGTCGCTGCGTCGAGCTGGCGATCCGCTCCGGCGCAACGACGATCAATATTCCAGACACGGTCGGCTATGCGACGCCGCAGGAATTCTTCGAACTGATCCAGATGCTGATGAACCGCGTCCCGAATATCGACAAGGCGGTGATCGCGACCCACTGCCATAACGATCTCGGCCTGGCGGTCGCCAATTCATTGTCCGGCGTGCTGGCTGGCGCCCGTCAGATCGAATGCACCATCAACGGCATCGGCGAACGTGCGGGCAACGCCGCATTGGAAGAAATCGTGATGGCGATGAAGGTGCGCAAGGATCGCATGCCCTTCGAGACCGGCATCAACACCACCATGCTGTCGCGCGCCTCCAAGTTGGTGTCGAACGTCACGGGCTTCCCAGTGCAGTACAATAAAGCCATCGTCGGCAAGAATGCCTTCAGTCACGAATCGGGTATCCATCAGGACGGCATGCTGAAGAACGTCGAGACCTACGAGATCATGCGCCCGGAGGAAGTGGGTGTGAAGGAGACCTCGTTGGTGCTCGGCAAGCTCTCCGGCCGTCATGCCTTCAAGGACAAGCTGGCAAGCCTGGGTTACGCGCTGGCCGACGAGGCTTTCGAGGATGCCTTCAAGCGCTTCAAGAACCTTGCCGACCACAAAAAGCACGTCTTCGACGAGGATATCGTTGCCTTGGTGGACGACGAGATCGTCCGCGGCCACGACCGGATCTCGGTCAAGGATCTGCGGGTGGAGAGCGGGACCGATATCGCGCCTAGCGCTGACCTGATGCTCACCGTGAAGGGCCAGGACAAGCGAACCAAAACCAGCGGCAACGGCCCGGTTGATGCAATCTTTAACGCAATTCATGAACTCTATCCGCACACTGCCAGTCTGCAGCTGTTCCAGATCCATGCCGTAACGGAGGGGACGGACGCTCAGGCGACAGTGAGTGTCCGGCTGGAGGAAGATGGACGAACAGTGACGGGTAAGGGGGCGCATACCGATACTTTGGTGGCTGCCGCCCACGCCTATGTTAATGCTCTCAATAAGCTTTTGGTGAAACGCAATAAGCAGGCGCCCGAGACCCTGAAAGTTGCTCGTTGAAACAGGACGGTGCCGGCGGGTTCCGCCGGGGCCGGTTTTGCGGGAACGGCGACGGTACGGCAGGCGCTACGCTAGGAAAGGAATGGCAGGTTAAGCATGTTCGGCAGTCTTCTCGGCGCACTGTCGAGCGATATGGCGATCGATCTGGGAACCGCGAACACCCTCGTTTACGTCAAGGGTCGCGGCATCGTCCTGAACGAGCCTTCGGTCGTCGCCACGATCAATCGAGGGGGTAAGAAACAGGTTCGCGCGGTCGGCAATGACGCCAAAATGATGCTCGGCAGGACGCCCGGCAACATCGAGGCGATCAGGCCGATGCGTGACGGCGTCATCGCGGATTTCGAGGTGGCGGAGGAAATGATCAAGCACTTCATCCGCAAGGTGCACAACCGCCGTTCCTTCGCCAATCCGATGATCATCGTCTGCGTGCCGTCCGGCTCCACAGCGGTGGAACGGCGTGCCATTCAGGAATCGGCGCTGTCTGCAGGCGCGCGGCGCGTCTACCTCATCGAGGAGCCCATGGCGGCGGCGATCGGTGCCGGTTTGCCGGTCAGCGAGCCGACTGGCTCGATGGTCGTCGACATCGGCGGCGGCACCACGGAGGTGGCGGTGCTGTCGCTCGGCGGCATCGTCTATTCGCGTTCGGTGCGTGTCGGCGGCGACAAGATGGACGAGGCGATCATCGCCTATATCCGCCGTCATCAGAACCTTCTGATCGGTGAAGCGAGCTCCGAGCGCATCAAGAAGGAAATCGGCTCGGCCGCACCGCCTGCCGATGGCAACGGTGTGACGCTGGAGATCAAGGGGCGCGACCTGCTGAACGGCGTGCCGAAGGAGATCACCATCACCCAACGCCACATCGCCGAGGCCTTGGCGGAACCGGTTGGTGCGATTGTCGAGGCGGTGAAGGTCGCTCTCGAAGCGACGCCGCCGGAGCTTGCCGCCGACATCGTCGACAAGGGCATCGTTTTGACCGGTGGCGGATCGCTGCTGGCCAATCTCGATCAGGTGTTGCGCGAGGAAACTGGACTTCCCGTCTCCATCGCCGACGATCCCCTGTCGTGCGTGGCGCTGGGTACCGGACGCGTTCTCGAAAACACCAAAGGCATGCGGCACGTGTTGACGACGGCATTCTAAGTTTACCGGGAGTTTATGCTGCGTAGGCTGGGTAGAGTATGGCGAACGGGACATGGAGAATTGCGCGAACGCGTGGTGGCGCGCACCTCCCGCTGATCATCGTCGCCGCACTCGCGGTGGCGCTTATTCTGATCGGCAAGGCGCAATCTTCGCTTTTCGACCGCGCGCGCGCGCACGTCATGGATTGGATGGCGCCTGCGCTCGAAGCCTCGCGCACGCCCGTCGACGTGGCCAGTCGTTGGGTCGGTTCGATTGGCGAGATTTTCACCGTCTATCAGGAAAATCTGCGGCTCAAGGAAGAGAACGCGCGGCTGCGCCAATGGCACAGCACGGCAATCACGCTGGACGATCGGCTCAAGCGCTACCAGCTTCTGCTGCACGCTGTGCCGGATCCGGCATTGTCCTCGGTGACGGCGCGTGTGATTGGCCGTGCTAGCCACCCCTTCCTGCAGACGATGATCCTCGATGCCGGTAAGCAGAATGGCGTCAAGCCGGGGCAGGCCGTGGTCGACGCGCGCGGCATGATCGGACGCATCTTCCTTGCCGGCGAGCGCACGTCTTGGGTCATTCTTCTCACGGATTTGAACAGCCGTATTCCGGTCACCATCGAACCAGGCAGCACGCATGCAATCATTGCGGGCGACAATTCATCCGCGCCGGTGATCGATACCTTCACGCAGGGCAAGCAATTGAATGTGGGGGACCAGGTTGTAAGTTCCGGCGATGGCGGCCTCCTGCCGGCCGGGTTGCCGATCGGCACGGTGGTTGCGGACGGAAGCGATTATCGCGTCGCCTTGTTCGCCGATTTGAGCACCGCGCAGGACGTCGAAATCCTCGACTTCAAGCAGCCGCCGGAGCAGCCGCCTGCTCCGACGCCGAGCGATCTTCCGGTGACGGCGGCCGGGCTGCCGCCGGCTGCGCCGCCGCCTCAAACGGATACAACACCGATTGTACCGCAAGGGGCGACGCCGGGGGCCCCCGTGCCGGCCAAGCTGGTCCCCAAACCGGCGCCGATCAAGCCTTCGGCGGTCAAGAAAGGGCAGGGCGCGACGCTGAACGCGTCCCGGCCCGCTATTGACAACAACGCCGTCGGCAACGGCGTCGAGTGAGGCCGCCCGATGGAACGCGTCGGTAACATCATGGGCGGCAAGCTCCTTTCAAGCATCGTCCCGGTTCTCTGCGGCGTGCTTGGTGTGCTTGTGGCCAATCTGCCGATTTCCTTTCTGGGCGGCTGGGTGCCGCCGCCGCTGCTCTCACTGATGCCGGTTTATTTCTGGTGTCTGGTGCGCCCGGACCTGATGTCCCCGGGTTGGGCGTTCGCCATCGGCGTCTTGGAAGACATCATGTCCGGCGGTCCGCCCGGCATCTGGGCCGCGTCCTTCGTCGCCACCTATGCCGTCATCGACCGTCAGCGCGACGCCTTCGCGGGCCTGTCTGGCTGGGGCGCAGTGCTCGGCTTCGCCACGGCGGCGTTGGTCGCCTGCGGCACGGACTATGTGATTGTCGGGGTTTACTACGCGCGGCTGGTTCCGTTGGCGCCCTATGTGAAGGAATTCTTCGTGACGGTGCTGTTCTACGTGCCCATGGCGTTCATGCTGGGTTTCGTGCACCGTCGCCTCGTCGGCCCGCTGCGGAGCGACGTCTGATGCCGTTGTTCGACCGCAAAGACAAAAGCCGCTACGCGAGTTTCACGCGACGCTCGCTGATGTTAAGCGGCGGCATGACGGGTGTCTTTGCGCTGCTTGCAGGCCGGCTCTATCAGCTGCAAATCGTCGACGGCAACGAATACAAGATGGAAGCCGAGGACAACCGCGTTAATCAGCGGTTGGTAGCGCCGCCCAGGGGCACCATTCTGGACCGCTTCGGCGTCGAACTCGCCAACAATCGGCGGAATTATCGGGTGGTGATTGTCGCCGAGCAGGCGACGGACGGGGTCGACGCTGCGTTGGATGCGATCGGCAAGATCATCGTCCTCACGCCGCGGCAGAGGGACAAGGTTCTGCACGACATCGCCCAGAACAAGAAATTCGCACCGGTCCCGGTGGTGGAGAATTTGAGCTGGGATGAATTTGCGCGCATCAATCTGCATCTTCCCTACCTGCCCGGCGTTCAGCCCGATGTCGGCGAGACGCGATCCTATCCGTATGGCGCGCAGCTCTCTCATGTGCTGGGCTATGTTGCGGCCGCCAGCCCGGACGACAAGAAGGGCGACGACGATCCGCTTCTGGATTTGCCCGGGTTCCGCGTCGGCAAGCGCGGCATCGAAAAGCAGTTCGACCGGCAGATGCGGGGCAAGGCGGGAGCCAGCCGCGTCGAGGTCAACGCGTACGGTCGCGTCATCCGCCAATTGAGCAGCGAGCCGGGCATTCCGGGCAAGGACGTCTATCTCACCATCGACTGTGATCTGCAGCGCTACGTCGAGCAGCAGCTGGGCGACGAAAGTGCGGCCTGCGTCGTCATGGATACCTCCAACGGCGACGTATTGGCGATGGCGTCGACGCCGGGTTACGACCCGAACCTTTTCAACGTCGGCATCACAAACGAGCAATGGAGCACCTTGCTCAACGACGATCACAAACCACTGCTCAACAAGGTGATCGATGGTTCTTATCCGCCGGGTTCGACCTTCAAGACGGCGATGGCGCTGGCAGCCGTCGACAACGGCTTGGCGGATTTGCAGGTCAATTGCACGGGATCGATGATGTTTGGCGGCCGCGAATGGCATTGCTGGGCCTGGAAGAAAGGCGGCCACGGCCACGTCAATCTGCACTCCGGCATCGCCGAGTCCTGCGACATCTTCTTCTACGAGGTGGCCCGCCGGCTTGGTATCGACAAGATGAGCGAAGCCGCGTTTGCGCTGGGACTCGGAGCGGCGACCGGAATTGAGATGCCCGGAGAGCTGCCAGGTCTCGTTCCGACTCGCGCCTGGAAGCTTGCTAGGGCGGGCGTTCCCTGGACGCAGGGCGACACGCTCAATGTCGGCATCGGCCAGGGCTATGTGTTGACCACGCCGCTTCAACTCTGCGTGCAGTCTGCCCGCATCGCCTCCGGAAAGGCGTTGTTGCCGCGCATTGTCCATGAGCTGGGCCAGAGCTTGCAGCCGCGCGTGGTTCCGGCGAATTTGCCGTTCTCCGGTGATGCTTTCGCAGCGGTTCGCTCCGGCATGAGCGCCGTGACCAACGAGGTCATCGGCTCAGCTTATCCATGGCGCATCACACAGGCAGGCTTCGAGATGGCCGGCAAGACAGGTACCGCCCAGGTCCGCCGCATCTCGAAAGAAGAACGCCTCACCGGGGTGTTGAGCAACAGCCAGATGCCGTGGAATCTGCGCGAGCACGCGCTGTTCATCGCTTATGCGCCGGTAGACACGCCGCGTTATGCCCTCTCGATCATCATCGAGCACGGAGCATTGGTCTCGCATCCTCATGTGCAGATGGCGCGTAACATCCTCCTATACGCGCAGCAGCGGGATCCGGTGAAGATGCCGACTGCCTACCCCGTCCATGCCGCACAGGTGGCTCCGGCGATCGTGAGGTCGGGAACATGATCACGCGCCCCTATGCCATCGCCCGCCGTACGCTCTCTTTCGTGGACAAACTCTACGAAATCAACTGGGGTGTTGTGCTATTGGTCACGATCATCGCCTGTATCGGCTTCGCGATGCTCTATTCGGTCGCAGGCGGCTCCTTCTCGCCTTGGGCCGACAAGCAGATGATGCGCTTCGTAATCGGCTTCGTTCTGATGATTGTGGTGTCCTTGGTGGACGTCCGATTCTGGTTGAGTTTCGCTTATCCCTTCTATGCGTTTTCGCTGCTGCTTCTCGTCGCGGTGGAGATCGCCGGCCATGTCGGCTTGGGCGCGCAGCGCTGGATCACGCTCGGTCCGCTGGAGTTACAGCCGTCCGAGCCGATGAAGATTGCGCTGGTGCTGGCGCTGGCGCGCTATCTCCATGGCCTCAGCGTGGAGGACGTTTCCAAACCTCTGCGTCTGGCGATTCCGCTGGTCATGATCGCCATACCGGCAGCTCTGGTGGCGATCCAGCCGAACCTGGGAACCACTTTGATCCTGGTGGCCGACGGAGCCTCGCTGCTTTTCCTGGCGGGCCTCTCCTGGTGGTGGATCGCGCCAACCATCGCTGCGGTGGCCGCCGCGGTGCCTCTGGCTTGGAAATTCGTGCTGCACGACTACCAGAAGGCCCGGGTGCTGACCTTCCTCGACCCGGAATCCGATGCATTAGGCGCCGGCTGGAACATCACCCAGGCCAAGATCGCCGTCGGTTCGGGTGGCCTGAACGGCAAAGGCTTCCTGCAGGGTACCCAGAGCAGGCTCAACTTCCTGCCGGAGAAGGAGACCGACTTCATCTTCACGAATTACGGCGAGGAGTTTGGCTTTGTCGGCTGCATCGCGCTGCTCATTCTCTTTGCCGTGGTGATCGGCTACGGCGTGCAGATCGCGATGAGCGCACGCAGCCAGTTCGCTCGCCTGCTGGCGATCGGAATTATCCTCAACTTTTTCTTCTACATCATGATCAATGCAGCGATGGTGATGGGTCTGATTCCCGTGGTGGGTATCCCCATGCCGCTTATTTCCTACGGTGGGACGGCGATGCTTACCGTGATGTTCGGATTCGGCCTATTGCTCAGCGTGCATGTGCATCGGCAGGTCGAAATTCCCCGCCATTCTGCCGGTATTATCTAATCCTTTCGGGCGCATGGACACGGCGAAAACCCTCTGCTATAGCGCGCCTCCCCCCGGCGGGTGATTAGCTCAGGCGGTAGAGCAGCTGACTCTTAATCAGCGGGTCGCAGGTTCGAGTCCTGCATCACCCACCATTGGTTTCAATAGGTTAGTAGCGAAGCGCAAACCTCTTAGCCTCGTTATAGCCTCCCCAAGAAGACTTATGCTTCGTTTGGCTGTCAGTGCGCGTCCGCGGGCTGACAATACTTCATGGCCATAAGGTTCGCAGTGTTCTGAACAACTCATGTTGCTGCTGGCGTTGCAGCTCACATTTCCATGGTCGGTGATTCGCCAACAACAACTGATGATCGTCAGGACCGCCAACAAGACATCGGTCCGCAGGCCTAGCGCCGTGTCAGAAGCTCAATGCACGCTTATCGCACTTCTCAGATTTGCAAATCAGGCAGGCAATTTTTAAGGATGGCCCAACACTCATCGAGATAGGGCTTGATTGCTTCCTGGAATTTGTACCGGTGGATTTTCTGTCGCGTCGCCGGCGTCTTCCAAATGCATGCGAGCCGTGCGCACCAGATCGCGACACCCCCGCAGAGCGACTTTCAAAACGGGCTCTACTAACACTCAACTCGATTTGCCGCGGGGCTGGTGCTCCCGAAATATCCAGGCGCGTTCGCAACCGGATGCCAAGCATTTCCGACACGCACTTGGCCGTACGCTCGTCATTGGCCGCCAAGCTCACATGTGTATGGCAATGGTTGCGGGTCGAATTATTCCGCCCGTTATGCAGCTGCGGTTGCTTATTTCCTTTGGTCGGTCAAAATCCGTCGCGGCAATGGCAGGACGGCGTGGGGCTTTGATGGACACTCAACTCGGCGTGCGGTTCGTATCGCGGACCTTAAGCAGCCGCGCAGATGCCATGCGTGCCGAGCAATTCCGGCAACTCTTTCGCAATGCGCCGATAGGCGTGTTGGCGGCATTGGTGGCTGGCGTCGTTCTCTACTGGCTTCTGATCCATTTTACCGGTGTGTCGCGACCTGCGATGAACATCTGGATCGCGGTGATGTTCGTGCAGAGTTTGGGACGCATCGCATTGTGCGAAATTTATCGACGCGCGTCGCCGCCAGTGTCTGCATGGCATTCATGGGCAATTATATTTAGCCTCGGAACTCTGACAGGAGGGATCACATGGGGGGTAGGATCGCTCTTGATGGCGTCATCTGCCCAGTTTGACCTTCAGCTTTTGGTTATCATGACCATCTCGGCGTTGGTCTATGGAGCACTCTCGTCCTTTGGCAGCTACCTTCCGGCCTTCTATGCATTTTTTCTGCCGGCGCTCGTGCCGCTAACTGTGTGGAGCGCATTACAACATGACATCGAACACGATGCCTATGCCGTGTTGAGCGCCATCTGGATTCCTGTCGTGGCTTGGCTGGCGCACGTATACAACAAGAATGCGATTGAATCGCTCAATTTGCGTTATGAAAACCTGGACCTGTTGGAGAATTTGCGCGAGCAGAAGGAAATGGCCGAGCAAGCCAATATCGCGAAATCACGTTTTCTCGCTTCGGCCAGCCACGATCTGCGACAGCCCGTTCACGCGCTGGGCATGTTTGTAGGTGCGCTGCGTGCGCATGAAATGTCGGCGCAGGCTGTACGCCTCCTCGATCATATTGAGGGTTCTGTCACCGCGCTTGACGGGCTGTTCAAGTCCCTTCTGGACATTTCGCGACTCGATGCCGGTGTGGTGCAGGCGTATCCGAGAGTTTTTGCTATTCAGCCGTTGCTCGAACGCATCTGGCGGGATTTTGAAGGCGAAGCGACTCAGAAGGGTCTGGCATTGCGTCTTTTGCCGTGTTCCGCTGCCGTAAGAAGCGACCCGATCCTGCTTGAGCGCATTCTGCGCAACATCGTCTCCAATGCAGTGCGCTACACCGAGCACGGCCGCATCGTGATTGGCTGTCGGCGCGGCGCACAGCTCAGCGTCGAAGTATGGGATACAGGCGTCGGTATTCCGGACAACCACCGTGAGCAGGTGTTCGAGGAATTTTATCAGGTAGCCAATCCAGGGCGCGATCGGAGCCAGGGCCTCGGTCTGGGTCTCGCGATCGTGCGTCGCCTGACTCGAATTCTGGATCATCCTCTGACTTTTGTGTCCGCTGTGGGACGTGGCTCCGTTTTCAAGATCGCCGTTCCGTACGCATCGACTGTCGAACTCCCGGCAAAGGTAAGTGGTTCTGCGGCCTATCTCGGCAAGGGTTTGATCTTGGTCGTTGACGATGAGGTGGCAATTCAGGAGGCGATGCGCAGCTTACTGGAAAGCTGGGGCCATACGGTGATCGTCGCCAGTTCCGGTGACGAGATGCTGCTGAGGGTCTCCGATTGTCCCGATCGTCCCGAATTGATCATCTGCGACTATCGACTCGACAACGAAGGCGGTATCGGTGTGATCCAGCGGCTCCAGTCGGAATTCAACGACGAAATCCCCGCGATGCTTGTCACCGGCGACACCGCGCCCGATCGTCTGATAGAGGCCCGTGAGAGCGGCTTCGTGTTGTTGCATAAGCCCGTATCGGCGCATCATCTGCGCGAGGCCATCGGTGCGACGCTGCGTCGGGAACCAGCCGCTTCCTAAGAGGCAACCAGCTTGGCACTTCTTGCGGCGTTGACCGCTTGCGTGCGGTTGACGACGTTCAGTGCCCTAAAAATCGCCGTGATGTGGGTCTTCACCGTCTTTTCCGAAAGATCGAGTTGAAGGCCGATATCCTTGTTGCTCAATCCGCGACAAATCGCTTCGAGCACTTCGAGTTGGCGTTCGGTCAGGATAGTGCGCCCACCCAGCTCGAGCACGCCGCCCGTCGTCGCCGAATCCGCGAGCAGCGGTGGGAGATAGACGTTGCCCGACAAGACCAGTCGAAGTGCCGACACCAGGGTTTGCGCGCTGGCGGATTTTGGCACGTAACCCATCGCGCCGTGGGCCAGCGCCTTGCGGACATCCGAAGGATCCTCGGATGAAGAAAAGATGATCAACGGCGTGCCGGGCGTGAGCCGCACGAAATCGGCGATCGCCGACATGCCGCCTCCCGTTGGAAAATTCAGATCCAGAAAAATCGCGTCGAGATCGGATTGGTCGTTGATAAGAGAGATGCCCTCATCGACATTGCGCGCTTGAAGGACGGTCGTATCCGGAAGTGCCTGCCGTAATATCTCGGCAACACCTTCGCGCAAGATCGGATGATCGTCGACGATCAGCAACTTCATAATCGAAATATCGAACCTGTTAAGGATGAGCAGCAAGGCCTTTCCTGGCCTTAGGACTTTGGTTGTAAGACCTCAGTCCAATTTACTCACTTGGTCGCCACAAGTCTATTTCGCCCACGTTTCTAATCGGGTGGGTGGATCATGCTAAGCGGGGCGCTGGCATCGCTTTTGGGCACTTGCCGCCGCGACGCCCGTGGCAGTAGGGCCGGTACGCCGCGGCCCGCACTGCTTTTGGCAACATGCATTTCTTTTATCTCTTGTGCCGCTATGTCGGCGCAAGCGGCTCCGCCGCCGACGGCCCCCGTGGCACCGAGCCAGGTGACGCCCAAGAACATCACGCCGAATGCGACGACGACGCCACCGCCAGAGCTGGCGATCACCGGTCCGCCGGCCGCCCAAGCGCCACAAGGTGCTGACAAAATTAAGATCGACATTGGTACGGTCGAGGTCGATGGCGCTCTTCCCGACCTTACCGCAGAGACGGAGAAACTGGTCGCGCCCTATCGCGGTCGAACGAAGACGGTAGCCGACTTTTACAATCTCGCAGCCGCCATCGAACAGGCATATAACCAGGCTGGCTATATCCTTGTGCGTATCGTCGTCCCGCCGCAAAAACTCAATGATGGCGGCACGTTTCGTCTGCACCTGATAGACGGCTTTATCGAAGCCGTTGACTTCAGTCATGTTCCCGCCGCTGTGGTCGGTCCGATCGCCGCGCGGTTGCACAGACTTGTCGGCCTGCGCCATCCCAAGTTCGCCGAAATCGAACGCGCGCTGCTGCTGGCCGGAACGCTGCCCGGGGTCACGCTCAAGAGCACGCTTGCAGCCGGCAAGGAGCCGGGCGGCGTGCGTCTGATCATTCAGGCGAACTACACACCCTTCAACGCGACGGTAAGCGCCGACGACAGCCTGGGCCCGCTGTTCAACGATTGGGAAATCAACGTCGAGGCCTCCGCCAATTCGCTTCTGGGCCTGGGTGAGCAGATCTATGTCTATCTGTCAGGCAGTCCGCAGCTGTGGCGCGCTCTTGACGGCGATGCCAAACGCCGTGTCGCTGGCACAGGCATTTCGATTCCGATCGGCGATGACGGGTTGGTGGCGACCGTCGAAGGCACTGTCGCGGACACCAAGCCCGGCGTGCCTGGCGCCTTGTTCCAGTCCAATGGCCTGTTCAAGCGGTTGGACGGCAAGCTCAATTATCCGCTCATCAAAAGCCGAAGCGAAAGTCTGACCGTTGCCGGCGCGTTCGAATATTCGGTGCAAACCGAGGTTGCGCAGGGCTTCAACGTGCTCCTGGACGAAGACCGCCTCAATGTCCTGCGTCTGTCGCTCGATTGGGGCAGGGGGCTTGGTGAGGGCGGCAGTCTCAAGCTGTTTGGCCAAGTCTCCGAGGGCGTCAGTTGGCTGAACGTCCGCACGATTTCTGATGTTGCCGCGACCAATATCGGCTTTTCGCGGTTTGGCGCTTCGCCAAATTTCTCCAAGGCGGAATTGCGCCTCGCCTATGCCAACAGCGATCTTCCTTACGGGGCCGCGCTATCGGTCCTGCTTCATGGCCAATTCGCTTTCAATGAGGCGATGCCTTCGAGCGAAATGTTTTCCCTCGACGGGACAGATGCGGTGTCGTCCCTTACCGACGGCAGTGTCAGCGGCGATAACGGTGTGACCGGACGTCTGGAATTGTCACGCCCCTTCGCGTGGTACGACTTTCCGTGCGCGCCCTACCTGTTCGTCTCGGGCGGGCGCATCGTCAACAAATACGACATTCCCGGAACAGTGCTCGGTGCGGTCGCCTGGGGCGCGGGCCTGCGTCTCGGCCATGCGCCGGTCGAGGGGCTCACCCCTCAGCTTTCGCTTGAGTTTGGGCATGTCGATGCCGGCGTCGCCAGCGCCAATCGCGTCATGGTCAATCTGGGGCTGAGCTTGTGATGCCTGTCAACCGCCATACTGTCCGACACCTGTGGCGCCTCTTATGCTGCAGTGTGCTGTTTCTGCCGGGAGCGGCGCTCGCGCAATCGCTGCCGACCGGCGGTCGTGTCATGGCCGGCAGCGCGCATATTGGTACCGCGTCGAACGGAAGCCTCGCCATCACTCAGAGCAGTTCGCGTGCCGTCATCAACTGGCAGGGTTTCAGTGTGGGTGCGGGCAATTCGGTTACATTCAACCAGCCCAACGCTAGCTCTGCCACGCTAAATCGCGTGACCGGCGCCGCCGCCTCGTCGCTTGCCGGCAGCATCAATGCCAACGGTAAGGTCTATCTGGTCAATCCCAATGGCATCCAGATTACGTCGAGCGGTGCGGTCGACGCAAAGGGCGGGTTCATCGCATCGACGCTCGGCATGTCGGATAGCGACTTCCTGCATGGGACCGACAGATTCGCCGGCAGCGGCAACAGCGCCGCGGTGGTCAATCAGGGCAATATCACCACCGGGCCGGGCGGCGCGGTGGCGCTGATCGGCAGTAGCGTTGCGAACAGCGGCACCATCATTACGCCGCTGGGCAAGGTCGCGCTGGGTGCGGGCCAGGCCGCGACGCTCGACATCAATGGTGACGGTTTCCTGCAGGTGGAACTGCCGTCCGGCGCTACCGACGCGTCAGGCAAACCGCTGGTATCCAATAGCGGAACGATCAGCGCCGACGGCGGCAGTGTCGAACTCAAAGCGGCCACCGTGCGCGATGCGATCCGCGACTCGGTAAACATGTCGGGCAACATCCAGGCGCGCAGCGTCTCCGGTCACGATGGCGATGTGGTGCTGGGCGGCGGCGGCGGAACTGTCGTCGTGTCCGGTACGGTCGATGCCTCTGGAGCCGAACGGGGCGGTCGTATCGACGTCAGCGGTGGCAACGTTGCGTTGCGGGGTGCGGTTCTGAACGCTTCTGGCAGTCAGCGGGGCGGGTTGGTACGTGTCGGCGGCGCGTTTCAAGGCGGCAAAGCGCAGGACCCCGCTTCGGCAAAGGCACAGAAATACGTCACCCGGTTCGGCGCGAGCCCCGCTATCGCCAATGCCAACACCACCAGTATCGATGCGGCGAGCAAGATCGATGTCAGCGCCACGGGCGCCGACGGAGCCGGTGGCACTGCGATCGTCTGGAGCAATCTCGATACGTCCGAACTCGGCAGCATCGACGCGCATGGCGCCGCGGTGGGCGGCGCGGTGGAGGTTTCCTCGCACAATGCGGTGCAGTCCATCGCGCTCGGTCACATCGAGACGGGCGCAGGCGGCACGCTGCTGCTCGATCCCAAGAACATCAATATCGAAGACGACCCTGGAAATGGCAGCATCACCTTCGACGGCGCGCAAAACTACACCTTTGCCGACGACACAGGCGGTACGCTGACGCTCAGCACTCAGGCCATTATGAGCGTGCTGTCCGCCGGCACCGATCTGGATTTGCAGGCCAGCAACGACATCACCTGGACGAGCACAACGGGGGGCGCCGCCACCAGTTCGAGCGGCCCGATCGGACATCTGACCCTGGACGCAGGTCGCTCGGTGATCTTCAACGTCACCGATGCCCAGCTCACTTTTCTGGACGGCTCGGTCACGATCATTGCCAACGACACCGCCGCCGCAGGCGTGGTCGATGCCGACCGCGCTTCCGGCGCCGCGAGCATTTCCATGCTGGCCGACCCCGGCGCCCCCAGCGGTTTAACGGCCATCATCAATGGAGGCTATGACAACACCACGCTTGCGCCGTCGAGCTATCTGACCGTGGAACTTCGTGATGGCGCGGGTAACACTTACAATCAGGTTGGAAACTTGTCGATTTCGCAGGCCTTTTTCTCCGACGTTACCTTGTCTGCAGTGCCTGCCGCGCAAATCCAGTTCTACAACCAGGATTTCGACGTCCGCAATCTCACTATTACCGGCAATATCCAGAACGGACAGGGCAGCATTCTCTCGCTTATTGGCGACAACAGCGTCGATTGGACCAACGAATTCACCTCCACGATCACGACCATCGGCGGTAGCACGCTGTCATTCTCGCTGGGAACCGATGCGGTGACCAATCTGGTCGGGCTTATTCAGGATGGCGACAGCGATGCCATCCGTCTCGATCTTCAGCCGGACAGCGATTACACCGCTGTCTACGGCGAAGCTATCCCGTCAACCGCGCATTCCCTGACCGCAACGATCGATCCCAATTCGGCCATCCAGTCTTTCGCCTCGGGCGACGACTCCACCAGCATCATGCGAAGCCGGGCTTTTTCTCCCTTTTGGGCCGCAGCCAATCAGGGATCGCCCGTGGGAACCTATTACGGTCAAATGTCCGCTGGTGGCAGCATGATCAATAGCAGCGTGCATGGCAGCTATCTCGTCGATGTCACCTCGATCTTCTCGACGCCGCCGGTGCTTGATATCACCCAACGGCCGGTCGTCGTCACGGCAAACGACTCGGGCGGCTACACCTATGGCCAGCCCCCCGGCACCATGGCCGTGACCCTGTCGCAGGATGGCGGCAACGGAACCGGCATCCTTTCCGGCGATACGGTGGTGCCGGTCGTCAGCTTCAGCGGCACGAGCGGCACACAGGATATGGTCGATGTCAGCGGCACAACCGGAAATCCTGGCGATTATGGGTTCGACATTCATGCACCGGCGGGCGGGCACACCTACACGATTACCGCTCTCGATGGCGGAAGCGCCGGCAATTATATGATCGACACGGCCGGCAGCACGCTGACGGCCAATCTCAGCATATCACCCGCGCTTCTGGTGCCGAGCCTGTCGGCCGGCAGTTACACCTATGGCTCGCCCGATCCTCTGGTGTCGCTGTCCGGAGTGGTAAGCGGCGACAGCGTCGCGCCTATCGCCACCATCTCCGGTATCGGCGGCAGCCAAACCATGACCGACACGGGCGGCGGCAATTATGCCTTTGATGCACACACCGCAGTGGGCACGCGCACCTATACGCTGACGGGCATCGGCGGAACCGACGGCGGCAATTACGAGCTCGACACCTCCGGTACCATCAGCGATAGCTTGGTGATTGCTCCGAAAACAATCACCTACGCCACCTGCTGCAGCGATCAAATTTCGACCTACGGCACGGCGCCTAGTTTCGATCTGTCGCTGTCCGGCGTCCTCACGGGCGACGATGTCAGCGCCAATGTCAGCGCCACCGGCAGCAGCGGAACGGTCACGCTGGGCGCGCGCACGCCGGCTGGCGCCTATACGATTTCGACCACCGGCCTTAGCGGCGCGGAGGCCGGCGATTACACGCTCAGCGGCGCCAGCGACTTCACGCTCACCGTCAATCCCTTGGCGCTCGGCTATACCGGACCTGGCGGGAGCGTCCAGTACGGAACTTCCTTCGGCGGCATCGTGACGCTCACGGGCGTTCTGGCGGGCGACGATGTGTCGGCGGCGCTTGGCGTGCGGTCGGGCGGTGTGACGAACGATTATACCGTGCAGACCGACGCCGGCACCTATCAGACCGTGCCCGGCACGCTCAGCGGCGCCAATGCCGGCGATTACACCGTTGGCGGCGGCACGCCAGGCACGCTCGTCATCTCTCCGGTGGCATTGAACTATGTCCTGCACGACGAGACCATGGATTACGGCACCGGCACCGCACCGCAGGTTGATCTTACCGGTGTCCTTTTCGGCGATGATGTGTCCGCCGCGGTCTCGACCAATGCGCCGGGCGGTCTTAGCCTCACCACCAATGTCGGCACCTACACCGCCAGCGTCGGCGGGCTGGCGGGTACCAAGGCTGGCGATTACACGCTCGGCACCGGCAACGCCTCAAGCACGATCACGATCAATCCCAAACCGCTCGGCCTCAGCAGCACGAGCAGCACCACGACCTATGGCAGCGTGACTGCGCCCAGCACGGCGGTCACGTTGACTGGGCTTGTGACGACCGGTGATGCGATCGCCATCCATCCGCAACTGACGATCATGGATTCATTCGGCAACACGGTCGCCGCGGCCAGCACGGATTCGACCACCTATCTCGGTGAAACCCTTGCCACGACCGCGAGCAACCTGGACGCTGGCACCTATACCGTCACGGTCGCGCTTTCCACCAACGATTCCAGCCACCCGATTTCGAACTATTCGCTGCCTTCGACGTCCGCACAGGCCATCACCGTCAACAAGGCGCCGCTCACTGCCACCATCACGGACAGTTCCTATAGCTGG
This sequence comes from Alphaproteobacteria bacterium, assembly GCA_028865545.1. Classification (GTDB taxonomy): domain Bacteria; phylum Pseudomonadota; class Alphaproteobacteria; order Micropepsales; family Micropepsaceae; genus Rhizomicrobium. The sequence goes on along the minus strand of JAGWJY010000045.1, from coordinate 5,353 downwards.
ACCTATGGCAGCCAGGTCGAGATCGGCGTCAGCATCAATCTGACGGGGTTCGCGTCGGGCGAGGGCGGCATCGGCCGGGTCAGCATGTTCGACGGCAGCGGTAATCCGGTTTCGCTGACTAACGCCTGTTGCGGCACCAATGCGCCCGGCCAGATCGTCGCCGCGGGCCTCGACGCCGGCACGTATACGGTCTCGACGACCGACTTCACGCCTTTGGGTGCCGCCAAGACCTCCAACTACTACATCGCCAGCACCAACACCATCGACGCTACCATCACGCCAAAACCACTGACCTATGTGGTTAACAATGCGAGTTCAACCTATGGCACGGTTGCGAGCCTGTCCGCGAGCCTCAACGGCGTCTTCGGCAGCGACGATGTTTCGGTGGCGGGATACAGCCTGACCGACGTCAACAATCAATCCGTAACGCTCGGCGACCGGTTGACGGGCGGGACCTACACTGTGAATGCCACAACGCTCGGCGGCACGGCCGCGTCGAATTATTCGATTGCGACGAGCGGCAACACCGCGGGCACGTTGACGGTCAATCCTAAGCTCATCACCTGGAGCATCAGCGACACCAGCGCAGTCTATGGCAGCGCCAATGCGCTCTATGACATGGGGACGGTAAGCTTCGACGGGCTTCTGTCAGGCGATTCCCTCGGCGCCACCACCGCTTATTTCATCAATAGCGACGAGCCTTACAGCTATCACCCGCCGATCACGATTGGCCAAAGCACCACCGCCGGAACCTACAAGATGTTCGTGACCGGCCTGACCGGCACCAACGCCATGCTGCACGATTACAAGATCGATCCCAACGCCGCCAACACGCCGGGCATCCTGACGGTCGATCCCGAGCCGATTACGGTGACGATGCAGGATGCGACGCTGGCCTATGGCACGCCCTTCATCGCGCCGGGTTATGGCGTCACTTCGGGCGTGCTCTACAATGGCGATCAGGTCACGCTCGACGGCTACAGCTATAACCTCGGCAATGGCGATGTCGGGACCTATGCCTTGACCGGCAAGGCGCACGTCAATTCGAACTATACCGTGACGGTCACGCCGGGTACCATCACCATCGTGCCGTTGCAGCTGACCTACAACGTCGCCGATTTGAGCTGGATCTACGGCGATTATGACGCGGCCGAACTGGCCGCGCTGAATCCGAGCGTGAGCTTTGCCAAGGTTTCCGACAGCAGCGCCTATTATGGCGTGCCGACCGGCGATGTTACCCTCAGCTATCTCGGCAATGGCACGCCGGTCACGCTGACCCAGCACAGCAATGTCGGGACCTACAGCATCGTGCCGAGCGTCTCTTCGCCGGATTTCTCACTGGTCGCGTCCGGCAGCCAGGACGGCACCGTGACGATCACGCCGCGCACGCTTTATCTCGGCAGCGCGACGGGCGTTTACGGCGACCGTCCCGGGTTCAGCATCAGCAATGTGCTCGCAGGCGACAGCGTGTCCGTTTACGACGCCACGTTGACCGGCACGCTCGGCAGTTACGATATGTCGCTGATCTGGAATACGGACGGCAGCTTCCGCGGCAATCCGGACCCGCCGCCGGTCGATAGCTACAGCGTCGGCAATGTCCTCTTGAGCGGAACGAACACCTTTGACTATACGCTCGCACCCACCACCGGCGTGACCTACACGATCACGCCGCGCCCCATCACCATCGCCAGCATGGCGCCGGTAACGGCGGCTTATGGCGACAGCCAAACCCAGGCCGGATACCAGCTCGGCGATTTCATCGTCCAGGACGGGCTTATTGATAGTCCGCCTATTTTCACCGGCAACGTCACCTACAACAATCTCGTGGTCGCCGGCGATGCCGACGCGATCGAACCCGCCATGCAGCCCTTCAGCACGCTGCAGAATGTCGGCGCCTATCAATGGCAGGTCGATCAATTGCAGCCGCATCTGCTGGCGGTGCGGTCGATTTCGGGCAGCGGCGCGCGGACGGATTTCAGTTGCACGACGGTCGGCTGCATGAACTTCAATTACACCTTGGTGGGCGGCGGGACCTCGACGGTCACGCTCAATCCCAAACTCCTGACCTACACAATCGACAATGCTTCCGGTATTTATGGTTCCACGAATGTGACCGCCCAACTTTCTGGAATCGTCCCGTCCGACGCGACCAGCGGTGCCGTCTATCCGGTTCTTGGGGTTTACACGCCCGTCTACTATGAGAAAGAGGGTACGATTGCGGTCAACGGATCGGTCAGTTACGGATCTTCTGCCGTTTCCTTTACACAAAGCGCCGGCCGCGTACCGGCTGGCCAAAGTGTGCTGCTCCTCGACGGCGTCGGTGGCACCGAGGCCGCGAATTATACCTTTGTGCCCAGCACTGCGAACGATGCGACGCTAACGATCACGCCGAAGACGGTCACCTATACCACCATCGGCGGCACGGCCTATTCCGGCGTGGGCGGCATTGCCGGTTCGCTCGACAATCTCGGCGATTATACCCTCTCCGGCGTGCTGTCCGGGGACAATGTGGGGGCCGTCGTCCAGATCAAGAACAGTTACGGTGCGCTCTGGAATATCAGCGAAGCGGGGTTCGTGACGGCAGGTACCTATTCCGTCGTGATCACGAGCCTGACCGGAAGCGCCGGCGGAGATTATACGCTCGACACCGCAGACAGCACGCCGGGTACGCTGACATCGGTCAATCTGCAAAGTTTGAACGGGCTCAGCTTTCTTGGAAACGATGACGCCGGCAGCACAATCCTCAGCATCGCCGATATTTCCCGTTCGGCGTCGAAAAACGGCGGATCGAATTTCGATTCCACCGCCTCCGTCGATCTCACCGGTGTCACCGATCTGATAACGGGCCAGAGCCCACCCAGCGAGTCGTCTGCCACCAATACGGTCGCGGGCTCGAATGGCGGCGGGTCGAGCACCAACGACACCAGCATGCAAACCGGCACCAATACAGGAACCGACACGTCGATCTACAACGGCTCCAGCCCATCCAGCGATTGCAGCCAGTCGGTTGACTGCATCCTGAACACCAAGGTCGGTGAAAGCGCGACGGGCGGCGCGAGCGCGCAGGCTTGCGCGGCCGGCATGGTCTGCATCAGCGGCGGTGCGAGTTATGGGGCGACCAACGAAGTCCATGATGGCGGCGCCTCAGCGTCGGATACGGTGAGTGCCGGCACGACGGTCAGCGGCCAGGAAAGCACGGCTGCCGGGACTCTGAACCAGACCGCGCATGCCGATGTCAGCATCGGCGTCACCGCGGCCGGTGGTCTGTTCGCACAGCCAAACGGAGTCACACTGGCCGCGAACGCCTCGGCCATCGGCGGCGTCACGGTTTATGCCGGCGACGGCATCAGCGGCGAATATGGTAGCGTCGATACCCAGGTCGGCACGAGCGTGGGCAGTGTCGGTGCCGGCGGCAGTATCGGCGCCAGCTACAGCAACGGGACCGTTTCCTTCAACATCTCCGGCTCGCTCGATGTCGGCATTGGCCTCGACATCTCATTGTCCGTTAGCATCAATTTCGACGCGGTTGGCGATGCCCTGATGGGTTACAACACATCCTATGTGGCGTTCGACGACCCCGAGGCCGCCCAGACGCGCGAGGACACCGGCCTGCAGTTCGTTCAGCAGGCGCAGAGGTTACAGCAGCAGGAGCAGGACTTCGTCAGCAACGTGCTTCAGGGCAACTACAACAGCGACCCGAGCGCGATCGCAGACTACGCCGCCTCTTACAAAAGCCAGGAAGCCGAGATCGAGAACGCCGCCGCCGAGCAGGGCTTCACCGTGTCGCCGGGCCCGAACGGCAGCTTCAACCTGACCGACAACAATCCGCCGCCGACACATACCGTCGATGTCCATCACGAAGGGCTGTTCGAAGCTTTCGCGGGCCTATTCTGACCGTTTTCAAACCTGAAGGAGTCAATGCCATGAAAGCCCATCTTGTAGCCGCCGCATTGATGCTGGCGCTGGGCGTATCCGCAGTGGCGGCGCGCGCGGAAGCGGCCGCATCGGCGGCGCCGCAGCTTCCGGCCTATCACGTCAAAGGGTTCCGCAGCGCTTTGTTCGGCCAGACCGACAAGCAAGCGGTCGCGGCGATCGAGAAGGATTTTGGCGTCAAATCCGCCGATATTCGTCATCTGAACGTGCCAAGCGACGGCACCAGCGCGCTGGTCGTGAACTTGGCGCATATGGACCCCGCGCCCGGTGTTGCGACCGTCACCTATATTTTCGGCACGGATGGGAGATTGATCCATGTCAATGTGGTGTGGGTCGTCGCGGGCAATGCGACGGGCATCGAACGCGGCGAAATGGTGAATGCGGGGCTCAAACTGTCCGGCTATTTTCAGTCCTATGCGTGGGACAGTCGCAAAAGTGTCCTCAATGTACCGCTCGGACCAAACAGCGTGACCATGTTCCTCGGCCGCGACAAGGAAGGCGGTGTGGTCGAAGTTACCGCTTCGGGCGTCGTCTTTGACCGCACCGTAGACGGCAAGCGTATGCAGTCGCCGACGCCGACCGGGCCAGTGAGACTTAAGGTTGGTTACGGCAGCCCGTCCGAAGGAAAAGACGTGACGAAGATCAAGTCGGGGCAGTTTTGAGCGGATGATCTCGATGACGAAGTCGAGACAGGCGGCCTTGTCCGTCAGCTGCAACCGATCATAGGCACGGGCGCTGCCGGAAATGAACGGCGACGCCTCCAGAGCCCTGGACAAGGCGGTCATGGCTCGAGAACGTGCCTATGCTTCGCGAGGGACTTGTCGAAACGAGCCTTCGGTTTGGCCCACGCGTTGAACGTCGTCGCGTGGCTTGTCCTTGTACCGATCCTTAGCCGCGGGGGAGGGGTATGGGTTCCCTTCTAGACGTCGTTGGCGTTCGATAGCCTTTAACGTCATCTTTCCTATTGGGAAGCAGTGTACGCGGCGGTTCTTGGTGATTGTGGAGGGAAGCTGATCTGCCTCTTCTTTGCGTTGATCCAAGACCGCCGCAGTGCCGCAATTTCACTGCTGCATTGGCCGGCGCCTATCAACAGGCAGACGATGGCGTCGAACGCAGATCTCCCTTCCTGAGCCAGTTTTCACACATGCGCGAGCTCGAGAGAGGAGAGCGTCATTCCCTCGAGTTCGCTGGCTGTGTCTGAAAACGAGCCGCGGGGGATACGTCGACATAACTCCGACGGTACGGCACCCGAAACCGGGCAGGGTAGCGTCCCAATGGGTCTTCTGACCCTTTTCGGGCCGGGGCAGGGACCTAATCAGCTGGTCACTTCGCCTCACCAATTGTCTGCGAAGGGGTGTTTCACCATGTACAGCTTTACACACTGGCTATTATTCAGCGGGTCGCAGATTCGAGCCCTGCA
>JAGWJY010000044.1 GCA_028865545.1 Alphaproteobacteria bacterium | reverse complement strand
TGCACTGCCCAACGAATTGCGGCGAACCTATTGAGGAGATTGGAGAAGCACCTGTCAGAATGTTGGACAAAAAGTAATTTGCTTTGGAATGCCGCAATGCGACATAGACTTAGTTAGATGTGAGCTTCCTTTGAAACTTTTGCGCCAGTTTGATGACAGCCGCGGATGTGTCGCCTCATGCCACGCAGTGTGCTCTTGGTCGAACTCGGAGAACGTCGCTCGCGGCTGATGCGCCGCAGTTTCCTGAATGAAGGATTCAAGGTGGACAGCGCGGTCGGCATTGAGCACGCGCAGAACCTCACGGCGATGTATCGTTATAATGGCGTCGTTGCGTTCCCAGGCGCCATGCCGCGTCTCGTCGGTTGCGTGCGGGCACTGCGCGACAATCTCCAGCATGGTCCCGCGCCGATCATCGCGCTGGCCGATCTGACCTCTGCCGACGAAATTCTCGCGCTCGACGCCGGCGCCTCACTCTGCCTGCCGGCAACGACGCCGTTTGCCGAACTCCTGGCACGCCTGCGCGCCCTGCTGCAGATCGCGGAAGGGTTTCCGCAGCACTATCGCGTCAACGATCTCGGCATCGACCCGATCGAACGGCGTGCCAGCCGCGGTGGCGTTCCACTCACCCTGCGTCCCGTCGATTTCGACGCGCTGCTGTTCATGGTCGAGCATGTGGGGCAACTGGTGACGCATGACGCCCTTCACCACCGGCTGTGGCCGACCCATGGGTTTTCCAAGAACCGGATCGCCGTTCAGATGCACAAGGTACGCCGCGCCATCCTAGACGGACGGCGTGCGCCGCTGCTCCACACGGTCCGCGACTGCGGCTACTTGCTGTCGCCACGGCGTCCGGACCAGCGCATCAACTGGATGTAGGACAACCGCGGGGGCGTAAAACATGCGGTGTCTTATCGTCGGGCCGGAAAGCGCGCCTCTCAAGAGACTGAGCCGGTATTTCAAGGAACGCGGGTGGCAGCTGCAGCATGCCGCCGCAGCGTCCTCCTTGCCGGCGGACTCCCATTCGCAGAGCTCGATCGATCTGACGGTTGTGGAAGCCGCCGCGCACGATGCGTCCCTGGAAGCGGACATCGCGGCACTGCGGCGCATCGCCGGTGACAGCGTCATCATCGTCGTCGGCGAACCTTCAATCGCGGCGCGGCTGCGCGCGCTGTCGATGGGCGCTAACGACTTTGTTCCGTTCGAGATTCCGCTCGACCTGCTTCAGGCCCGCGTGGCGGCGCTGCTGCGGCTGCGCTGCGAGCGCTTCAACCCGATCTATGAACTGGGCGGGCTTGTCGTCGACGTCCTACATCGCCGGGTCAGCGAGGACGGACACGAACTGCACCTGTCGCCCAAGGAGTTTCAGCTCCTGGTGATGTTCGTGCAGAACTGCGGCAAGACCCTGTCGCGCGGCGAGATTATCGAGAAGCTGTGGGGTGACGGCGGCCAGAGTGAAGACAATATGCTGGAGAACCAAGTCTCGCGGCTGCGCCGCAAACTTCAGACGCCGGAGCGTGGGATCGTCACCGTTCGCGGCGTCGGCTACCGCTTCGAGACCTCTGCGCTGCAGCTGCGGTCGACGGAGTGACGGCATGCTTTGGATAGATGTCCGCCAAAGCGTCAGCGATGGCGGACGGAAGGGGCGCGGCAAATCAGCCGCAATGCCACACCGTCCTTTAGGCAGGTTTCCGACCCACGGCGCTCACGAGAGTGTTCTTAATGGCTCGCAGCACGAGCATTTCTAGCAAACCCCTGATGCGGCTACTTTCTATGATGTGACACTCAAACTGTTCTTACTTGGCGCCCCGCCGTCCTGCTGATCACGACAATCTAGTTCTCACTTTCATCCTGCCCGGTGCGCCATGGCTTTTGTTGTGTACAGTCTTGCCCTAAAAACTGCCTTGTGAGACGCGCCCGCATATCCTTGCCTTCCTCCGACGGAACCGAAGCGCAAAAGCCCGCCAGCATCTATGATGTGGCCAGGCGTGCGGGGGTTTCGATCAAGACTGTTTCTCGTGTCGTCAATCGCCAGGCGAATGTCAGCGACGCAACCCGCAAGGCTGTGATGGAGGCCGTGGATGCGTTGTCCTATCGCCCCAATGTCTTCGCGCGCGGGTTGGCAAGCGAGAGGTCCTTCCTCATCGGTCTGCTGTATGACAATCCGTCGGCCGGCTACGTCGCAGCCTTGCAGCTCGGCGTTCTCTCGCGCTGCCGCGAGGAAGGCTACCACCTGATTGTGGAGTCGCTCGACGCGCAAAATCCCGACCTGGGTCATCAGGTCCATTCGCTCGTCACCGAGTCCAAGCTCCATGGCATGATCCTGACGCCGCCATTATGCGACATGCCCGCCGTGATCGACGCGCTCAATCGGGCGCAAACGCCTTTCGTACGTATTGCGCCGGAAAAGCCGCTCGCCGGCTCGTCGGACGTACGGATCGATGATTATAAGGCCGCGTACGACATGACCGCCTATCTGATCGGCCTTGGTCACAAGAGAATCGGTTTTATCAAGGGCCACCCCGGTCACGGCGCGGCGAATGCGCGCTTTGAAGGCTATCGCGCCGCTCTGGCGCATGCCGGACTGCCGCTGATCGACGAGCTCTGCGTCCAGGGTTTCTTCTCCTACCAGTCTGGTATGGAAGCTGGCGAACGACTGCTGTCGTTGAAGAAGCGACCGACGGCGATCTTTGCCGGCAACGACGACATGGCCGCCGCTGTGCTGGCCGCATCGCAGCGTTTCAATTTAAAGATTCCGCAGCAGCTTTCCGTCGCCGGTTTCGACGATTCTCTCGTCGCTCAGGTCGTGTGGCCAAGACTTTCCACCTGTCGTCAGCCGATCAAGGAAATGGCCGAAGCGGCTGTGTCCATGTTGATCCAGAAGCCGGCCGAAGATGGTGTGATGGAACGGCGCCTGGATCACGAGCTGGTGGTCCGCGAGTCGACGGCTCCCCCGCCGGCCTGAATGCGTGAGACCGCGCGCACGCCAGTCTACGGCGGTCCCGACTTTCATTCGCCGTGGCGCAAAAGTCACACTTTGTGGAAAAGCGAGGCTATACTGGTAAGCGCTGTCAATAATGCTGGAAAGCGTTTACCGATGCGGCTAGCTTGCTGGTCGTGATCCTCCCGCTGCGCTTGTCGCAGTGACCATGGATTTTGATCCACTGCCGTGGCTGGGCGCATGTCGCCTTTGTCCAGCCGCGTTTCCCTGCAGAAGACTTGGGCGGCTCGCTTTTGTGAGCCGCCTAATTTTTTTCATGATGCGAAATCACATGCCGCGACCCAAAGCTGCGCCAGCGCTTCGAGGCCGGTCGCATCCTCTGTGTCAAACCGCCCGAATGACGGGCTGTCGAGGTCAAGCACACCGATGATGTGGCCGTTTTTGGCCAGCGGCACGACCAGTTCGGAATTGGACGCCGAATCGCACGCGATATGGCCGGCGAAGGCATGCACATCGGGAACGATGATCGTCTCCGCACGGGCGGCCGCCGTTCCGCAGACGCCCTTTCCCACAGCGATCCGGACACAAGCAGGTTTGCCCTGAAACGGACCGAGCACCAGTTCGCCGTCTTTCAGAAAATAGAATCCCGCCCAATTGAGATCCGAGAGGCCATGCCAGATCAATGCCGACAAATTGGCGGCGTTGGCGATCACATCGTTTTCACCGTCGAATAGGCCGCGCGCCTGGCGCATCAGTTCGGTATAGAGTTCGCGCTTCTTCATTTCGCATCGTCCCGCACGTGAACGACCGCCCAGCGATCGGCGTATAGCCTATGCCATCCCTTCATCGTGTCCATGGCGCCGACGGCTGGATTGTCCGCGGCAAAAATCGTCCAATGCACGTGATATTTGGCGAGCGTGGCCGCCAGCAGGGCCTTGTCCGGGCCGACCATCTGCAGATAACGGCCGATGAATTTCTCGCCGTAGAGTTCCGCGCGGCTGTCGATGAACGGGCGGACATCGTTGAAGATCAAATAACCGCCGAAGGCGTAGTCGTTGAGCACGGGCGTGCGCGCAAGCGACGCCGGAATGCTTTCGAAAGCTGTCGCCGGCGTAGTAACGCCGTTCCCGCGGATGAGCGGCAACCACAGACGCAGTCCTCCAAGCGCAGTGATGACAACCGCGAAGATCAACGCAGCGGCGAAGCCGTTGCGCGGTTTGTCCTCGCGCTGCGTGATTTTCAGCGCCTCGGCAAGCGGCTCTGCGAGGATCAACGGCCCGACAATGGCAATGAGCATCTGATGCCGCACATGCGCCAGCGCCATATAGAGGAGCGCGAGGAGAATAGCGATGCGCAACGGCTTCACCTTCGCACCACGTGACAGAAGAACATAAAGCGCCGCCGCCGCCGCAAAGCCCAAGGGCTGGAAGGTTTGGAAATTCGTTGGCGCCCACTCGCTGATCAGATTGAGACTCGGCATCGCCATTAACCGGAATGGCAGGATCAGCCCTTCGATTCCAAAGGGAGTCAGCAACGCCGCCAGCAACGCGAGGAGGGCAAACAACGCCCAGCGCTCCATGGTCCTGACCCGCGTTTTGTCGTCGTCCCATACGGCTTCCAGCGCGAAGGGAACAATCAGGGCGAGCCCGAGCAGGAAACTGGCATGCAGATTCGCCCATAACGCCAAAACCGGCAGAAGCTTCCACGACGGCGCGCGCCCTTCTGCACGGGCAATGACCAAACCCGCCGTCCAGATTTCCAGTAGCGGCAAGGCCAGAAGATGCGGCCGCGCCAAAAGACTGCCTGCCACACAGGCGAGCGACAATGCGAGGGTTGCAACCAAGCTCAGCCCGCTCAGCCGAGGCGAGAGATGGTGCGCCAGCAGCCCCGCGGTGAGCGCTGCCGCCGCACCAAACAGCAGCATGACACCGCCCCACCCGGCGCCGACATAGGCCAGCGCCATGACGATTTCGGCGAGCCATTCATGTGTTTGCCAGGGGTGGCCCGCAAAAGTGTAGGAGAACAGATCGATGCGTAGCACGGTCTGGTTGTCGATCATCCAGCGGCCGGCGGCGATATGCCAATAGGTGTCGGCGTCGTTCAGCACGGCCGGCGTAAATAGCACGATCGCAAAGGCCGCGGCCGCCGCCCCTAAGGCGATGGCGCGTGCGTTCCATAAGGATTTCGGCAAGGACAGCGCCAAGAAGTCCGCCCGCTGTGGAAAGGCGCTCATTGCCTACGCGGTCGTCTTTGGAGAATCAAGAATTGTCCGACCGAACAGTGAAGATCAGCGCCGCCCCGTTGGTACAGAAGCGCAGGCCATGCGGTTGCGGCCCATCGGCGAAGACATGGCCGAGATGGCCTCCGCAATTAAGGCAGTGGATTTCCGTACGCACCATGAAATGGCTCTTGTCGACAGAGGTCCCAATCGCACCCTTGCGCGGCTCGGTGAAGCTCGGCCAACCCGAACCGCTGTCGTATTTGCTCTGAGAATCGAAAAGTGGCGCGCCGCAACCGGCGCAGACAAAGGTACCTTCGCGTTTCTCGTCGTTGAGGGCGCTTGCACCCGCCGGCTCGGTGCCGTGCTCGCGCAGCACATGATACTGCTCTTTGCTAAGGGCGGCGCGCCATTCGTCGTTGCTCTTGGCAACGGGAAATTTCCCATCCGGCTGTTTGGCCATGACGCGCCTCAGCCGCCGGCGTCGGTGATGACCTGCTGCAGCGTAGCGCTCAACCGGCCCTTGTTGGCGAAATCCCAATTGCCGCCGTAACCGATGTCGTCGACACGCCAGCCGCCTGGCGTCATCACGAGATAGACGGTGTCGGTCCAGCGTGCCGCCGGATCGTGCTTGTCGTCATAGACCAGATCGACCGGGCAGCTCGCTTTCTTTGCGTCGCTCTTGCAGGCACCAACTTTGTAAGATGTCGTGCCTTCGAACATCGATGAAAATAAGTCGCCTTCGACCAGTGGTGGCGAATCCTTGTTCGCCTTGTTGAATTTCAGTTCGGCGGCGCTGCCGTCGACCAGAAGCTGATGCAGTGCTGGCGAAATGTACGGCGCAAGCTCGGCGAGATGGGCTTCGCTGGGAATGCCATCAGAAGGATGGAATGTAGAATACGCCGCATAAAAGCCGTTGGCCGCTTGCGCTGGGGCTGACAGCTCGCCGGCATTCGCGATACTTGTCGCCGACGCAATCAAGCCGATGGCGAGCAACCCCCTCGCTTTCATGAACGTTCCTTCAACAGGTCGCGAATCTCGCGCAATAGCAAAACGTCCTCGGGCGGCGGCGGGGGCGCCGCAGGTGTTGCAGGAGATTTCGGCCGAAACAATTGATTGAGTTGCCGCACGACCAGAAACAGCACGAAGGCGACGATGAGGAAGCTGATCACGGCATTCAGGAACACGCCGTAATTGATGGTGATGGCGCCCGCCTTGCTGGCTTCAGCCAGCGTGGCGTAACTGCCGCCTTTCAGCACAAAGAACAAATTCGAAAAGTCGATGCCGCCCGTGATCCAGCCGATCGGCGGCGTGATCACGTCCTTGACGAGCGAATTGACCACGCTGGTGAACGCTGCGCCCACGATCACGCCGACCGCAAGGTCGACGACACTGCCGCGCATAGCGAATTTCTTGAATTCTTCGAACATGTTCAGCTCGGCATATCCTAGAAATTGTACCCACTGTCCAGTCGCCCGCTTCCTCGGACGCGTTGTCCGTCCAGCCCTATTCGGCCTCCCCGGACGAAAGCAACTCCGTTTTGGAGCGTAACACGGTCACGATCAGCCAGCCGAGACCGTAGCCAGCCGTGGCTCCCAGGATATTATTGCTGCACTCGTCAAAGATATCGGGGTCGCGCCCTGTAAAGCCTTGCAGGATCTCGTGCACGCTTCCCAAAGCCGTGAGCCGGAACACCCACCAAAGCGCTGGCTTGCGGGCACCCACCGCCAGGGTTGCCGGTTCGGAAAGTCCGAAATAGCACTTAAAATACAATAGTTTACCAAAGTCATGGGCAAGGTCATGTGGCATCAGCTCGCTCTACGCCACGAGCACACGCCCGGTTGTTTGCGCGGCAGCACAATGCCGCCGAAAAGAGCGAAAGCAGGTTAAACCCAGGCCTCGCTTGCAAATAAACGGGTCTTCCGTATAAGACGCCCCCTCTTACGAGCCGACCGGCGAAAGGGCATGCCGTGGCGGCTCCAAATGGTCCATGACCGGGCTAGCCCCGGGCACCCAGAAACAAAGGAGACCGAAATGCCCAAGATGAAGACCAAGTCGGGCGCCAAAAAGCGCTTCAAAATCACTGCCAAGGGCAAGATCAAGACAGGCCAGACGGGTAAACGTCACCGTTTGATCTCGAACAGCCCCGCCCGCACCCGCGACCTGCGCGGCACCGCTTTGCTATCCGAGTCCGAAACCCAGCGCGTGAAGCGCTGGATGCCGTACGGCTGAGGAGGATCTGACATGTCACGAGCACCCCGCGCCGTACCGTCCCACGCCCGCCGCAAGCGCGTCTTCAAGGCCGCCAAAGGTTTTCGCGGACGCCGTAAGAACACGATCACGTCGGCCAACGCCGCCGTCGATCATTCGCTGCAGCACAATTACATCGGCCGCAAGGAGAAGAAGCGCAACTTCCGCGCCTTGTGGATTCAGCGCATCAACGCGGCCTGCCGCGAGCACGGCATCACCTACAGCCGATTTATCAGCGGGCTTCTCAAGGCCGGTATCGAGATCGACCGCAAGGTCCTCGCCGATCTGGCCGTTCGGGAGCCCGTGGCCTTCAAGGCTCTGGTGGATCAGGCGGGCGGCGCAGCGGCCTAAGTCGAAGACCTCATTGGAGCCGTCGGACCTTGGCAGACGCCGGGGTCCGTGATTCAAGCGGTTTCGAACTGAGGTATTTCATGAGCGACATCCAGGCCCTAGAGCGCCAGATTCTCGATGCCATCGCCAGCGCCGCCGATGAGGCCGCGCTGGAAGCCGTGCGCGTTTCCGTCCTCGGCAAGAAAGGCTCCGTCAGCGAGTTGTTGAAGTCGCTGGGCGGCATGACGCCTGACGAGCGCAAGAGTAACGGCCCGCTGTTCAACGGCTTGCGTGACCGCGCAACGGCCGCCATTGCTGCCCGCAAAACGGCGTTGGAAGAAGGCGCACTGAATGCCCGTCTTACTTTCGAGCGCGTCGACATCTCTTTGCCCGTACGCCCCGAGCCTGTCGGCAGTGTCCATCCCGTGTCGCAGGTTCTCGACGAGGTGACGGCGATCTTTGCTGATCTCGGCTTCGCCGTGGCCGAAGGCCCCGACGTCGAATTCGACGATTACAACTTCACCAAGCTCAACATCCCGCCCGATCATCCGGCACGGCAGATGCACGACACTTTCTATGTCGCCAAGCAGGCCGACGGCTCGCAGCACGTCCTGCGCACCCACACCTCGCCGGTGCAGGTACGCACCATGCTGCAGCAGAAACCGCCGATCCGCATCATCTCGCCGGGTCGCACCTATCGCGTCGATTCCGACGCCACCCATTCGCCGATGTTCCATCAGTTCGAAGGCTTGGTGATCGACGAGGTCACCCATCTCGGCCATCTCAAATGGACGCTTGAGGAATTCTGTAAGGCCTTCTTCGAGGTCGACAAAGTCGAGATGCGGGCACGCCCTAGCTTCTTTCCCTTCACCGAACCGTCGGTGGAGTGGGATCTGCGCTGCGACCGCTCCGGCGGGCAGATCAAATTCGGCCAGGGCAATGATTGGCTGGAGCTTGCCGGCTCCGGCATGGTGCATCCGCGTGTGCTGGAGCTGTGCGGCATCGATTCCAAACGCTACCAGGGCTACGCCTTCGGCGGCGGTATCGATCGCCTCGCGATGCTGAAATACGGCATCCCCGACATCCGTTCCTTCTTCGAATCCGATCTGCGCTGGCTCAGGCATTACGGCTTCGCGGCGCTCGACCTTCCGACCCTGGACGGAGGGCTCAGCCGATGAAATTTCCCGTCTCCTGGCTGAAAGATCATCTGGAAACGGACGCCGACGCCGCCACCATCGCCGACAAGCTCACCAGCATCGGCCTGGAAGTAGAGTCGGTGGAGGATACCGGTGCGCGGCTGAAGGATTTCATCGTCGGCTATGTCGTATCGGCCGAAAAACATCCCAATGCCGACCGGTTGAAGCTCTGCATGGTCGAGGCCGGCGATGGAGCGCCCATCCAAGTCGTCTGTGGTGCACCCAACGCGCATACCGGCATGAAAGGCGTGTTTGCGCGTGCCGGCGTGGTGATTCCGGTCAGCGGTGAGGTCTTGAAAGTCGGCACCATCCGCGGCGTGGAATCGCGCGGCATGCTGTGTTCCGGCCGTGAGCTTCTGCTCTCCGACGATCATGACGGCATTATCGAGCTGCCTGCCGACGCCAAGGTCGGTGCCCCGGCGGCTGCGGCTCTCGGACTCACCGATGCGGTGATCGACGTCGCCATCACGCCCAATCGCGGCGATTGTACGTCGGTCTACGGCATTGCCCGCGATCTTGCCGCAGCCGGTCTCGGCAAACTGAAAACGCCGCCCGTGAAATCCGTCGCGAGCAAATTCCCCAATCCGAAGACAGTTGCGCTCAACTTCACGCCCGAGACCAAATCCGCCTGCCCGTTATTTGCCGGGCGCTTCGTACGCGGCGTGAAGAACGGACCCTCGCCGCAATGGGTGCAGGACCGTCTGAAGGCCATCGGCCTGCGTCCGATCTCGGCGCTGGTGGATGTTTCCAATCTGATCGCCCATGACCGCGGCCGTCCCTTGCATGTCTTCGACGCCGACAAGCTCACCGGCAATGTGCAGGCGCGGTTGGCGAAGGACGGCGAACAAATCCTGGCGCTCGACGGCAAGACGTACACGCTGGACTCCGAGATGTGTGTCATCGCCGACGACGCGGCGGCGCGCGGCATCGCCGGCGTGATGGGCGGCGAGGACACCGGCTGCAGCGAAACCACGGTCAACGTCTTCATCGAATCCGCCTTGTTCGATGCCGTGCGCACCGCCACCACCGGCCGCAAGCTGCAACTGCAATCCGACGCGCGCTATCGCTTCGAGCGCGGCGTCGATCCCGAATTCGTTCTGCCCGGTCTCGAATTGGCCACGCAATTGATCTTGGATTGGTGCGGCGGCGAGCCATCCGAGGTCGTGGTGGCCGGCGCCGTGCCGTCCTGGCAGCGAGAAATCGAGTTGGCGCCGGATGCGGTGAAGCGGTTGGGCGGGCTCGACGTGCCCAAGGCCGAGATTGTTCGCATTCTGACCAGCCTTGGTTTTGCCGTGCAGAGCACGAATCCACTGACCGTCGGTCCGCCGTCCTGGCGTAGCGACATCGACGGTTCCGCCGATCTGGTGGAAGAGGTCGTCCGCATCTACGGCCTGGACCATGTGCCCTCCGTGCCGATGGCCCGGCCCCACGCCATTGCGCGGCCTGTGCTCACACCGGCCCAGCGGCGCCGGCGCATGGCACGCCGGGCGCTGGCCGCGCGCGGCTTCAACGAAACCGTCTCCTTCTCCTTCGTTCCACGGGCCAACGCCGCGTTGTTCGGCGGCGGTGATGATGCGCGCCAGTTGGAAAACCCGATCGCCGCCGATCTGGACGCACTGCGGCCCTCGCTGTTGCCGTCGCTGCTGGCCGCGGCCGGGCGCAATGTGGCGCGCGGCTTCAACGATCTGATGCTGTTCGAGATCGGCGCCGCGTTCTCCAGCGGCATGCCGGGGGACCAGCAGACTGTCGCTGTGGGCATCCGTATCGGCGCAGGGGTGCGCAGTTGGGCGAAGTCGGCCCACCCCGCCGATGCCTTCGACGCCAAAGCCGACATGCTGGCGGTGCTTGAAGCGGCCATGGGTTCGACCATGACCGCGCCGGTGAAAGCCGAGGCACCGTCCTGGTATCATCCCGGCCGCTCCGGCACGCTGGCACTCGGTCCCAAAGTGCTGGCGACCTTTGGCGAAGTGCATCCCAAGGTGCTGGCGCGTTTCGACCTGAAAGGCCCAGCTTGCGCCTTCGAAATCTTTCTCGACGCCATTCCGGAACCCAAAGCGAAAGCGCGCCCGGTGTTTTCGCCCTCGCCTTATCAGGCGGTGGAACGCGACTTCGCCTTTGTGGTGGACGCCAAAGTGACGGCCGACGAGATCGTCCGCGCGGTGAAGAACGCGGAGCGCCTGCTCATCGAATGGGTCTCGGTGTTCGACGTCTATGAAGGCAAAGGTGTGCCCGAAGGCAAGAAATCCGTCGCCATTGCCATAAGACTGCAACCGAAAGACAAGACATTGACCGACGCGGAGATCGAGGCCATCGCCCAGAAGATCGTCGCCGCCGTGTCGAAAGCGACGGGCGCGACCTTGCGGAGCTGAAATGAGCAGCGACAAGACGTTCGACGCCAAATCGTCCCTCGCCTTCGTCGTCGCCTTCGGCATCGTCAGTCTGTTTGCCGACGCCGCTTATGAAGGCATGCGCGGCATTGCCGGCCCGTTCCTCGCCACACTTGGCGCCAGCGGATTTGCGGTCGGCCTGATTGCGGGTTTCGGCGAGCTTTTCGGCTATACCCTGCGCCTCTTGTCGGGCCGTTTGGCGGATTCCACACGCGCCTACTGGCCGATCGCGCTGCTTGGCTATGCCGTCCAGATGATGGCGGTGCCGGCGTTGGCCTTGGCGGGAAACTGGCAATGGGCCGCCGCGCTGATCATTCTGGAACGCGTTGGCAAGGCCATCCGCAATCCGCCGCGCGATGTGATGCTGAGCCGCGCCGGCGAGCATATCGGCCAGGGCTGGGCCTTCGGCCTGCACGAGATTCTGGATCAGATCGGCGCCATGTCGGGACCGCTGATCGCCGCGCTGGTGTTGGCGATTCATCACGATTATCGCGCCGCCTTTGCCTGGCTGGCGATACCTTCGGCAATCACCCTGACCCTGGTCTTTGCGCTGCGCTTTCGCTACGGCGGTGCCGGCGTCTTGGCACCTCCGCCGCCCGACGAGGTTGAGACAAAAGGCTTCTCGCGCGCCTTTTGGCTCTACGCCGCGGCGTCGGCCCTGGTCGCGTTCGGCTTTTCCGATTTCACCCTGATCTCCTTCCATTTCGGACGCGTCGGCACGGTGCGCGGCGACATGATCGCGATCTATTACGCGGCGGCGATGGCGTCCGCCGGCATCGCCTCGCTGCTCTTCGGCCGCTGGTTCGATCACGCCGGTCTGAAAGTAATTTTTCCCGGCATCGTCATCGGCCTTGCAGTCGCGCCGCTGGCTTTCTTCGGCGGCAGCTGGATGGCGCTCGCCGCCGCGCTTGCCTGGGGCGCCAGCCTTGGTGTGCACGAGGCGGTGATGTCGGCGGCTGTCGCCAAATTGGTGCCGTTGTCGGCCCGCGCCCGTGCTTACGGCCTCTTTACCGCACTTTTCGGCACGGCTTGGTTTGCCGGCAGCGCCGTTCTCGGTGCGCTCTACGACGTATCGTTGGTTGCTCTGGTGACGGTCGCCACCCTGGCGCAGCTTCTCGCCTTCATACCGTTGTGGTTCGCGGTGCGAGCGGCACGAACCGCGTAGACGTCCTTACTGCGACAGCCAATATCGCATCGGGCCGTCGTGGCCGCCGACGAAACATTCGCGGTTGAGGCGATAGGTCCGGATCACCGACGCCGTCAATTCGGCGGAGGATTTGTCGTCGGCATATTCGAACAGCGTCTTTGTGCCGTCGACCACTCTCCAGCCGTTCCCTTTCGAGGCGACTAGAACCGCTTTTGGATCGACCGCGATGCAGTCCTGGCCGGGCAGGCTGTCACGCGGGATCACCCCGCCACTTTTCCAGTACATCATCTGCGGGTGATAGCGGCTATCGACGCACTGTTCGTCAAAATGATAGCTGGCGATGATCTGCGACGCCCTGATCGCCGACGCGTGGTCGCCGCCGAATTTTGCCAGCGTGAATCCGAAATCCACGAAGTTCCAGCCGCCGTCCTTCCGCGTGACGAAACCGTTCACCGGATTGTAGACGTGGCAGTTCTCGCCGGGCGCATCTGCAACCCGTGCCGACGCCGTGGACGGCGTGGAATCCAAACCCACCGCCGCACCAAGCTTGTCGATGAAGGATTCCGGTTTCGGTGTGGGTGTCGACACCCCCGGCATCACGGGCGCCGCCTGCAGCGCCACCGGCGGCGGCGGCGCGGGTGTCAGCCTGCCGTTTGTCGCATAATCGTTGCGGCCGGAATGGTCGGTGAATTCCGTCATCACTTCGAATGTCAGCGCGCCGCCCGGCGCCGGTCGCAGCGTGATGTGTTGCCGCGCGAAGCTCGGGTTGAAATCGGCGGTGACGATACGGACATCGCTGGAATCTGCCGCTTCGCTATAGGCGAGGCCTGGGCGCACGCCCCAATCGCAATCGGTGGGATGGCAACGGCCGAAAACCTGAACGTTCACACCGTCCGCGCCGGCGCGTGTCACCACGACACGTGCGATGTCGTTCGCGCTGTTGTCGGCGTTGACCCAGTTGCCGAGAAAATCGGAGACGTCAGCGAAGGCAGACCGTGCCAAGAGCAATATTGTCAGCACGGCAGTCGCAAACGCACGTTTCGAAAGGTTCAAGAACATGCTGTGACTCCCCGCCAAAACGGTAGCCAACATACGCTTTCAGACCGTGCGACGACAGGGCCGCCGAACCTCAATGAGACAGCCAGTAGACCATCACCGGATTGGACCGTGTAATGAAACACTCTGCGTCCAGGTGATCGGTGCGGATGAGCGCGAGAAGTTGTTCGGCTTGCGCTTTGTCGGCGCCGAGGTCGGCAATCCACTGCACGCCGTCGACAATCTTCCAGCGATGTCCGATCAATGACGCATGCACCGTCGTCTGATTGAAAGATATGCACTCCGCTCCGCCCATCCGCTTGTTCGGAATCGATCCGCTGGATTTCCAGTAAGCGAGCGGCGCGGCACCGACGTGGCATTTGCTGTCGAAGCGATAATAGCGGATCGTCTCCAGGGCGCGCCACGCGATCCGCCGATCCGCGCCAGCGTCGACCAAGGTCTGGCCGCCGGCCACCACTTTCCAGGATGCGCCGGCCTGCACAACCTGAGGCGCTCTGGGGTCGAAGCCGCTGCAGATTTCGTTGGGTGAGGACGCTGCTCCGCTGCGCACGCCGCCGCCCCAGCCCGTGCTCTGGCTCGGATTGCGTTCCCAGGTTTGCCCGACCGGGCCGGCCCAGGCGGTGTGTTTCAGATGTCCGGTCATGTCGAAATCGTGCCGGCCCGAGCGGTCGGAGAAATCGGTCAATACTTCGAAGAGCAGTTGGCCCGGCGGACCTTTCCGCAGAATGATCTGCTTGCGGGCGAAGCCTGTCTCGAAGCTCGCGGTGATGCTTTCGACGTCGTGCGAATGCGGCGCAGCCGAATAGCTCTGGCCTTCGACCAAGCCCCAATTGCACTCGATGGGGTGGCAGTCGCCATAGACGCGGACGCTGACGCGGCTGCCGCCGGCAGGACTGATCTGGACATGGGCGATGCCGCTAGCGTCCCGCGCGGGATTCTCCCAGTTGCCGTAGAAGTCCGTGACATCGGCGTGGGCCGCGGCCAGGAGAAAGAAACCGGCGATGGCGGCGGCAAACGAGCCTGTTTTCGTCATGTCCGAACCCCTTCCCCGAGAGCTTTAGCCCAATTCCCAGGCGCAATGAACCGGCCTGCTGGACGGACACGGGCCGCGCCGCTATGTAGCGCGCCTCATGACCGACCTCGCCCATATTCGCAACTTCTCGATCGTGGCTCATATCGACCACGGCAAGTCGACCCTCGCCGACCGGCTGATTCAGACGACCGGCGGGCTGACCAACCGCGAGATGAAGGACCAGGTGCTCGATTCCATGGACATCGAGCGCGAACGCGGCATCACCATCAAGGCACAGACGGTGCGGCTGGCCTATACGGCCAGGAATGGCGAGACCTACACCCTCAATCTGATGGACACGCCGGGCCATGTCGACTTCGCTTATGAGGTGAGCCGCTGCTTGGCGGCCTGCGAGGGCGCCTTACTGGTGGTCGATGCCAGCCAAGGCGTGGAAGCCCAGACATTGGCCAATGTCTATCAGGCGATCGACGCCGGTCTCGAGATCGTGCCGGTGCTGAACAAGGTGGACCTGCCTGCTGCCGAGCCCGAGCGCATCCGCCAGCAGATCGAGGACGTCATCGGCATCGACGCCTCGGAGGCCATTCCCGTCTCGGCCAAGACCGGACTCAATATCGAGGAAGTCCTGGAAGCTGTGGTCCATCGCCTCCCGGCGCCCAAGGGTGATGCGACGGCACCGCTCAAAGCTCTGCTGATCGATTCCTGGTACGACGCCTATCTGGGCGTCATCGTGCTGGTGCGCATCGTCGACGGCGAGCTGAAGAAGGGCCAGAAGATCCGCATGATGGCCTCGGGCGCCGTCTACTCGGTGGAACGCGTCGGCGTCTTCACGCCCAAGCAGGTGCTGCTCGACAAACTTGTCCCCGGGGAGGTGGGCTTCATCACCGCCGCGATCAAGGAAGTGGCCGAAACCCATGTCGGCGACACCATCACCGACGACAGGAAGCCGGCGGAGGAAGCTCTGCCTGGCTTCAAGCCGGCCCAGCAGGTGGTGTTCTGCGGCTTGTTCCCGGTCGATGCGGCGCTCTTTGAAGATTTGCGCGACGCGTTGTCCAAACTGCACTTGAACGACGCCAGCTTCACTTATGAG
Organism: Alphaproteobacteria bacterium; assembly: GCA_028865545.1. Taxonomy (GTDB): domain Bacteria; phylum Pseudomonadota; class Alphaproteobacteria; order Micropepsales; family Micropepsaceae; genus Rhizomicrobium. The sequence goes on along the minus strand of JAGWJY010000044.1, from coordinate 11,601 downwards.
ACCGAAACGTCCGCGGCGTTGGGCTTTGGGTTCCGTTGCGGTTTCCTCGGCCTGCTCCACCTCGAGATCATCCGCGAGCGGCTGGAGCGGGAGTTTAATCTCGACCTGATCGCCACCGCGCCGAGCGTGATCTACCGTATCCATCTTACCGACGGTTCCATGGTCGAACTGCACAATCCGGCCGACATGCCGGAGGTGACGAAGATCGACAAGATCGAGGAACCCTGGATCCGGGCGACGATCTTCGTGCCCGACGACTACTTGGGCGCCGTGCTGAAGCTGTGCGAGGACCGCCGCGGCTCGCAGATCGAACTGACCTATGCCGGCGCCCGCGCCATGGTAGTGTACCGCCTGCCCTTGAACGAAGTCGTGTTCGATTTCTACGACCGGCTGAAATCGGTCAGCCGCGGCTATGCCAGCTTCGACTATCATATCGAAGGCTACCACGAAGGCGACCTGGTCAAGATGTCGATCCTAGTCAACGAAGAACCGGTGGACGCCCTGTCGATGATCGTCAACCGCCAGCGTTCGGAATCGCGCGGGCGGCAGATGTGCGAGAAGCTGAAGGAGCTGATCCCGCGCCATCTGTTCAAGATACCGATCCAGGCGGCGATCGGCGGCAAGGTCATCGCCCGCGAAACCATTTCGGCGCTGCGCAAGGACGTGACGGCGAAATGCTATGGCGGCGACATCTCCCGCAAGCGCAAGCTCCTCGACAAGCAGAAAGAGGGCAAGAAGAAGATGCGCCAGTTCGGCAAGGTGGAGATTCCCCAGGAAGCCTTCATCGCCGCGCTGAAGATGGATCAGGATTAGAGGCAGCTGCCCTCATCCTGAGAAGCCCTTCTGCAAAAATCGAATTCGAATCCCTCCAAATCGGTCTAATCCATTGTAAGGACACGATTTTTTCCTTGCTTCCGGAGCAATTTCCGGGCGCAAAATCCGCGCCTCGCGGCGTCAAGCCGTGCGCGAGGATCGCGTCGTCACGCACGACTCCCATCCGTGGCATCGGTATTCGTGCGACACGCAAGCGCTTGATCATCGTTTTGCGGAATCCGCGCAAGAGGATGGGGGGAGAGGGGTGCGACAAGCGCTCCGCGCTACTGGCGATGTCAAAGAACATACAAGACGTGGGAAGTACACGGCGCCGCTTCAAGAGGGTGCGACGATGGATACGCTTTCACACATGAGGCGCGCTTGCACCGCCGAATGATGCCAAGGATCAGTTTCTGCTGCGACCCCGAGTTCCTCTGACGACAAAGTGCTGCGCTGGCGACATCTCTCCTCGACAAGCAGAAAGAGGGTGAAAAAGATGCGCCAGTTCGGCAAGGAGGAGATTCCCCAGGAAGCCTTCATCGCTGCCCTGAAGATGGATCAGGATTAGATAACGCGCTTACATTAATATCGTAGAAATGGGGAATCACCTGCCGCGCATTCGCCGTGGTGGGTCGCTTTGCCGTATCATTTTTCTGACATCTGCATCGGTCCAAATCGTACCGTCTGGACCACTCATCGTCAGCTGCACGGACGATCCATGTTGCTGTACGAAATTTCGTCCTTCGTTGATGGCTTCATGCATAGGCCAGAAGTTATTGGACTGCTTCTTTCCACCGATGTCAGCCGTTAGGCGAAAGCTGGGACGGTGCCGCTGAATCGGTAGTTTCTTAATCTCCGCACCCTTTTCCTGCTCGGCCAGACGCAGCTCATAGAGCTTCTGCAGATTGAGCCACATTTCTGCGCTGGTGCCGAACCAGTGGCCGAGCCGCAGGGCCGTATCCGCCGTCACCGCGCGCTGACCGTTGAGGATTCCAGTGATGCGGTTGGTCGGCACAGCGATCTGCCGGGCGAATTCTGCTGCCGATAGCCCAAGCTCTTCCAAAGCCTCTGCGAGATGCTCGCCGGGATGGATGGGGGTACGCGCCATGTCACGCCTCAATGATAGTCCACGATTTCAACGTTGCTCGGACCCGCCGCACCACGTTCCCAGACAAAGCAGATGCGCCACTGATCGTTGATCCGCACGCTCCACTGCCCCTTGCGGTCGCCTTTCAGCTTTTCCAGCCGGTGTCCCGGAAAGTTCGCGATATCGGCGAGGCTTGCTGCCATGTCCAACCTGTCCAGCACCATTGCCGCGCGCTTGCGGAAAGATTCGAACGCCTTGATGCGTTCATCTCGTGCAAAGCGTTCTGTCCTGGCGTCGGCATATCCGAGGATCATCTGGAATATCCGAAATTGTGCGTTACGTCAAGCGTAACGATTGGGAAGCAGCCCACGGCCCGAAAACGCACGGGGAGGCTGTGAGGATGGACCATGGTTTTGCGCCGGACCCTGCGCAAAACTGTCGCGATGGTGTATTCTCCTCGGGCGGGAATGGAGGGGGCATCCATGGAAGCGCAGCAAACCGAACTTGGCGGTCAGCGCGTCTTTGCCAGCCGGCTAATTGTCGGGCTGATCCAGGGCTTGGCGCTGTACGGACTCTATTACGCCTTCGAGCAAAAAGGCTGGCCGGCCACCGAGCCGCGGATTTTCGCGCCGATGCTGCTGGTGGCGCTCTATGTGCCGCTGCTTGTGCTGCAGGCGCTGGGCAATCTGCGCGCCCGCACACTCGTCGTCTGGACGGTTGTGGCCGCGGCCGTCGCTGCGTGCTTCGCGTTTTACGACATCTGGCACGGCTGGCCGGCGGCGAGCGCGATGTCGGATGCGAAGCCTTCGGCGCAGGTTGTCGTCTTCACGGCGGTATTCCTGTTCGTCTGCCACGCGCTGATCTCGTGTATCGCCCATGACCGCAAGGTCGTGCCGGATTACTGCACGCTCTTCGATGTCGCGTGGAAACAAGCTGTCCAGCTTGCGATTGCGGCCTGCTTCGTCGGCGCCTTCTGGATCGTCTTGTGGCTCGGCGTGGCGCTGTTCGAGATGATCAAGCTGCATTTCTTCCGCGACTTCATCAATCATGCCTGGTTCGCCATTCCGGTCACCGCGGTGGCCGTCGCGGTGTCGGTCCACATCACGGACCTGCGCGCCAATCTGGTGCGCGGCGTGCGCACCCTGGCCCTGATGCTGCTGAGCTGGCTGTTGCCGATCATCGCGCTGATCGCCTTCACTTTCCTCGTCAGCCTCGTCTTCACCAGCTTGAAACCGCTGTGGGAAACGCGCACGGCGACGGCGCTGCTGCTGGTGGCGGCAGCGGTGCTGGTGATCCTGATCAACGCCGCCTATCAGGACGGCGACCCCGAGCGCCGCCCGCACCATGTGCTGCGTATCGCCGGCACGCTGGCTTCGATCGAGCTTGGCTTCATCGTGGCGATCGCCGCCTATGCCTTGTGGCTGCGCGTGAACCAGTACGGCTGGACGGTCGACCGCATCGACACGGCCGCCGTGACGCTGGTCGCGATCTGTTTCGCCGCCGGCTATTTCATCGCCGCGCTGCTGCCGAGCCCGTGGCTCAAGCTGATCGAAACCTGGAACTTCCTCACCACCATCCTGGGCCTTGTCGTGCTGTTCGCGCTGTTCACGCCCGTTGCCGATCCCATGCGACTTTCCGTGGAAAGCCAGATGGCGCGGCTGACTTCCGGCAGAGTGAAGGTCAGCGAATTTGATTTTGCGTATCTGCGCTGGGATGGAGGGCGCTTCGGACGCGAAGCGCTGACGGCGCTCGGGCGTTCGAAAGACAGGGCCGTGCGCACGGAAGCGCTGGACATCTTGAACCAGACGGGGCGTTACGCCGCGACCGGCCCGCGTGACATCTCGGCGGATGAAGTGGCGGTAACCATTACCGTGCATCCGACGGGAAAATCGCTTCCCGCTTCATTCCTGCATCAGGACTGGACGAAAACGGCGGCCCGTGGCGTCGTGCAGGACTGTCTCAGCAGGCGGGCCGCGCGGTATTGGCGCTGCGATGCCGTGTTGCGGGATATCGACGGCGATGGCGTCGCGGAGATTTTGCTGATCTACGGCCCAAGCGAAGGTCTGCAGCAATGGTGGAACGCAGCATTGTTCAAGCAGTCCGCCAAGGGCTGGGAACAGATTGCCGCGACAGCGCCGTCGAATTGCACGGCTGACCGGGCAAGCTTGCTGGCGGGGAAATTCGACGCCGTGACGCCGGCGACGCCGCTTCCCGATCTTCAAATCGGCACCAAGCGCCTGGTGTTGATGCCTGTGGCAACGCAATCGCGCTGCCCATAACGGCGATATTGGTCCCGGCGGGGGTTTGGGTTATGCAACCGCCATGTCCACCGTCGCTTTGATCGATTACGGCTCCGGCAATCTGCGTTCCGCGGAGAAGGCTCTGGCGCGCGCGGCGTCCGAGCACGGCACCGCCCACAAGATCGTCGTGACCGCCGATCCGAAGATCGTTGCAAAAGCCGAGCGCATCGTGCTGCCGGGTGTCGGCGCTTTTGCCGACTGCATGCGGGGACTGAAGACACTTCCCGGCATGGTAGACGCGCTAACCGAGGCTGTGATGGGGCATCTCGTCCCCTTTCTTGGCATCTGTGTCGGCATGCAATTGATGGCGAGCGTCGGCCGCGAGTTCGGCGATCATCCCGGCCTCGATTGGATTGCCGGCGACGTGATTCGGATGACGCCTGGCGACCCTACATTGAAGATTCCGCATATGGGCTGGAACGAACTGTCGATCACGCGATCCCATCCGCTGTTTGCCGGCCTGGAACGCGGCGCGCATGCCTATTTCGTGCATTCCTATGTCATCCGGCCGCGTGATAACGCCGACATCCTGGCGACCACCGATTACGGTGCACCATTCGCGGCGGCGGTCGGGCGCGGCAATATCGTGGGCACGCAATTTCACCCCGAGAAGAGCCAGGCCGTCGGCCTTGCCATCCTCGGCAATTTCCTCAATTGGAAGCCATGATCCTTTTCCCGGCCATCGACCTGAAGGACGGAAGCTGCGTACGTCTGAAGCGCGGCAAGATGGAATCGGCAACCGTCTTCAATGACGATCCGGCGGCGCAGGCGCACACCTTTGCCGATGCCGGCTTTAGATGGCTGCATTGCGTCGATCTGAACGGCGCCTTTGAGGGACGCTCCGCCAATGCCGAGGCGGTGAAGGCGATCCGCGCGGCGATTGATCTGCCCATTCAATTGGGCGGCGGGATTCGGGACATGAAAGGGATCGAGGCCTGGCTGGAGGCCGGGATCACGCGGGTGATCCTGGGGACCGTCGCGCTGACCAATCCGGCCCTGGTCAAGGAAGCGGCGCGCGCCTTTCCGGGTCGGATCGTGGTCGGCGCCGACGCCAAAGGGGGGAAGATAGCCACCCAGGGCTGGGCCGAAACGACGGACATGACCCCGGCGGAGCTGGGTGAGCGTTTCGAGAATGCCGGCGTCGCCGCCATCCTGTTCACCGACATTGATCGGGACGGATTGCTGCGCGGGGTGAACGTGGCGACCACTGCGGCCCTGGCCCGGTCGGTCAGCATCCCGGTCATCGCCTCCGGTGGCGTCTCGGACATTGCGGACGTCGAGGCGCTCCTTGCGGCCGGGGAGCCGAATATCGAGGGGGTCGTGATCGGGCGAGCACTCTATGACGGGCGGATCGACGCCAACGTGGCATTGCGATTGGCGAACACCGTTCGCTAAATTCTGTGGATAAATTAATATTTAATATTCAATTGGATAGGCTATTTATCCCCGGCTTTTCAGACGCCGTGTGAGATCATCCAGCTGCTCCAGGGTTTTGTAGGAAATCCGCACTTCGCCCCCCTTATCCCCTTTGTGGAGAATCTGAACTTTCAGCCCCAAGGCATTGGAAATACTGTCTTCCAGGGCTTTGATGTTGGGGTCCTCCACAGGCAGCCTGTGAGTCTTCCCCTTTTTCGCCTGCGAACGCTGTTCGGCCTCGCGGACGTTCAGGGCGCCGGCCAGGATTTCCTTTGCCCGCGCCTCGGGGTCTGCCACCCCGATCAGGGTCCTTGCATGACCCGCCGTCAGCCGGCCGTCACGCACCATCGCCTTGACCGTTTCGGGGAGCTTGGTCAGCCGCAGGGTGTTGGCGACATGGCTGCGGCTCTTGCCGACCTCGCTGGCCACCCGCTCCTGGGTGTAGCTGAAGCGGTCCATCAGCTCCTGATAGGCGGCCGCCTCTTCGATGGCATTGAGATCGGCGCGCTGGACGTTTTCGATGATGGCGATTTCCAACGCTTCGCCGTCGTTCATCTCGCGCACCACCACCGGCACGTCGTGCAGCTTGGCGAGTTGCGCGGCGCGCCAGCGCCGTTCGCCGGCGACGATCTCGTAGCTGTTCTGCTGACCGGCGACGGTGCGGACCAGGATCGGCTGCAGGATGCCCTTGGCCTTGATCGACTGGACGAGGTCGTTGAGATCGTCTTCGGCGAAGCGCTTGCGCGGTTGGAAGCGGTTGGGTTTCAGGAACGCGATCGGTACGGTGCGCGCCGGACGCGCCTGCGTTTCGCCGCGCGTCGGCACCGCCTCTTCGCCGATCAAGGCGGAGAGACCGCGACCCAAGCCGCGCGGACGCAATTCGTCTGCCACTTCCTTCCCTACCTCCACGCTCATGCGGCCGCCCGCATCCGTTCGCGTTGGATGAGCTCGCCGGCCAGTTTGATATAGGCCTGGCTTCCCGGACATCTCAGATCATACACCAGCGCCGGCAGTCCGTGGCTCGGCGCTTCGGAAATACGCACGTTTCGCGGGATCATCGTGTTGTAGACCATATCGCCCATATTCTCGCGCACGTCGGCGGCGACTTGGTCCGACAGCTTGTTGCGCTTGTCGAACATCGTCAGCACGATGCCCTGAATTTCCAGCGAAGCATTCAAATTGGCGCGCACCAGATCGATCGTCTTCAGCAATTGACTCAAACCTTCCAGCGCGAAGAATTCGCATTGCAGCGGCACCACCACGGAATCGGCAGCCACCATCGCGTTGACGGTGAGCAGCGTCAGCGACGGCGGACAATCGATCAGCACGTAAGAGAAGCGCGATGATCCGTGTGCGGAGTATTCCGCCAACGCGTCCTTGAGCCGGTTGTTGCGCCGCTCCATGTCGATCAGTTCCAGCTCGGCGCCGGAGAGATCGACGGTCGAAGGCACCAGCGACAGTTTGGGGATGCGGGTGGGGACGACGGCGTCGGCAAGCTTCGCCTGCCCCATCAGCACGTCATAGGTCGTGACCTTGCGCTCGCTGCGCGGGATGCCCAGGCCGGTGGAGGCGTTGCCCTGGGGGTCGATGTCGATCAGCAGTGTGGGCTCGCCGACCGCCGCCAGGGCCGTGCCCAGGTTGATGGCCGTCGTGGTCTTGCCCACGCCGCCTTTCTGGTTGGCGATCACCAGCACCCTAGGCCTGCTAATTGGGCTTTTTGCGCTTGGCTCGGACATGGTGGAACTTTCGGATCTCCAGGATGACCCCCAACGGATGCGTCAAGCTTGGATGCTGTCGAAGATCGATCCTCCAGGATCGGCGCGCCTCGGTCAATTCGGCGCCGGCGTTTTCGCCCTTGAGGAACAGGCAGATCGTCTGGGGTCCCGCGAAACGCTGTGCATAATCAAGCAGAACGCTCAGGCGTGCACAGGCCCGCGAGGTGACGACGTCAAACGGCCGCTCCACCGTGGCGCCTTCGATCCGCTCGTTGCTGATCTGAGCGTCAACGCCGAGTCGCTCGGCGACGGTCCGCAGGAACTCCGCCTTCTTTCGCGTGGCCTCAAACAGCGTGACCTTGACCCGCCCTTCCAGCATCACCGCCAGCACCAGGCCGGGAAACCCGGCTCCGCTGCCGAAATCGGCCAGCGTTGTGGCCGCGGGCGGGATCATCGGGGCCAGTTGCGCGCTGTCCCAGACATGGCGCCGCCATACCTCTTCCAGCGAGGCCTTGGAGACCAGATTGTGCCGCGTGTTCCAGTCGGCCAGCAATCCGACATAGGTCTTCAGTTTGGCCAATGTTTCACGTGAAACACCGGTCGCCGCTGCAAACTCCTCGGGCCCGAAGGCTTCCTCAGGCGGCACGGGATCGGACATGGGCAAGCACCAGAGTCAGCGCCGCGGGTGTAACGCCATCGATACGGGCGGCCTGCCCCAGCGTGGCGGGCCGGATGGTCGACAGCTTCTGTACCGCCTCCGCCGACAAGCCACAGACGGCGGCATAATCCAGTTCTTCCGGCAAACTGAGCGCTTCGTCCCGCCGGAACGCCAGGATGTCGGCGTCCTGACGGTCGAGATAGCCCGCATATAGCGCATCGACCTCGAGCTGTTCGACGACGTCCTGCCGGAAATCCTGCAAGTCAGGCCAGATGTCGGCCAGGACCCGGAAATCCACGTCCGGCAGGCTCAGCAGCTCCAACGCCGTCCGCCGCGTCCCGTCCAGCCGGACCGTGATGCCGTGCTTCTGGGCTTCGTTCGGCGTGAGGTTCAGGCTGCGCATCCGCGCCCTGGCCTCGTCCAGCCTCGCCATCTTGCCGGCAAAGGCCGTCCGGCGCTCATGCCCGACCAGTCCGGCCTTGTCGAAGGCCGGCGTCAGGCGCTGATCCGCATTGTCGGCCCTGAGCGTCAACCGGTACTCGGCCCGCGACGTGAACATGCGGTACGGCTCGCTGACGCCCTTGGTCACCAGATCGTCGATCAGCACGCCGATATAGGCGGACGCCCGGTCCAGCACGATCGCATCGCCATCGCCGGCAGCCCGCGCCGCGTTCAGCCCCGCCATCAGCCCCTGGGCAGCGGCTTCTTCATAGCCCGTCGTGCCGTTGATCTGGCCCGCCAGGTAGAGACCTGGCACGCGCTTGGTCTCCAGCGACGGCAAAAGCTCGCGGGGGTCGACGAAATCATACTCGATGGCATAGCCCGGCCGGCGCACGGTGACGTTCTCGAGGCCCGGAATGCTTTTCAGCAGCGCGTGTTGGACATCTTCGGGCAAGGAGGTCGAGATCCCGTTGGGATAGACCGTGTCGTCATCCAGCCCTTCCGGTTCCAGGAAGATCTGGTGGCTGTCGCGATGGGCGAAGCGCACCACCTTATCCTCGATGGACGGGCAATAGCGCGGCCCGCGGCCCTCGATCTGTCCGGAAAACAAGGGGGCGCGATGCAGATTCGCGCGGATCACCGCATGGGTCTGTTCGGTCGTCCGGGTGATATGGCAGGCGATCTGGGGTGTCGTGATCGCTGTCGTCAGGAAGGAAAAGGGCGAGGGCGGGTCGTCGCCGTGCTGAATCTCCAGGCTCGCCCAATCGATGGTCCGGCCATCGAGGCGGGGCGGGGTGCCGGTCTTCAGCCGGCCCATGGCGAAACCCAGGCCATACAACGTCTCCGACAACCCGATCGAAGGTGCCTCGATGCCGTCGCCATGAAATTCCGACCGCCCGGCCACCGCGCGGCCGGCTGCGATCTTGTGTTCCCCGCAATGGATCAGGCCCTTTAGAAAGGTCCCGGTGGTCAGCACCACAGCGGCAGCCGTCACCGCTTCGCCATCCGCCGTCCGAACGCCTGCGACCCGGCCGTCCTTCAGGATCAGGTCCTCGGCGGCCGCTTCCCGAATTTCCAGATTGACCGTGGCGTCCAGCGCGGCCTGCATCGCCTGGCGGTAAAGCTGGCGATCCGCCTGGGCGCGCGGTCCGCGCACGGCCGGTCCCTTGCGTCGGTTCAGCAGTCGGAACTGGATTCCGGCCACGTCGGCGATCCGGCCCATCAACCCGTCGGCGGCATCGATCTCGCGCACCAGATGGCCCTTGCCGACACCGCCAATGGCAGGGTTGCAGGACATCTCACCCAGCGTCGACCGCTTGTGGGTGAGGAGCAGCGTTTTCGCGCCGGCGCGTGCCGAGGCGGCCGCTGCCTCGCAGCCCGCATGGCCTCCACCGATGACGATAACGTCGTATCCGCTCATGGCGCGCTCAATAGGCGAGGGGCCGCCACGGGGCAAGCGCCGGGCGATGTTTCACGTGAAACATCGCGCTCACTTGCCGATGCAGAAATCGCGGAAGATCACATCCAGCAGGTCTTCCACATCGACCCGGCCGGTAATCCGTCCGATCGCGCGCAGCGCCAGTCTGAGATCCTCGGCGAACAGCTCAGGCTCGTGCGCGGCCGCCGCCCGTTCCAGCGCATCGGCGGCTTCGGCGAGGGCCTGACGATGCCGAGGCCGCGTCAGCATGGGTGCATCGCCGCTGCTCTGCAGCCGTTCCTTCGCCTTGGCGGCGATGGCGGCAATCACCGCCTCCAACCCTTCGCCGGTCTTGAGCGACAGCGTCAGCCCCTCCCGCTGCGAAGGCCAGGGCAGGTCGGCCTTGTTCCAGACCGTCAGCAACGGTTTATTAACCATATTATCCCGCAGATAGTCTGCAGAATTTGTGTGGCTGCCATCGAGCAGCAACAGCACCAGATCGGCTGCTTCCGCCCGCGCCAGGGCGCGCCGCACGCCTTCGGCTTCCACGGCTTCGTCCGCCAACCGCAGCCCCGCTGTATCCGCCAGGATCACCGCATAGCCGCCAAGGTCGAGCCTCACCTCGATGACGTCGCGTGTCGTGCCGGCCGTCTCAGAAACGATCGCCACATCGCGCCCCGCCAATGCGTTCACCAGCGAACTTTTTCCGGCGTTCGGCGGACCGATCACCGTAAGGAACAGACCTTCGCGCACCAGCTCGCCGCGCCGGGCGTCGTCCAAATGGGCGGCAATGGCCTTGCGGATGTCGTCGGCCGCACGCCGTGCTTCCGCCAGCATGCCTTCCGGCAATTCCTCGTCCGAAAAATCGATGGCCGCTTCCGCCCAGGCGAGGGTTTTCATCAGATCCGCCCGCCAGCGCTCGTAAAGTGCCCCCAATGCGCCGTCATATTGTCGCAGAGCCTGGCGCCGCTGCGCCTCGGTATCGGCGGCCACAAGATCGGCAACCGCCTCCGCCTGCGTCAGGTCGAGCTTGCCGTTCAGCACGCCACGGCGGGTAAATTCGCCGGCCTCCGCCTGGCGGCAGCCGGGCAGGGCGCCCAATTCCGCTGCCAGGGCCTCGATGATCGCCCGCCCGCCGTGAACCTGGAATTCCGCCACGTCCTCGCCGGTGACGCTGTGCGGCGCCGCGAACCACAACACCATTCCCCGGTCGATCTCATACCCACAAGAATCGTAAAGCGGCCGCAACACAGCCTGCCGCGGCGCTGGAATATCTCTTTTTGTCAATGACTTAACACAGCGGCCGGCAAGCGGTCCGGAGACCCGCACGACAGCCACGCCGGCGCGCCCGGGCGCGCTTGCCAGAGCAAAAATCGTCTCGCCCATCAGCGTTTGGGCTCGTCCTTCTTCGGTGTCGCGGCCCGTTTGGCGCTGTCCCAGAGGAATTTCTGAAACTGCTCGACCCCACCCATCGGCATCCAGGCCCGCATCATCGCCTCCGGATCGCTGGTGTCGAAAGCCGCCATCATCCGCTTCTGCAGCTCCGCGACAAATTTCTCCTGCAGCTTGCTCACGTCGGGAAGGCCCATAACCTTGCGGGCTTCTTCGGCCGTCATGTCGATTTCGATGTTCACTTTCACCATCAACCGCCTTCCAGCTTGTGAGCGCTTGCGTCCCCGCGCTAAAGGAAGCTTGGTCTAGATCAGTCCCTCAACGCAATGCGCGCGTGGGGCCCTTGCCGGTCGCAAGGCGCG
>JAGWJY010000043.1 GCA_028865545.1 Alphaproteobacteria bacterium | reverse complement strand
CGAACTTGGGCGAGCCGCCCGGAAAGCGTCGCAACGTCGCCCTCGGTGACGTCGAGGCGTGCGATCTGCCTCGCCAGCCAATCTTCCGGCAGCACTCCGTCGTCGCTGATCAAATGGAAGAAGATCGCGCGCACCAGCCGCACATGTTCTTCACTGCTGAGTTTATGGAAGTCCGGCAGCTGGCACGCGTCCCAAAGAAGGTGCACATGCGCCGGCGCGCGCGTGCGATCTCGAACCTCTTCTTGTTCGCCGAGAATCCGCAGTGCGATAAGATCACTTGCCGGACGCGCCTTCACCAGCCCGCGTGCCGGTGGCGGCTCCTCGAGGCTGGCGGTCAGCGTATCAAGCGACTGGAAAGACAGCGCCGAATTGCGCCATTGCAGCACGCGCACCGGCTCGTACCGATGCCCTTCCACGCGCGAGACGGTTTCTTCATCTGGTGCTTCGGCGTCGCCTGTAATGCCGAACGTTCCGTCATTCATATGCCGTCCGGCGCGTCCTGCGATCTGTCCGATCTCTTCCGGCCTGAGCGAGCGCGTGGCAACGCCGTCGAACTTCTCCAGCGCGGAGAAGGCGACATGGTCCACGTCCATGTTGAGGCCCATACCGATGGCATCGGTTGCGACCAGAAAATCGACGTCGCCCGACTGATACAGGGCCACCTGGGCATTGCGGGTACGCGGGCTGAGCGCACCAAGCACTACAGCTGCGCCACCGCGCTGACTGCGGATGAGTTCTGCGATGCCGTAAACGTCATCGGCCGAGAACCCAACCACGGCCGAACGTCGGGGCAGGCGGGTCAACTTCTTTGAACCCGTATAGGCGAGGTCGGAAAACCGTTCCCGTGACACGAAATAGGTTCGCGGTACGAAGCGCTGGATGGCGCCGCGCATTGTGTCGGCGCCCAAAAATGCCGTTTCTTCTTCGCCGCGCGCGTGCAGCAGCCGGTCTGTGAAGACGTGTCCGCGTTCAGGGTCGGCGCAAAGCTGGATCTCGTCGACGGCCAGGAATGCGGTACCGATGTCGACCGGCATGGCCTCCACCGTGCAGACGAAATATTTGGCGTTTGGCGGGACGATCTTCTCTTCGCCGGTGATCAGGGCAGCGAGACCAGCTCCCTTCAAACGCACGACCTTGTCATAGACCTCGCGTGCCAAAAGGCGCAGCGGGAGACCTATCATGCCGGATTTGTGGGCCAGCATGCGCTCAATGGCGAAATGGGTCTTGCCGGTATTGGTGGGGCCCAGGACGGCGGTGATCCGGCCGCCAGCCGCTGCCTTTTCCACCTTCATATGCTTAGGGGTCATCAACCCGAAACTTGGGGGTTTTCGATCTAGACTACAAGGAAAGCGCCCATTTCAGACTGTGTAGCAATGCGATCATCAACACACAGAACGGTCTACGAACGGATAGTGGCCGAATCACTAACCGAATCAATATCTGCCTTTGTTCTCATACTATCGCGTGTTTGTCAATACGATGTTGTCACCGTATCTTGTGGATGGCACGAGGCGTGGAGGCTCTTGCAGTTATCCACGTAACACTCCGTGTGCGGACCAATATGAAGCTTTCCTGACAATCCGGATACGGAAAATTGACCATATTTCGCGGGTGCGATACTCCCCCGCGCGCTGACGCACCACATGCTTTAACCGGCTCGGCATGAAGGACAAACCGGCCCATTATCAGAGCCGCCGGAGGCCGAGGAAGCGATGACCGAAGAAACACCGAAAGCGTGGGCCGCCTTGGCCGCCAAAGAACTGAAAAACCGCCCTCTTTGTGAGTTGAACTGGAGCACACCGGAAGGCTTTGCGGTCAAGCCGCTATACACGGCCAAAGACCTCGAGAGCATTGAGGCGGCGGACGCTCTGCCGGGGGTGGCGCCATATCTTCGCGGCGTGCGGGCAACCATGTATGCCGGCCGGCCATGGACCATACGTCAGTATGCCGGGTTCTCGACGGCTGAGGAATCCAACGCCTTTTACCGCAAGAATCTGGCGGCGGGGCAGACGGGCGTATCCGTGGCTTTCGACCTTCCGACCCATCGCGGCTATGACAGTGATCATCCCCGCGTAGCTGGCGACGTCGGCAAGGCGGGCGTTGCCATCGATTCCGTCGAAGACATGAAGATCCTGTTCGGCGGCATCCCGCTCGACAAGATGAGCGTATCGATGACGATGAACGGTGCGGTCATCCCGATCATGGCAAACTATATCGTCGCGGCGGAAGAGCAGGGGGTTTCCACAGATAAACTGGCAGGCACCATCCAGAACGACATCCTGAAGGAATTCATGGTGCGGAACACCTACATCTATCCGCCCGCACCGAGCATGCGCATCGTCGCGGACATCATCGAATACGCGGCGAGAAACATGCCGAAGTTCAACTCGATCTCGATCAGCGGCTATCACATGCATGAAGCTGGCGCGACGGCCGTGCAGGAGCTGGCTTATACGCTGGCCGACGGCGTCGAATATGTCCGCGCCGCCTTGGCCAAGGGGTTGGACATCGATGCCTTTGCGCCGCGTCTGTCGTTCTTCTTCGGCATCGGCATGAACCTGTTCATGGAAGTCGCCAAGCTGCGCGCGGCGCGTCTGTTATGGGCGCAGATCATGCAAGGCTTCGGCGCCAAGAAGCCAGAGAGCCTGATGCTGCGCACGCATTGCCAGACCTCCGGCGTCTCACTGACCGAGCAGGACCCGTACAACAACATCGTACGCACGGCCTACGAGGCGTTGGCGGCCGTGCTGGGAGGCACGCAATCGCTGCATACCAATTCCTTTGACGAGGCCATTGCGCTCCCGACGGAATTCTCGGCGCGCATCGCCCGTAACACCCAGTTGATCCTGCAGCACGAAACCCAAGTGACGCGGACCGCCGACCCGCTGGGCGGCTCCTACTACGTTGAAGCGTTGACACACTCCCTGGCTGTGCACGCCCGCAAGATCATCGATGAAGTGCAGACCAAAGGCGGTATGACGAAATGCGTCGATGACGCCAAACTTGCCATCGAAGAGTCGGCGGCGCGACGCCAGGCCCGTGTCGACAAGGGTGAAGATGTGATCGTCGGCGTCAATCGTTACGAACCGGAAGCGCCCGATGCCGTCGAATATCGCGACATCGATAACGCCGCCGTTTTGAAGGCGCAGCTGGCACGTCTGAAAGACGTAAAGGCGACGCGGGACCCCGCGAAGGTCGCGACCGCGCTCGAGGCCTTACGCCTGGGAGCATCTGGCGACGCCAATCTCCTTGCGCTCGCGGTGGACGCTGCGCGAGCCCGTGCCACGGTCGGCGAGATTTCCGAGGCCATCGAAAAGGTCCATCTTCGTCACCGTGCGAGCATCCGCACGATCTCGGGCGTCTACGGTGCCGCGTTTGACGGCGACAACGAGTTCGCTGCACTGAAGGGTGATGTAGAGACCTTCACCAAAACCGCCGGAAAGCCACCGTGCATCCTCGTGGCGAAAATGGGGCAGGACGGCCACGATCGTGGCTCGAAGGTCATTGCGAGCGCTTTCGCGGATATCGGCTTCAAGGTCGACGTCGGCGAGTTGTTTCAAACACCGGCGGAGGTGGCGAAGGAAGCCGTTGCCGCGGGGGTTCATGTCGTCGGCGTTTCCAGCCTTGCCGCTGGGCATAAGACGCTGGTGCCGGAATTGCTCGCCGCGTTGAAAAAAGAAAAGGCGGATGTACTCGTCATTGTCGGCGGCGTCATTCCCGCGCAGGATTACGCATTTCTAAAGCAGACCGGCGTCGCCGCCATCTTCGGTCCGGGTACGAACATTCCCGAAGCCGCTCGCAATGTTTTGAATCTCATCCGGGCAAAGGAGACTGCGTGAGGAAGTCCCAGGTTGTCATTATCGGGCCTGGTGCCATCGGCTGCGCCGTCGGTTCGGCTCTGACGGAAGCTGGGCACGACGTCACTTTTTGCTCGCGTCAACCTTTTGAACGTGTGTCGGTGGAGAAGGTCGGAGGCGCGTCGACGCTGTTTCCCGCCCGGGTCGTGTTGTCTGGAAAGGATGTTCCGTCCGCCGACTGGGTCTTGCTTTGCGTCAAGGCGCATCAGGTGCCTTCGGCCGCTGGTTGGCTGCGTGCAGCCACTGGTCCGCGGACCAAAGTCGCCGTGCTGCAAAACGGTGTCGAGCAGCGTGAGCGCACGGAGCCGTTTGTGCCGGAAGGAACGACCATCGTCCCGGTGGTGGTCGATCTTCCTGCCTCCCGCGCAGCGCCGGGCGAAGTCACCTGGCACAGCCGGGCACTGCTCAGCGTCGCCGAGAGTGCGAGCGGAAAGGAATTCTGCACGCTCTTTACTGGCTCGTTCGTGACGGCCTCGACGACCGACGATTTGATCACGCGCGCCTGGGCGAAGCTTTGCGTCAATGCGCCTGGCGGCGCGATCCTGGCGCTCACCGGTCAGCCGATGCGTGTTTTCCACAAAGCGGGGGTCGTCGACGTGGCACGTGCCATCTTGCAGGAATGTATCGCCGTCGGGCGCGCGGAAGGCGCCAAGCTCGACGACGCGCTTGTCGACCGCCAGATAGAAATTTTCCTCAAGGCAGGGCCGGACGAGGGCAATTCGATGTACGCCGATCGAATGGCAGGCCGCGAGATGGAATGGGACGCACGCAACGCCGTCATCGTGCGCAAGGGGGCGCTGCATGGCATTGCCACGCCCGTCAGCGCGGCGCTGGTTCCGCTGCTTGCGGCACTCAACCCTTCTTCACAAGCGGGTGATGCGGCGTAGGCCGGCCGCCTCAGCCGCCCGTCGCGGCCAGTTTTTCGCCGTCGACTTTAACGGAGGTTGCGACAACGGCGATGACGCCATATTGCGACCGGGCCCAGACGCGTAGCGGCACCGCGAATTTGCGGCCGCCCGTCGCGCTGGGGAACGTCGCAACCCAGGCATCTATCTCGGGGAATTTGGCATCCTTCAGCACGCGCGGTTTGTAGCCCGAGAGTTGCTTATACTTGATCGAGCATAGCAGCGCCGGGCCGCTATAGAGCCCGTTGTCCATTTTGACGGTCGTCTCTTTGACCTTGGTCAATTCGATGTTGTAGCGGCGTCGGCCGTCATACACCGGCGCTAGCACGCTGCAGGGATTGTCGGGCTTCGCGCCGACGCCGGAAGCGATGTACACCACGGCACTCAGGGGATCGAAGGTCGACTTCTTGTCTTCCGGCTTCACCTCATATCCCGTCGTGCTGTAAGGCGGGTTCGCATAAAGGCGTACGGGCGAACCGTTTTCGTAGCTCAGCGAGACTTCCTGATGGTTCGCTGAATGCCCGGTATAGAAGGAATCATAGAGTGTCGGCTGGAGCGCGTGGCCATCGATCATGCCTGTGGAACTGGCCTGAATCTCGGATTGCCAGAAAGCGTTGACCACGCCACTCGTCTCAAGGTTCGAGACAACATGGTATTTGTCGCCAATGATCTTGGCATCCATATCGACCTTACCGATGGTGATGCCGCCGGCGTAGATCGTCATGGCCATCGCCAAGCCGGAAGTCGGCCCCTCAGTCTGGTCCGCCCCGGCACCGCCTGCGGCAAGCGCCGCATCGCCCAAGGGGAGGGCGATCAGGCTGAGACCAAGGGCAATAGGTGCAAACTTCATGAGGCGTTTCTCCCGTGGGAATGCGTTTTGCTCCAGTATGTTGGGAGCCTTGCCACAGTCTATGGTTCAATTATGGCGCAGGATATGGCAACGCAGAATGCCGGGATTGGGAAAAAGTTAATCCGACGCCCGGAGCGCTCCCGGTTAGATTGTGGCGCCATGGCTTGACCATGGCGCTCGCCGCCCTTAAGAGAGCGCCTCTTTCGTGCTTTGCTAAGGAATCCGCCTATGTCCCGCCGCTGCGAATTGACTGGAAAAGGCCTGCTGGTCGGCAACAATGTGAGCCATGCCAATAACAAGACCAAGCGGGTTTATCGCCCCAATCTGCAGGTGATTTCGTTGGCCAGCGATCTGCTGGGCCAAACCTACAAGCTGCGGATCGCCATGAGCACGCTGCGGACGGTGGACCGGACGGGTGGGCTGGACGCCTTCCTGCTTAAGGCCAAGGACAGCGTGCTTTCGCCGCGCGCGTTGCGGCTGAAGCGCCAGATCGCCAAGAAGTCGGAAAAGGCCGCGCAGGCCGCTTAAAAAAGATCGTAAACGCGCCATTACTCCTGTTTTGCCAGCCGTTCGGCATGGCAACTGCAACAATTATCCCGTAATGTATCAAAATGTGTCAGGTCGCCAGATCGACCGGCACTAACGGGGTTGGGTGCGGTGCGGGCGTTTGAACAAAATGGTGCCGCTGCGGGGCGGGTTGGCCTCGTGGCACGGATGGCGGCAGGGGCGATTGAAGATGGCCCCTATCGGTTGAGAAGTGCGAGCGACGCGGCCTGGGCCGGTAGCGCCGCCTACGGTCATCGCGAGACGTTTTGGGAGAAGACTGCGGCGGTGTTGACGGCCGTCCTGCGGATGATCCTTCCCGTTCTCTCGCTGTTGGCCTGTTTTGCCGCTTTGTATCTGTATCGGGACACGCCGATGCCGTTGTTCCTAGACGGCACGGGCACGCCTTGGCTGACAGCCAGCCACCTTCTGGTCCCCCTGGCTTTCCTCTGCGTCCATTTGACCAACCGGCGTTATGGGCCGGCTTACGCCTTTGCGCAGGTTGTCATCGTGTCCGCGCTGGTTGCCGGGTTGGTTCTTTTCGCCGGCGACCAGATTGCGCCCTATCTGCCGCAGAGCACGCTTCCGACCATGCGCGAAGCGATCGGCCTCGGTGCAGCCTTCTTCGCTGCCAGCTTCGTCTCCATCGTGGTGTTTGACGGCGCGCGTGGCGCTCGCTGGTGGACAGCACCTCTGTTCGGTTTTCTCAGCGCAGCGGTCTTTTTCGCTCTGATCTTCTTTCCGACCGCTTATGCTGGCACGGGCGCGCTCTGGCTTGCCCACAGCGTCAAATATATGGGCCTGCTGATGGGCGAAGGTGTCCTGCTGCTTATTCCGTACTGGATGCTGCGCGGCATCGTGCAGCCGCTATCGGGCTTTGGCGGATACTGATCTCGCCTGAGCGCTCCCTATCGGGCGTGCCGCGTCGACCGCTTCGGCCTGCGGCCGACACCGTCGGCATGATGCACAAAGAGCGACAGGGGAATTGCCGCCGCCATGGCCCGGTATCCCGCAGGCGACGGATGCAGATGATCGCCGGAATCGTAGGCCGATAGGAGCTGATCCGGATGATCCGGATCGCGCACAACCTTGTCGAAATCGACGACCGCATCGAAATGACCCGGCGCCCTGATCCATTGGTTGAGTGCTTGCCGGTCGGCTTCGCTGTTCGGCGTGGGATGATAATAGGTTGAGCCGCCGTCCGGCGTGATCGTCGCTCCGATGACGCGGATGCCGTGTGCGTGCGCGCGCAGAATAATCTGCTCATAGGCTCCGATCATTCGCTTCACCAATGCCGCGTGTTCATCTGGCGGTACATCGCCGTTGATCGTCAACGTGCCCAGATCGTTTATGCCTTCCAGCACGATAAGATAGCGGACGCCGGTCTGGGCGAGTACGTCGCGGTTGACCCGCGCCAGGGCATTCGGCCCAAGGCCGTCGAGCAGGAGGCGATTGCCGCCGGTGCCGAGGTTGAGCACGCTCAGCATCCGCGTCGCCGGCGAAGACTGCAGGCGGGCGGCAAGGTCGTCCGGCCAACGGTCGTTGCCGTTCGTTGTTGTGGCATGGCCGTCGGTGATTGAATCACCCAGTGTAACAATGGCGGCGGCCGAAGGCGGGGCTTCCACATCCACGCCTGCGATCTGATACCAATGCTCGATCTGTTTGGCGTTCGGCAGATCTTCCGCCGACACCAAATCGCCGTGGACAAGGAAAGACGTCTCGCGCGAGCCCGGATGGCCGGTCTCCTGCGAGGGCGCGTGGTCATAATGCAATGTGATTGCCAGGCTGGACTGCGCCGCCATAGGGAAGACGATCGGATCCGAGATATACTCGGCGCCTGCCGGTATGGTGACGTCCGAGCTTCCCGAGAAGGTCAGCGCCTTGTCCGTCGTGACATCGATGCTGCCGGTCGCAAGTGACAACGGCCGGGCGATATGGACCGACGTGATATGCAGCGGTTCGGTTCCGAAGGCGTTCGACAGATGTATCCGCAGCACGCGTCCGCCCATCGTCAGATGTACGATCTGGCGCAAGGTGGCGTCGTCAAGATCGTCCGGATCTATGGCGTTCCGTGGTTCGGGAATTTGCTGTGAGGATGCCCATGCTCCCACCCATGTCTCCGGCCGCGGCGTGGGGCGAGCCCAGGCAGCACCTAACGCCAAGCCTGCCGTCAAAAATGCTGCGAGGGCGAGTTTGCTCACGCACGGCAATTCCAAGTGGCTGCTGGGCACGGTGAATTCCTCTCAGATATGTTCTGTTTGGCGACCATATTTCGGATATGGTAGCGATACCATCTTTGAGGAGTTGCTGTTGGCGTTCAAGTAAAAAAGTGGAGAGCGCTGAGTTATGCGTTCGGATTACCGCGCCACGGCGCGCTTGCCGCCGCGACGATGCCGCGGTTCGCCGCGCTCTTCCGCGAACAGCGCGATCAACTGATCCGTCATCGCGCCGCCCAGTTGCTCTGCGTCAACGATGGTGACGGCGCGCCGGTAATGGCGGGTGACGTCGTGGCCGATGCCGATCGCCGCCAGCTCGACGCTCGACTTGGTTTCGATGTCTTCGATCACTTTGCGGAAATGGCGTTCCAGATAATTGCCGGCATTGACCGAGAGCGTCGAGTCGTCGACGGGCGCGCCGTCGGAGATCACCATCATGATTTTGCGCTGCTCAGGACGCCCGACAAGGCGGTTGTGCGCCCACATCAAGGCTTCGCCGTCTATGTTTTCCTTCAGCAGTCCTTCGCGCATCATCAGGCCGAGATTGCGCCTTGCGCGGCGCCAGGGTTCGTCCGCGGCCTTGTAGACGACGTGGCGCAGATCGTTCAGTCGGCCGGGGTGTGCCGGCTTGCCGTCGGCGATCCATTTTTCCCGGGACTGGCCGCCCTTCCAGGCGCGTGTGGTAAAACCGAGAACCTCGACCTTGACGGCGCAGCGCTCCAGCGTTCTCGCCAGAATGTCAGCGCACATGGCCGCCACCATGATCGGCCGCCCGCGCATCGAACCGGAATTGTCAAGCAGCAAGGTGACCACCGTGTCGCGGAAATTGGTGTCTTTCTCGCGCTTGAACGACAGCGGATACATCGGGTCGATGACGATGCGCGTCAGCCGCGCCGTATCGAGAAGCCCTTCCTCCAGGTCGAATTCCCAGTTTCGATTCTGCTGCGCCATCAGCAGCCGCTGCAGCTTGTTGGCTAGCCGCGCGACCACGCCCTGCATCGCCTGCAGCTGCTGATCGAGGAAATTGCGCAGCCGCACGAGTTCCTCGGCGTCGCACAGCTCTTCGGCCTCGATCACTTCGTCGAACTGCGTGGTGTAGACCTTGTAGCCCCATTCGTCCTGATGGGCGAACGGCAGATCTGGCCGCCAGGGCTTGGCACCGTCGTCTGGATCGGTCGCGTCGGACGGTTCGTCACCGTCCTCGGCGCGCATTTCCGTCGCGGTTTCGTCGCCTTGTTCGCCTTCGGCCGGTTCTAGGTCGGCATCGGTGGATGCCGCTTCGCCGCGGGCGTCCTGCTGCTCGTCGCCTTCCTGGTCGGCAGCGCTCTCGCTGTTTTCGCCGCCTTCCTCGCCTTCGGCCTCTTGGTCGCTGTCCTCGCCGAAATCGAGGTCCTTCAGCACCTGCCGCGTGAGTTTGGCGAAAGCCTTCTGGTCGCGCAGCGCATCGCCAAGTTTGTCGAGATCCTTGCCGGCGCGGGACTCCACGAAGTCGCGCCACATCTCGACAGCGGCGCGGGCGGCTTCCGGCGGGCGGGCACCGGTCAGTTTTTCGCGGACGATCATGCCCAGCACATCGGCGAGCGGTGCGTCCGACTTGTCGCGCACTCTGGCGAGGCCGCGCGCATTGCACTTTGCCTCCAGATTTGCCGCCAGATTGTCCGCCACGCCTTTCATCGATATGGCGCCGATGGCCTCGACGCGCGCCTGCTCAACGGCCTCGAAAAGCGCCGCCGCTTCCGTTGTCTGAGGACGGAACTGGGCGTGGATTTTGTCTTCGTGATAGGCGAGTTTGAGGGCGTAGGCATCGCCGGCGCCGCGGACGACTGCCACTTCATGCGGCGGCAGGTTGCGCGACGGCAGAGGCAGGCGCGCCTTGTGCCCTTGGAGGGCGGGCGCCTCCGTGCTGTAGGTAACTTCGAGTTCCGGTTCGCCGGCCAGCGCCCGCACCGCCATGCCGACGGCCCGCTTGAAAGGCTCGGAGGGGTTGTCTGGTTTCACCGCCGTGACGCCGGGCTCACGCCACAAGCACCTTCGCCGCACTCTCCGGCAGGTCCTCGCCGAAGCAGCGCTGATAGAACTCCGCCACGCTGGCGCGTTCCAGCTCGTCGCACTTGTTGAGGAAGGTCAGGCGGAAGGCAAACCCGACATCGCCGAAGATTTCGGCGTTCTCCGCCCAGGTGATGACGGTGCGGGGGCTCATCACGGTTGAGATGTCGCCGTTGACGAACGCGTTGCGGGTCATGTCCGCGACGCGCACCATGGCGGCAATCTGTTTCTTCTTGTCAGGCGTGGTGGCATAGGAGGGCACCTTCGCCAGCACGATCTCCACTTCGCTGTCATGCGCGAGATAATTGAGCGTGGCGACGATGCTCCAGCGATCCATCTGACCCTGGTTGATCTGCTGCGTGCCGTGATAGAGGCCGGTCGTGTCGCCCAAGCCGATGGTATTCGTCGTTGAGAACAGGCGGAACGCCGGATGCGGGCGGATCACGCGGTTCTGGTCGAGCAGCGTCAGTTTGCCTTGCACCTCCAGCACGCGCTGGATGACGAACATCACGTCCGGTCGGCCGGCGTCATATTCGTCGAACACCAACGCGACGGGGTGCTGCAGCGCCCAAGGCAGCAGTCCTTCGCGGAACTCGGTGATCTGCTGACCGTCCTTCAGCACGATGGCGTCCTTGCCGACCAGGTCGATGCGGCTGATATGGCTGTCGAGGTTGATGCGCACGCACGGCCAGTTGAGGCGCGCGGCCACCTGTTCGATATGCGTCGACTTGCCGGTGCCGTGATAGCCCTGGATCATGACCCGGCGGTTGTGCGCAAAGCCGGCCAAGATGGCGAGCGTCGTGTCGCGATCAAAACGATAGGCTTCGTCACGGTCCGGCACATACTCGTTCGCTTTCGAGAAGGCCGGCGCCTTCATCTTCGCATCGATGCCGAAGGCGCTCTTCACGTCGATCAACGTGTCGGGCGTCAATGACGGATCAAGGCCCTGGGGTTCACTGCTCATGTCTTGGGTCCGGTATAAACTCAGGCGCGTTCCGCCACGTAGGAGGAGGGCGGGAAGAGCCCTCTTCTAGGTCAGCCCCGAGGCGCGCAATACGCCATAGGCTTTGATAACCTGTTTCAGACGCTCCTCGGCGCCCCGATCGCCACCGTTCGCGTCGGGATGAAACCGCTTCACAAGCTCCTTATACCGCGCTTTGATTTCGTTCAAGGTCGCTGAGCAGTCGAGGTTCAAGATGTCGAAAGCCTGCCGTTGCAGGCGTGTCAAAACCCGCTGCGGACGGCGCGGCGTCAGATCGGTGTCCGCCTCTGCAAAAATAGCATAGCCGTCCTCGACGTGGTACGTGCCGCTGCCGCCGGAGAGGCCGGCGGCCCGCTTGCCGAGCGGCCAGGTCGGACGGTGGCCCACGGTCGCCTCATTCCGGAAGCGCTCGATTTCGGCCTCGCTCATGCCCGCAAAGTAATCCCACTTTTCGTTGTGCGCCCTGGCGTGGGCCAGACACAACCAGACATAGGTCGACAGGGCTTCGCGGCTCTTGGGAACCCTGAAGGCGCCTTCCTCACGGCAACCGGCGATGCCGCACGGACGTACCTTCACCGACGGCTCCAGCTTGACGTCCGGCTTGATCCTGATGTCCACGCCCAGTCTCGGGCTATAACGCGACTTCGTCATAAACGAATTATGGGATCGAACGGTGAAAAAACAAGAAAACGAATTGCTTGACAGAACGTGCGCCGCAGGAGACGCCTTCGTCATGAGCATGACCGACACGATTCAGCGCAAGCTTGCGGCCGCTTTGGCGCCGACGGAAATCGATGTCGAAGACGACAGCGCACGCCATGAAGGCCATGCCGGGCACCGTCCCGGCGGTGAAACGCATTTCAAGGTGCGGATCGTCGCCGCCGCCTTCGAAGGCCAGTCTCGCATCGAGCGCCACCGGCGCGTTTATGCCGCCTTGGCCGATGAGCTGAAATCCCAGGTCCACGCCTTGAATCTTACGACGCTCACGCCTGCCGAAGCAGAACGGTAAACCGGCCCGCCCTGCGCATGTTGCAACGTTGACGGTCAGCTTCCAGCCGCTTTCTCGCCAGCCGCGCCACCACCCCTCTCCAACGGCACAACCCGCAGCGCCGTGATTTGGTTGCGCTGCCGGCGCAGGATTTCGAATTTGTAGCCGTAGAACGCAAAGCGCTGTCCGACGTCGGGAATGGTTCTGGCCTCGTGGATCACCAGCCCCGCCAGGGTGGTGGCCTCGTCGTCGGGGAGATTCCAGTCCAGCGCCCGGTTGATGTCGCGGATCGTCGTCACACCGTCGATATAGAAGGACCCGTCTGGTTGCGGCCGGATGCCGGTTTGCGTAATGGCGCCGTGCTCGTCCGGGATGCGGCCGAAGACCTCGTCCAGGATATCCTCGCGGGTCACCAACCCTAGGATCACGCCGTACTCGTCCACCACCAGTGCAAAATGCGACCGCCGTTCGCGGAAAGCATCGAGCAGCTCTTCCAGCGCCATGGTTTCCGGGACGAACCACGGCGGCGTGATGAGCGTGTCGATATCCAGCGCCCGCAGCGTGGCGTTATTGGCGAGGACCGCGCGAACCACGTCCTTGGTGAACAGCACGCCGATGATGTTCTCCGGCTGCTCGCGCCACACCGGGACGCGGGCGTGATGGGTCGCCATCAGCGCCCTGACAATCTGTTCGGCGCTCTGATCGGCAGAGACCGTCATCATGCTCTTGCGGTGAATCATCACGTCACCGACCCTGAGTTCCCTGAGGTCGAGCACACCGCTTATCATGTCGCGGCTCTCGCGCTCGACACTGCCTTCCTGGTGGCGCAGGAAGACCGTGCCGCGGATCTCGTCATGCGCCAGGGCGATGGACTCCACGTCCTCCTTCCTGACATTGAACAGGCGCAGCATGTGCCAGACCACGGCCTGAACGCTGGCGACGACCGGAGCCAGCACGCCGACCACATATTTGAGCGGCCCGGCCACGGCGAGCGCGAAGCGGTCGGTGCGGACGATGGCCAGCGTCTTGGGAAACACTTCCGCGAAGATGAGGATGAGCAGCGTCATCAGAACGGTCACCACGGCCACGACGCGGTGCCCAAGCCGGTCTTCCAGCACCGAGGTCGCCAACGACGACATCAGAATGTTGATGAATGTGTTGCCGAGCAGAAGTGCGCCGATCATCCGCTCGCGATTGGCGATCAGCCGGTTGACGCTCGCCGCCGCCTGAGAGCCGTCTCTTTCGAGCTGGTGCATTTTCCCGCGCGAAACGGCCGTCAGCGCCGTCTCGGAGCCTGAAAAGAAGGCGGACACGACCATCAAGACGACAATGGCGGCGAAAGAGATGACAAGGGACGTATCCATCGCGGAATCCTCGAAGCGGTGGCGGGACTATAGCGCGCTTTGCTCCGGCCGCTCACCGGCCGATGCGCCCGCGGCACGACATGCTGTGGCGGTCCAGTTCGGCGAAACGCTTATTCGGCCAAAATTTCACGTAAGATATCGGCCGGCACGTCGCGCGTCACGAAAGCTTGGCCGATGCCGCGCAACAACACAAAGGTCAGCTTGCCGTCCTTGACCTTCTTGTCGTGCGCCATGTGTTCGAGGAGCGTATCCACAGACGGCCGTGCGCCGGGTATGTCGGCGATAGACGCGGGTAGGCCGACGGCTTTCAGGTGCCGCGTGAAACGGCCCGCATCTTGACCATTGCACAGGCCGAGCTTCACCGACAAGCGGAACGCCAACGCCGTTCCTACCGCGACGCCTTCGCCGTGCAGAAGCCGGTCCGAAAAGCCGGTCGCCGCTTCCAGAGCGTGACCGAAGGTGTGTCCGAGATTGAGCAGCGCGCGCACATTGGATTCGCGTTCGTCGCGCGCCACGATGTCGGCCTTCATGCGGCAGGCATGCGCCACGGCATGTACGATGGCGGCATCTTCGCCGGCGAGCGCCTTGGCGCCGTTGACTTCGAGCCACTCGAAGAAGGCGCCATCACCAAGCGCGCCGTACTTTGCAACCTCCGCATAGCCCGCTAGCAATTCCCGCCGGGGCAGGGTGGCGAGCAATGCGGTATCGGCCAGCACGATCCGAGGCTGGTGAAACACACCCACGAGGTTTTTGCCTTCGGTCGTGTTGATCGCGGTCTTGCCGCCAACCGAGGAATCCACTTGGGCCAGCAGCGTCGTCGGGACTTGGGCAAAATCGATCCCGCGCTTGAGAACCGCTGCGGCAAAACCTGTCAGATCGCCGATCACGCCGCCGCCAAGGGCCACGATCAGGCCGCCGCGGTCGACGCCAACCGCCAGCAAGGCGCTGCAGAGCCGTTCCAGCCAGCGGAAGCTTTTTGTGCTCTCGCCCGCATCGAGCACGATAGGGCGGGCATCGATGCCGGCGCTTTTCAACGAGTCCGCGAAACTGTCGAGATGCAGCCCGGCGACGTTCGCGTCGGTGACCACGGGTACGGGGCCGTGCGCATACGGTAAAAGCAACTTACCCGCATTCGCGGCGACGCCGGCTCCGACATGGATATCGTAACTGCGCGCGTCCAACTTCACCGTGATGCATTCGCTCATACGTCCTCGCAGATGCCTCGATTGACCAGTGCCTTCACGATGCCCTCTACCGTTTCGCTATGCGGACCGTTTTCGCTTCCCACGGTGAGATCGGCAAGGGCATAGATCGGTTCGCGTATTTTCAGCAGTTGTTCGAGGACCTGACGCGGGTCGCCGGCCTTGAGAAGGGGACGGTCGTCTTTGCGCTGCACGCGTGCCAGCAGGACGTCGACCGGCGCCTTGAGCCACACCGAGAACGCACTCTCGGCCATGCGCGCGCGCGTTTCAGCATCCATGAAAGCACCACCACCGGTGGCCAGTACATGCGGTGGCTCAGTCAGCAGCCGGCCGATCACCTTGCGTTCACCGTCGCGGAAGGCCGCCTCGCCATAATGCTGGAAGATTTCAGTGATCGAGCAACCCGCAGCATTTTCAATTTCGGCATCGGCGTCGCGGAAAGGCACGGTCAGGCGCGCGGCAAGACGCCGTCCGACGGAGGATTTGCCTGCCCCCATCATCCCTACAAGTGCTATTGTTCGCCTTAACCCTGCCATATCCACGGGCTACCACGGCTAGGCCGCGCATCGCCAGCGGGACTTACTTCACGGTTACCAATTGCGGGGAAAATGAACGTTAAGGAGGTGCAGGCATGCGCATAGCAAGATCAGAGGGCATGGGCTGGGGCGGGCGGATCGCAATCGGCATCTGCGTACTTCTGGTCTTGGCCGCGGTCGGCCTGACGATTTACGGTGGGTCGGTTCATCCCCGGCAGCATGAGATTCAACAGGTCCTCTCGAATGACAGTTTCTCGAGTTAGTGTGTTGATCTTGGCGCTGGCGCTCTGCGCGCCGGCCGCCTGGGCGCAGTCCACCACCTCGTCTGGCGCAGACACGCCGCCCGTCTTGACGCCGGATGACTACCCCCCAATTGCCGACGCGCCCGCACCGGCCACGAGCGCGCCGGCGCAGAATGCGGCGAGCACCCCACCTGCGGCTGCCGGCCAGGATTTGCCTCCCGTCACGGACGAGCGGGCACAGCCTCCGGGGGCGACAGCGGCGCCGACGCCTTTGTCTGGCGCGCTCGGCGATCAGGTCATGCCGCTGGCGCCGCCGGCCTCCGGAATCCAGGTACAAACGCTGGGTTCGGTGGAGGGGCCCCCAGTCGGTCTTATTGACACGGCCAATGGCGGTCTGGGCACCGACATGTGGAGTGGCTCGGCGCGTGGCGAGATCGAATCGCTCATGGCCCGAATTCCGCTGGTCTCTCCCGAGCCTGCAATGCGCGCGCTCGCCAAGCGTATCGTTTTGACGAGAGCCGCCTCGCCTTTGGGCAGCGCCAAACGCGCCATCGTCACTTTGCGCATCGAGAAACTTCTCGATGCTGGTTTGATCGATGAAGCGGGAGCTTTGGCGGCGCAGGCGGCAGTGCCCAACGACCCTGACTTCGCGCGCGTCCAGGCCGATGCGCTCCTGACGGCAAATCGCGCGGCGGACGTCTGCGGGAATCTGACAGCGACGCGCCTGTCTTCCGGTGAGCCGTTCTGGCTCGAATTGCGGCTGTATTGCGCGGCGGTGGGCGGCGATGAAGCCACCGCCGAACTGACACACGAGGTGATGCAGGCTCAGGGCGACGGCGACAAGGCCTTTGATACGCTGGCCGACGACGTGTTGAACCACAAAGCGGCGATGCCGAGTGCGTTCTCCCATCCGACTGCGATGCATCTTTTTCTCCTGCAACAGGCCGGACTGCCGGTTCCAGGACCGGTTGCCGCGGCGATGGGAACCTCGGCAAATCTCTTGGCGATGCGGGACCCGCGCAATTCGCCGGCGGTGCGCATGGCCGCGGCTGAACGCATCGTGGCGACCGGTGCAGCCTCCATTTCGCAACTGCGCGAAGTCGCGGACGCCCAGGACATCAAGCTCGACCAGATGGCGAATGCGGCGGCGGCCGCCAACGACTTGCCATTCTTCGCAGCCCAGGTGCTGTTGCGGCGCGCCTCTGTGATCCAGACACGGCCGGACGTGCAAACGCAGCTTGTGTATGAAGCGTTGTCGCTCGGTGAGAAGGCGGGCCTTTTGCCGTTGTCAGCGGCTTTTCAGGCAGATGTCGCCGCGGCGGTGAGGCCCTCGGCCGCCAACCGCTCCATGGCGCCGCTTTTCGTGCGGGCCTTGCTGCTGGCTCATAATCCTCAAGCGGCGGCACGCTGGCTGTCGGACAAGGATCTGTTGCAGCCGGTCGTTGATCTGGCTGTGCCCAATCCGGCGCGCGATGCGGCCGCGCAAGCGGCTTTGAACGCCTATGCCGCAGGGTTGGTGAAGAATCCGCCGGACCCGGACAGCAACCGATCTTACAAGGCGTTGATGATCGGGATCGCCGATGTCCTGGGTCGCCCGCTGCCGCCCGAGGCCAAGACGCAGGCCCCGGCGCTCGAAGCGATGCGCTGGGACGGCACGCGTCCCGACTCCGCCGAGATGCGTATGATCGAACAAGCATCCTTGCAGCCGGAGCGCAAAGGTGAAGCGCTGCTCAGGATTTTGGATGCTATCCACGAAATCGGTCTTCGCAATCTTGCTCCGGACACAACGATCGAGTTCGTCCGTTTACTCGGGGCCATGGGATTGCCGGGTGCAGCGCACGACATCGCCATGGATGCCTTGTTGCTTTACGTCCCGCCGCGGCCGTCTGCTCCTGCGCGATGAGCCGCACCAAATCCTTCGGCGATGTACGCCTCGTAGAGACTTTCCTTGATATGATGAGCGCCGAGCGCGGTGCCAGCATCAACACGCTGGCCGCCTACCGCCGCGACCTTCTGGATTTCCATGGTTTCCTCGCCGGACGCGGTGCAGACGCGAAGCATGCCACGCGCGACCACGTCAAACATTATTTGATGAGTCTTTCGAGCTCTGGGGCGGCAGGGTCGTCACAGGCACGGCGTCTTTCCGCGTTACGCCAATTTTTCGGCTTTCTTTACGCGGAAGGCATGCGCACCGACGACCCCACCAATGCGGTGGACGCGCCGAAGCGTGGCCGCACGCTGCCCAAGGTGCTGTCGCGCGACGATCTCGACCGCCTGACGGACGCCGCCGAAAAATGCGCCGAAAAGGACGAGGAGGGTGTGCGTCTGCTTTGCATCCTCGAAATGCTCTATGCGTCCGGCCTGCGGGTCTCGGAGCTGGCGACGCTGCCGCTCGCCGCTGTACGCAACCGCGAGGGTGTGTTGCTGGTGAAAGGCAAGGGCGGCAAGGAGCGTTTGGCGCCGCTCAATCCGCGCGCGCGGGAAGCCATCTCTAACTATCTCGCGATACGCGAGGTTTTTCTACCAAAAGGCGATCGCCGGCGCCTTGCCGAAAAATTCTTGTTCCCGTCGCGTTCGGCGGAATGTCATCTGACGCGGCGGCGCCTGCATCAGATGTTGAAGGCACTGGCGTTCGACGCCGGGCTCGATCCCGACAAGCTGTCGCCGCATGTGCTGCGCCACGCCTTCGCGACCCATTTGGTGGAAGGCGGCGCGGATTTGCGCAGCGTGCAGACCATGCTCGGTCATGCCGACATCGCCACGACGCAGATTTACACCCATGTCGCCAAAGATCGCCTTGCCGCGACGGTAGCTTCGGCCCATCCGCTGGCGAAGCGGAAAACCGCCAAATCGGCGGATTGACCAAGTGCTGCCGCCGCGCCACGGTTTGCGGCAGGCGTCGGAGGATATTCCGTGAGCTTCAAGACGATCGAGCGCCAGGCGCCCGTGCGGGCCTACCGCTCCAAGCTGTTCGTGCCGGGATCGCGTCCTGAGCTGTTCGCGAAGGCGGCGGCCGGTGCTGCCGACGTCCTCTGCCTGGATATCGAAGATGCGGTGGCGCCCTCCGACAAGGACAAGGCGCGGGAGAACATCGTCGCCGCGCTCAACGACATCGACTTCGGCGGCAAGACCGTGACGGCGCGCATCAACGGGCTCGACACGCATTGGTGTTATCGCGACGTCATCGCCTTGGTCGAACGCGGCGGCGAACGCCTCGACGCCATTCTGATTCCGAAGGTGGGATGCGCGGCGGATGTCTACGCCATCGATGTTCTTGTGACGCAGGCCTCGCAGGCCGTGGGCCGCAAAAAGCGCATCGGTCTCGAAGTGTTGATCGAAACCGTTCTGGGCCTGGAGAACATTCACGAGATCGCCGGCGCCTCGAGGCGCCTCGAAAGTCTGCATTTTGGCTCCGCCGACTTTGCGGCGTCGCAGCGCATGCGGACCACCAATATCGGCGGCGCCAACGCCGGCTATGCCGTGTTGACGGACAAAGACGGCGACACGCCCCGTGACAGCCATTGGAACGACCTCTGGCACTATCCGATCTTCCGCATGGTCACGGCGTGCCGCGCGCATGGCTTGACGCCCGTTGACGGCCCGTTCGGCGACTATGCCGATCAGGACGGTTTTCGCGCCCAGGCCACACGCTCGGCCATCCTCGGCTGCGAAGGCAAATGGGCGATCCATCCCAGCCAGGTGGCGCTGTGCAACGAGGTCTTCACCCCGCCGCAGCAGGAAGTCGCGCGCGCCAGGGCGATCCTCGCCGCCATGAAAGACGCGCAAGCCAAGGGGCTGGGCGCCGTCTCGCTCGACGGCGTGCTGATCGATGCGGCCTCCATCCGTCAGGCCGAAACCATCGTGGCGCAGATGGCGCTGATCGAGGCGCGTGGCAGCTAGGACGCCGGAGCTGTCTCCGCCTGCTGCTTTACGCGCGCCGTGGCGGCATAACGTTGGGCGATCAGCGCGCAAACCATCAGCTGCATCTGATGGTACAGCATCAGCGGCACGATCATCGGTCCCAGCAGGGCGGGCGGAAACAGCACGCCGGCCATCGGCACGCCGGACGCCAGGCTCTTCTTGGAGCCGCAGAAGACGATCGTGATCTCGTCTTCGCGCGACATGCCGGCCCGGCGCGACACCCATGTCGTGGCGGTGAGAGCCAGTGCCAGGATCAGCCCGTCGAGCCCCAACGTCCAGGCAAGGTCGCCGAGCGAGAATTTGTGCCATAGGCCTTCGATCACAGCGGCGCTGAAAGCGGTGTAGACCACCAGCAGGATGGCGCTGCGGTCGACGCGGCCGACCAGCATCTTGTGCTGCTCGAGGACCGTGCGCGTGAAGGGGCGCGACAGATGCCCGAGAACGAAAGGCAGCAGCAGCTGCAGCGCGATGTCCTCCACCGAGTGCAAGGATATGCCGCCATGCATTCCGCGCAGCAGAAAAAGTCCGGTCAGCAGCGGCGTGATGAAGATGCCCAGCAGATTGGAGGCCGAGGCGCTGCACACCGCCGCCGGCACATTGCCGCGCGCAATGGACGTGAAGGCGATGGACGATTGTACGGTGGACGGCAGCAGGCAGAGAAACAGGATGCCGTCGGCGATGATCGGATTGAGCCAGCCATGGCTGGCGGCGCGCAGAAGCAATCCCATCACGGGGAACAGCACGAAGGTGGCGCCGAAGACCAGGCCGTGGATGCGCCACGCGCCGATACCCGCCAGGATGGCCTGTCGCGAGAGCTTGGCGCCGTGCAGAAAAAAGAGCAGGGCGATGGCGGCGTCGGTGATGACGCCCATGACCCGCGCAAAAGTGCCGGCGCAAGGCAGCACGGCGGCGACCGCAACCGTCGCCAGCAGCGCGACGATAAACGGATCGACCTTAACGGCTCGGGGCAGGGCGAAGGCGACCATATTCGCCCGGATGACAGGAATTCCGGCACCGTGCAACTGAGCCGGCCTCTCGCCGGACGCGTCACCCGGAGCAGCGAATTCCCGGAAAATGCCGAATGCCCCTCAATATCCGGTGGTCCCGGGCGGCGCCCCCCATATTTACCGCCATATTTACCCCAGATTGACAGGCTGGGGCGACATTGCCACTTTCCCGGCCCTTTTGGGCCTACCCTGCGGGAAGCAATGCACGCGTATTTGGATTTCGAACGCCCCATCGCCGAACTGGAAGGCAAGATCGTCGAGCTGCGTCTGCTCGCGGCCGCCGATCCGACGATGCAGATCGACGCCGATGTCAGCCGTCTGCAGGCCAGAGCCGACCAGTTGGTGAAGGACACCTACGCCAAGCTCACGCCTTGGCAGAAGGTCCAGGTGGCGCGCCATCCGGCGCGGCCGCATTTTGCCGACTACGCCCAGCACCTGTTCGACGAGTTCACGCCCTTGGCCGGCGACCGCGCCTTTGCCGAGGACGCCGCCATCATCGCCGCACTGGCGCGCTTCCAGGGACGCGCCGTGGCCGTGGTCGGTCAGGAGAAGGGCAACGACACCAAGTCGCGCCTCAAGCACAATTTCGGGATGGCGATGCCGGAAGGTTATCGCAAGATTCAGCGGCTGTTCGGGCTGGCCGAGCGTTTCGAACTGCCCGTGATTTCGCTGGTCGATACCTCCGGCGCCTACGCCGGCGTCGCCGCCGAAGAGCGCGGCCAGGCGGAAGCCATCGCGCGCAGCACCCAGGCCTGCCTCGATCTCCGCGTCCCCTTCGTTGCCACGATCATCGGCGAGGGCGGCTCGGGCGGCGCGCTGGCCATCGCCACCGCAAATCGCGTCTACATGCTGGAGAATTCGGTCTATTCGGTGATTTCGCCGGAAGCTTGCACCTCGATCCTGTGGCGCAACAAACCGGAGAAAGCGCAGGACGCCGCCGCCGCACTGCGTTTGACGGCGCAGGATCTGCTGGGGCTGGGCGTGATCGATGCGATCATTCCCGAACCGATGGGTGGCGCGCACCGCGGTGCGGAAGAAGCGATCGCCACGGTCGGCGAGCATATCGGGCGGGCGCTGTCCGAGATGTCGTCGGTGTCGCCCGACGAGTTGCGCCGCCAGCGCCGCGAGAAATTTCTCGCCATGGGCCGCGATCTGGCGAAATAAAAAAAGGGGCCCTGCGGACCCCCAGTTTGAGAGGAACGCCCGCTTCTCTTATTTCGCAAGCTGAAACAGCACGGACGACACCCAGCCCTTGTTGCCCAGTTCGTCGCTGACTTCCCACCACACGCCGTCCTTGTTGCCGGTCGGGTAGAGCATCATGCCGGGATCGAGGCTGCGCACGATTTTCCCCTTGCCGCCGGGCTGCTCATACATGCGCCCCGGTTTGGACATCGTCACCGCCTGTTGCGCGTTGTCCGCCGACGCGTTGTCGGAGACGCCGCCCAGCTGGGTCACCAGCTTCGTGTACGCATCGATATAGGCGAGGGCCACGACCTGGCCGATTTGGGTGTTCTGATAGCTCGACACGCCGAGCGCACCGCCGCCGCCGCCCCACCAGCCGCCACCGCCTGCGCCGAAGCCAAGGTCGCTCTTCGAGCCGTGACCTTCCTCCATCGCCACCTGTTCCGACGAGCGCACGTCGGTCACCGTCAGGACCACATCCGCCGTGCTGCTGTTGATGCTGATGTTGCTGACGATCGCTCCGACACCGCCGCCGATGATGCCGCCGAGAATTCCGCCGATGTTTGAACCGCCGGCATCGGCGTTGCGGGATACGACGTCCGGCACGATCACATAGTCGGCCGCCTTGATCTGGCCTCTGCCGATGTTGGAGCCTTGCCGCAGCTCGCCCTGGCCGGCCAGCTCG
Organism: Alphaproteobacteria bacterium; assembly: GCA_028865545.1. Classification (GTDB taxonomy): domain Bacteria; phylum Pseudomonadota; class Alphaproteobacteria; order Micropepsales; family Micropepsaceae; genus Rhizomicrobium. The sequence continues at coordinate 4,963 of JAGWJY010000043.1, read as the reverse complement.
CGTTCCTGCTGAACGGCGGAAAAGCCTTTGCCGCGGTCCACCAGCGTGAAGCAGCCCGAGCGCATGACAAAGACCTTGATCAGCGCCTCGGGCGACTCGAGTTTGAGATCAACCCACCATTTGTTTTCCGGCTCGTAGATGGCCGCGGTTCCGATCTTGTGCGTGCAGGTCGGAATCTGCGCCTCCTGCCGTTGTGTTTTTCCGTGGATACTTTCGGCACATGACGGTGCCGCGATGGCCGCCGCGAACGCGACCGCTGCGCCGACGCGCAGCGAACTCGAAATGCGCATTTTTGATTTCTCCTGTGGTTCCCCAAGACGCGGACATGGCCTCGACGACCACGGCGTGCGCCACATAGCCGAGGGTACCGCAAGATTTTGACAGCGTAAACTTTATCGGGCCGCGCTTAGTTCGGTGCGACGTCTTGCCTTGCGCGCAGCAGCCAGCTGACCAGGACCATGGCCAGCAGCGGCGCGGCGACAAGGATGCTGCCTTCGGGCCCCACGGTTCCGCCGGTCAGCCAGTCCGGCCCGTGCAAAACCGAATGAAAGAGGCGGCCGCTAAGCACGACGCCGCTGTCCGGCACGCCGAAGATAAAGCTTTCGGCGTAGTCCCAGCCGGAGTGCAGACCGAGGGCGAGCCACAGCGACCCGGTCTGCCGGAACGAAAAAGCGAGAACGATTCCGAACAAGAAAGCGACCAGGGCCCCCACGTGATTCTCGCCGCCGTTCATAAGATGGGCCGCACCGAAGATCACCGACAACAAAATCGCCGCCGGCCAGAATGATATCGCGCGCGACAATTCCACCAGCGCGTAGCCGCGCCACATCGCTTCCTCGGTGTACCCGACGGTGAGAAACAGTCCCGCATAAAACACGCCGGAATAAACCAGCGATGACGCCTCTGCTTGTACGCCGCCGAAGGAGAGCACGCCCAGCGCATGCATCACCGCGAGCTGTGTGCCAAGAAGCGCGATGCCGACGGCGAGCCCAATCAGGAAATTCCGCGGCCGGCCTTGCGCGCGAAAACCGAAATCGCCGAACCTGCGTCCGGTCGCGCGGGCCATGATCAGCGTCGCGGCGGCCGTACAGATGGCGGCGATGAACTCGCCCGCAAAGGCCAGCTTCTCGAACGAACCGAGCGACAGCAAGATGTGGCGCAACAGGAATCCGGTGCCAAGGAACAGACCGCCCATGGCCGCGACGAAGCCGAGAACGCGGAGAACCGCGAAGGCGCGCAATCGGCCGCTCTGCGCCGGCTGGAAGAGATATCCGTTCGAATTGTCCAAGAGACTCCTCCTGAGGTGCCCGGTTTCGCTCCCGCGCCCCGCCGTCTCGGAATTTACAGTTCTGGGAGGAGCATGCTGCGCGGTGTTGCAAGACTAGCTGCTGCTCCGATTTCCGCAACGTCAGGGCCGGCGACCGGCTTGGGAATCTGTCAATGAAGGATGCGGCGTCACGAATGCGTGAGCGTAGATTTGTATGCCGCGAGCCGGCCGCTATAGTCGCCGTTCGATCGCCGCATGGCGAACAGAGGGGGCAATTGCAAAATGAATTATCGTGGTGTCCTTCGCGTTGTCGCGATGGCGGTGGCCGTTTCCATGGGTGCCGTCCCGGCGACGGCGCAGGATATGGTTGTCCACGCCGGCAAGCTGATCGACGGCGTCTCGAAAACGCCGCGCAGCAACGTGTCGATCTTGATCCATGACGGGCGCATCACGGCCGTGCAGGACGGCTTTGTGACGCCGGCCGGAGCGGACGTCGTCGATCTCAGCCATTCGACGGTGCTGCCGGGTCTCATCGACTGCCACGTCCATATCACCGGTCAATTCGACGGCGGCAATCCGATCGCCGAGGCGGTCACCCGTACGCGTTTCGACGACGCCGTGCGATCCACGACTTATGCCCGGAACACGCTGCTGGCAGGTTTCACCAGCGTGCGCGACGTCGGCGCGGACGCCGATGTGGTGATCGCTCTGAAGAAGGCCATCGCGGCCGGCATCGTCGAAGGTCCGCGCATGTGGGTGGCGGGTCCGCCGCTCGGCCCGACCGGCGGGCATAACGATAACGCCAACGGCATGGATCCGGAACTGTCCGGACTGACCTGGAAGGACAACATCGTCAACAACCCGTACGACGCGCGCCGCATCGTGCGCGAGCTGCACCAGAAGGGCGTCGACCTGATCAAAATCATGCCCAGCGGCGGCGTGCTCTCGATCGGCGATGATCCGACGCGGCAGTTGATGGCGGATGACGAGATCGCCGAGGTGGTTCGGACGGCGCACAGTTTGGGCATGAAGGTGGCGGCGCACGCCCATGGCGAAGGCGCCATCAACGCCGCCGTGCGGCTTGGCGTCGATTCCATCGAGCACGGCACTTATGCCGACGAAGCCAGCTACAAGCTCATGAAGGAGCATGGAACCTATCTGGTGCCGACGCTTCTTATCGGTCAGGCGGTCTATGACATTGCCAAGGATCATCCCGAGCAGTTGAACCCGTCGTCGGCGAAGAAGGCGCTGGAGACCGTTCCGCGCATGCTGAAGAATCTGCACGATGCCTATCACGCGGGCGTCAAGATCGCCTTCGGGACCGATGAGAGCCTGGTGCCGCACGGCAAGAACGCCGGAGAGTTTGCCCTCATGGTGAAGGCCGGCATGGCGCCGATGGACGCCATCATCGCCGCCACGGGCTCCGCGGCCGATCTGATCGGCGATACCGCGGATATCGGCAGCGTCCGTCCGGGACGTTATGCCGATCTCGTCGCGGTCGACGGCGATCCTCTGACCGACATAACGCAGCTCGAACGCGTGCAGTTCGTCATGAAGGGTGGCGTCGTCTACAAAAGCGACGGCAGAATCGTCCCGAGGTGAAGGGAAGCCTCTCTTTCGAGAGGCTCCGCCTTATGTCAGCGCGCCGTGGCAGTGCTTGAACTTGCGCCCTGAGCCGCAGGGGCAGGGCGCGTTGCGCTGCACTTTGCCCCAGGTGGCCGGATTGTTCGGGTCGACCGGGAGATCGCGCGGCCGGTTGATGTGCGGCTGGCCGCTGCGCGTGTCGCTGCCCGGCTGCATCAGGTCTTCGCCCGTCAGCGGGTCGATTCTCGTTTCCCGCATCTGCACCGGCATGTCTTTCGGTATTTCCGGCGGCGGCTGCTCGACGTTGATCGTGATGTGCATCAGCTGCGCGATGACGTCGATGCGCATCTTGCTGAGCAGACCTTCGAACAGTTCGAAGGCTTCCTGCTTGTATTCGTTCAGCGGATCGCGCTGACCGTAGCCGCGCAGGCCGACATACTGGCGCAGATGGTCGAGGTTGACGATGTGCTCGCGCCAATTGTGGTCCAGCGTCTGCAGCAGGATCGCCTTTTCGGCATAGCGCATGATCTCGGGACCGAAATTCGCGGCGCGTTCCGCGGCGCGCGTTTCCACGATCTTGTTGATGCGCTCGCGCACTTCCTCGTCGGCGATGCCTTCTTCATGCGTCCAGTCCACGATCGGCAGATCGGCGCCGAAGATCTTCTCGATCTCTTCGTGCAGGCCCTTTGCGTCCCATTGTTCGGCATAGGCCTTCGGCGGGATATGGCGTTCGACCAGTTCGTCGACCACTTCCAGCCGGAACTCGGCGATCTGGTCGCTGACGTCGTCGGCCGACATGATCTCCTTGCGCTGCTCGAAGATCACCTTGCGCTGGTCGTTGAGGACGTTGTCGTATTTCAGGATGTTCTTGCGGATTTCGAAGTTGCGAGCTTCGACCTTCGACTGCGCCTTCTCGAGGGCCTTGTTGACCCAGGGGTGCGTGATCGCTTCGCCCTTCTCCAGGCCAAGACGCGTCAGGATCGAATCCATGCGCTCCGATCCGAAGATACGCATCAGGTCGTCCTGCAGGCTGAGGAAGAATTTCGAGGCGCCGGGGTCGCCCTGGCGGCCCGAACGGCCGCGCAGCTGGTTGTCGATGCGCCGGCTTTCATGGCGCTCGGTGCCGACGATGTACATGCCGCCCGCCGCCAGCACCTTCTGCTTGTCCTCGGCGACTTCGGCGCGGATCTGCGCCGCGCGCTTGGCAAGTTCGTCCTGATCGACGATGCCGCCGAGCTCGTTCTTGATGCGCATGTCGGCATTGCCGCCGAGCTGGATGTCGGTGCCGCGGCCGGCCATGTTGGTCGCGATGGTCACCGTGCCGGACACGCCGGCCTGCGCCACGATGGCCGCTTCCTGTTCGTGATAGCGCGCGTTCAGCACGTTGTGCTTGATCTTGCGTTTCTTGAGCAGTTCGGAAAGGTCCTCCGACTTCTCGATCGACACGGTGCCGACCAGCACCGGCTGGCCGCGCTTCTGGCAGTCCTCGATCAGCTGGATGATGGCTTCGTTCTTTTCTTCGACGGTGCGGTAGACCTCGTCGTCGGAATCGATGCGCTTGACCGGCAGGTTGGTCGGCACTTCGAGAACGTCGAGTTCGTAGATGTCCATGAACTCGGCGGCTTCGGTCATCGCCGTGCCGGTCATGCCCGCCAGCTTGTCGTAGAGGCGGAAATAGTTCTGGAAGGTGATCGAGGCGAGGGTGACGTTCTCCGGCTGCACCGTGACGCCTTCCTTGGCTTCCAGCGCCTGATGCAGGCCCTCGGAGAAGCGGCGGCCCTGCATCATGCGGCCGGTGAACTCGTCGACGATGATGACGTCGTCGTTCTTGACGATGTAGTCGCGGTCCTTGAGGAACAGGGTGTGCGCCTTCAGCGCCTGGTTGACATGGTGGACGACCGAGATGTTCTCGATGTCGTAGAGATCGCCGGTCTCGAGCAGGCCCGCCTCGCGCAGGAATTCCACCATGTGCTCGTTGCCGGTCTCGGTCAGCGTCACCTGGCGCTGCTTCTCGTCCAGTTCATAGTCGTCTTTGATCAGCCGCGGGATCAACGCGTCGACCTTGCGGTACATCTCCGTCAGGTCTTCCGTCGGACCGGAGATGATCAGCGG
>JAGWJY010000042.1 GCA_028865545.1 Alphaproteobacteria bacterium | reverse complement strand
TAAGAGTTTTAGTTCGGAACTAAATCTACCCGTCGAACGAAATGGGCGTGGTCCGACACGTCCGGGAAACGATGAGGCAAAATGTTTCAGAAGAACTGGCAAGAACTGATTAAGCCGCAAAAGCTCCGCATCGATGCGGGGCATGATGCTGGACGGTCCGCAGTGATCATCGCCGAGCCGCTGGAGCGCGGCTTCGGTCTGACGCTCGGCAACGCGCTTCGCCGCGTGCTGCTGTCGTCGTTGCAGGGGGCGGCGATCACCTCGATCCAAATCGAGGGCGTGCTGCATGAATTCTCCTCGATCGCTGGCGTGCGCGAAGACGTGACTGACATCGTACTCAACGTGAAGCAAATCGCTTTGCGCATGCACGCCGAAGGCCCCAAGCGCCTGACGCTGAAAGCCAATGGTCCAGGGGAAGTGACGGCGGGGCAGATCCAGGCCGTGGCGGATGTGGAAATCCTCAATCCGGACCTCGTGCTGTGCACGCTGGATGAGAAGGTTGATTTCCGCATGGAACTGACGGTGGCGACAGGCAAGGGCTATGTCCCGGCCGACCGCAACCGTCCGGAAGACGCGCCGATCGGGTTGATCCCGGTCGACTCTCTGTTCTCGCCGGTGAAGAAGGTGTCCTACAAGGTTGAGAACACCCGTGAGGGCCAGATTCTCGACTACGACAAGCTGACGCTGACGGTCGAAACCAATGGCGCCATCGCGCCGGACAATGCGGTGGCCTATGCCGCGCGCATTCTGCAGGACCAGCTTCAGGTCTTCATCAACTTCGAAGAGCCGCGCGAGCGCGTCACTGAAGAAGCCAAGCCCGATCTGGCATTCAATCCGGTACTGCTCAAGAAGGTCGACGAGCTGGAACTTTCGGTGCGTTCGGCGAACTGCCTCAAGAACGACAACATCGTCTACATCGGCGATCTCATCCAGAAGACGGAAGCGGAGATGCTTCGCACGCCGAACTTCGGCCGCAAGTCGCTGAACGAGATCAAGGCGGTGCTTGCCGAAATGGGGCTGCATCTCGGCATGGAAGTGCCTGGCTGGCCGCCGGAAAACATCGAAGACCTCGCCAAGCGTTACGAGGATCAGTACTAATTTTTTTGAAAGTAGTGTGTCATGCGCCATCGCAATCAGGGCCGCAAACTCAACGTAACGTCGTCTCACCGCACCGCCATGTTCGCAAACATGGCGGCGTCGCTCATCAAGCATGAGCAGATTACTACGACGTTGCCCAAGGCGAAGGAGCTTCGCCCTGTCATCGAAAAGCTGGTGACGCTGTCGCGTCGCGGCACCGCCGACCTGCACGCCCGCCGGCAGGCGATCTCGCAGGTGCGTGACCTCGATCAGGTGAAGAAGCTGTTCGACGTGATCGGGCCGCGTTATGCCGGCCGCCCCGGTGGCTATACGCGTGTGCTCAAGGCGGGGTTCCGCCACGGCGACAACGCCCCGTTGGCGATCATCGAGTTCATCGATCGCGATCCGGAAGCCAAAGGCAAGGACTCCGGTCCGATCATGGTTTCTGAAGGAGAAGAAACGGAGGCGTAATCTTCCGTTCAGAATCGCACGAGAAAATTGGGGCGGCTCGGTGACGGGTCGCCCTTTGCGTTTTGGAGGAACAAAGGCATGAACCGTTCTGCGCTACTGCCCATCCTGGGTGTCGTCCTTTTCGGCGTTGCTGTTTACACATTGGTGCCTTCGATGGCGCCGGCGGATCCGATGCCTGCAGGCAAGCTCGTGCCAGCGATTAAATCGGTCCCCATGGAAGTTCCGACCGGGAAGATGCCGCACTCCATGAACGAGGTGAATCTCACCTTCGCGCCTGTGGTGAAGCGCATCGCGCCCGCAGTGGTGAACGTCTATTCGCGCAGCGTCGTGCAGGCGCCGGCGATGAATCCTTTCTTCAACGATCCGTTCTTCCAACAATTCTTCGGCGCGAGCCCGCAGATGCGCCAGCGCGTGCAGCAGTCGCTGGGCTCCGGCGTGATCGTGCGCTCCGACGGACTGATTCTGACCAACAACCACGTCATCCAGGGTGGGCAGGACATCGTGGTGGCGCTGGCCGACAAGCGCGAGTTCAAGGCGAAGGTGATCCTCGCCGATCCGCGCACTGATCTGGCCGTGCTCAAGATCGACACTCATGGCGAGAAGCTGCCGACGGTTGAGTTTGGCGACAGCGACAAACTGCAGGTCGGCGATCTGGTGCTGGCAATCGGTGATCCGTTCGGTGTCGGGCAAACCGTGACGATGGGCATCGTCTCGGCGCTGGCCCGCACCGAGATGGGCGCCAACAACGCGCAGTTCTTCATCCAGACAGACGCTGCGATCAATCCAGGCAATTCGGGCGGCGCGCTGGTGACGACCGACGGCAAACTGGCCGGTATCAATTCGGCCATCTTCTCGAAGACCGGCGAGTCTATCGGCATCGGCTTCGCCATTCCCGCCAATCTGGCGCGGCGCGTGGTGGAAGGGGCGATGAGCGGCGGCGTCAAGCTCCCGTGGATCGGCGCTGACGGCCAGGCGGTGACCGGCGATCTGGCGCCGGCGCTGGACCTCAATCGCCCACAAGGCGTGCTGCTCAAAAGCATTTTTCCGGGTGGGCCGGCGGCGAATGCGGGATTGAAGGTCGGCGACGTCGTTCTTTCGATCGACGGCAACGAAGTCGACGATATGCAGTCGCTCAATTACTACGTATCGACGCACAAGGCCGGCGATATGCAGCAACTCGAGGTTTCGTCTGGCGGGCACAAGCGTACAGTCTCGGTCAGGCTGGCGCTGCCGCCGGAGAATCCGCCGCGCGACGCCAGCGATATCGGCGGACGCAATCCGCTGACCGGTGCGCGGGTGGAGAATCTCTCGCCGGCGGTCGCCATCGATCTGCAGATGGACATGATGGCCAAGGGCGTGGTGATCGTCTCGGTATCGCCGCAGGGCTATGCCGGCAATTACGGCTTCCAGGCCGGCGACATCGTTCGCGCCGTCAACGGCCAGGGCATCACCAGCGTCGGCCAGCTCAAACATGCGCTTGATGCCGCAGGCGGGCGCTGGAACCTGGTGATCGACCGCGGCGGCCAGCGAATGAACCTGCGCGTGGATGGCTAGGCGGCGCGGCGCGGGTTAATCTCGCGCCATGAGCGACCTCTTCGAAGCTGGCGGATTGCCCGACGACGCGCCGCGGCCGTTGGCCGACCGGCTGCGGCCGAAGTCGCTGGCGGAGGTCGTCGGCCAGGACCATCTGATTGGGCCCGAAGGTCCGATCGGCCGGATGGTCGCGGCGAACCGGCCACATTCGATCATCCTGTGGGGGCCGCCAGGTACCGGCAAGACCACCATCGCACGGCTGCTCTCCACGGCCTTCAAGCTGCATTTCGAGCAGCTGTCGGCGGTGTTCTCCGGCGTCGCCGATCTGAAAAAATCCTTCGACGCCGCACGCCAGCGCCGCAGGATCGGGCAGGGCACGCTGCTCTTCGTCGACGAAATTCACCGCTTCAACCGCAGCCAGCAGGATTCCTTTCTGCCGGTGGTGGAAGACGGCACCGTCGTCCTGGTCGGCGCCACCACCGAGAACCCGTCCTTCGAACTCAACGGCGCGCTTTTGTCGCGGGCGCAGGTGCTGGTGCTGCGGCGGCTCGACGACGCGGCGCTGGAAACTTTGCTGACCCGCGTCGAGACGCATTACGGCGAACATCTTCCGCTTACGGATGATGCGCGGCAGACACTACGCGCCATGGCCGACGGCGATGGGCGTTATCTGCTCAACCTCGCCGAGGAAGTGGCGGCGCTGAAGATCGTTAAGCCGCTCGATCCTGCCGCGCTGGTGACGGCGGTGCAGAAGCGTGCACCGCTCTACGACAAGAGCCGCGAGGAGCACTACAACCTCATCTCCGCGCTGCACAAATCAATCCGCGGTTCCGATCCGGATGCGGCACTCTATTGGCTGGCGCGGATGCTGGCCGGCGGCGAACAGCCGCTCTATATCCTGCGCCGTCTGGTGCGCGCGTCGGTGGAAGATATCGGGCTTGCGGATCCGCAAGCGCTGGTGCAGGCCGTGGCGGCGAAAGACATGTACGATTTCCTGGGTTCCCCCGAAGGCGAGATCGCCCTGGTTCAGTGCGTACTGTATCTGGCCTCGGCGCCGAAATCGAACGCGGTCTATGTGGCGCATGGCGCGGCGATGCGTGCGGCGGAGGTGCACGGATCGCTGATGCCGCCAGCGCATATCCTGAACGCGCCTACCAAGCTGATGAAAAATCTCGGTTACGGCAAAGGCTACGAATACGATCACGAGGCGGAGGAGGGTTTCTCCGGTCAGAATTATTTTCCCGACGGCATGGCGCGCGAGCATTTCTATCAGCCGAAAGAAACCGGCTTCGAGCGCGAAATCCAGAAGCGGCTGGATTATTGGGCGAAGTTAAGGGCGAAGCGGAGCGAGGCGTAGGCGCACGGCGCTGGGCATCGCGCGCCGCTCTGGCCAGGCTCAGCCGTGCGACAGCGGCGTCGAGCGCCGCGAGGTGGTAGCGCACAAGTGCTTGAATTACCCGCATCTCGCGTGTGTGCAGGCCGGTCTTGAGCGCGTTGTGATTGCCAGGCTGACCTCCGCGCTTGCGTCCGGTATTCCGTAGACGCTTCGGCGACGCCATTCGTTTTTGATTTTTCGAAATCGGCGGTGCCTCCCCCGGACGACCGTTTGGGCGCAGCAATTGATACCGCTTTGCATATGCGCAGGCGTCGCCAACGGCAACAAATGCCCGCGCCTCCATCGTTTAGATCTCCCGAACGGTCACAATATTTATGTGGGAATTGGGTGACAGTGTATCAAGAGGGGTATGCTTCCGGCCGCGCGGATTTATAGATTTGGACAGGTTTGCGAGTGGGACTGAGAATCATTCTGTATGCAGATGAATAAGCCCTGACTCTCCTTGCCGGCGCTTGAGACTATGTCGCATCTCATACGCCGGCTCTTAACGACGCTTTGGCCAATTTGCGCGAGCATGGCGCCGCACCCAAGGGGGCAGGGCCATGAGCAAGCACAAGAAGCTGCAACTTTTGCATGTCGGGGGCGAGATGCTGAGCGACGCCAAGGAGAAGGCTCGCATCGAACGCCGCTGGCATATTCTCGGCGACGCGCAGCCGCCCAAGCCGCCCGGCAAAGACTATTCTTACATCGACGAACTCACGCGCCTGCAATTCGAATTGCTGAAAATGCAGGAATGGGTGCGCCTGCAAGGTCTCAAGGTGGTGGTGATCTTCGAAGGCCGCGATGCGGCGGGCAAGGGCGGCGTCATCAAGCGCGTTGCCGAATGCCTCAACCCCCGGTCCTGCCGCATCGTCGCGCTCGCGACACCCACCGAGCGCGAACGCGGCCAATGGTATTTCCAGCGCTATGTGGAACAGCTGCCGGCGTGCGGCGAGATCGCGCTGTTCGATCGAAGCTGGTACAACCGTGCCGGCGTCGAGCACGTCATGGGTTTCTGCACCGATGCCGAATATCGCGAATTCCTGCGCGCCTGCCCGCTGTTCGAAGAGATGCTGGTGCGCTCCGGCATCATTCTCATCAAATACTGGTTCTCGGTAAACGACGAAGAGCAGGAGCGGCGCTTCCGCGACCGCATGAAAAATCCCATCAAGCGCTGGAAGCTCAGCCCGATGGACATCGAGTCGCGCGAGCGATGGGTGGAATATTCGCGCGCCAAGGACGTGATGCTGAAGTACACCGACCGCAAGTTGACGCCCTGGTACATCGTCAATGCCGACAAAAAGAAGAAGGCGCGCCTCAACTGCATTGCGCATCTGCTGCACCAGATTCCCTACAAGGACCTGCGCCCAGTGCAGATCGAGCTACCGCCGCGGCAACCCGACGGCGGCTATGTGCGGCCGCGGAAGTCCAGCCAATGCTGGGTGCCGGAAAGATATTGAAGCGCGGGCGGTATTTTCAGGGCATGCGCATAACGCAGGGCCCGCGATATCCCTGACGAAGCGGACCACAAGCCGTTTTTTGGTCGCAATCGCCATGCCAGAATACCGGCTCACAGGAAAAGGGGGAGGCCCATGTCAGCACTGCATTCCAGGACGAATTTTCTGCGCGCGGCGACAGTCGCGGCCAGTCTCGGGCTGATGCTCGCGGCGCTGCCGCTGGCGGCGCAAGCCGGTTCAGGCAAGGACAGTGATTTCCATCTCAGTTTCGACGTCGGCCACGAGGTCCATGAAAGCGATCTTGGACTACCGATCTATCCAGGCGCATGGCCTCACAAAGGCAATGACCATGACGATTCAGCGGCCAATATAAAATTCCTGCTGGGATGGTCAGGGCTGCGTGTTGCAGTCGGAAAATACGAGTCGAACGATCCGCCCGCGAAAATCGCGACGTTCTATTGGCACGCGCTCGCCAAATACGGTGCGGTGCTCGATTGCTCGGCGGCGCGGAACAAGGACTGGAAGAGCAACTCGGAGAAGCTCGACTGCCACGATGAACATTCCGAACCCGGCGAAGTGACGCTCAAGGTCGGCGTGGAGAAGAACCAGCATGTTGTGAACATCAAGCCGAACGGGCATGGCAGCACCTTCGCGCTGGTGTATGTGCGCGTCGGCGGAGACCAGGACTAGGCAATGGCGGCGAAGCGGCGCTAGTCTTCCAGCGCCGCTTCCTGCTCCGTGAACCATTTCAGCACGTCGGCGCGCGCGCCGCTGCCAAGGTGTACCCACCGGCCGTTCTTGAACGCATCTTTGTGCGTGCGGTCCCACCAGGTTTCGTGCCCGGCCAGCAGCGTCCAGCCGCGGCGCCCTGTGTGGCGCAAAGTGTGCACTTCGATCTGGAAGGAATAGGCCGAGCCCTTATAGCTCGAATGTTCGCGCGTCCAGGAAACTGAGCCGATCTGCCAGCGATCGCCGGTGCGGTCGGGATTGGTGTGCGCGGCAACCAGCGCGAACAGATTGAAAAACTTGGTGTCACCAAGGCGCATGACCGGGTCAGTTCTTGTCGTTGCCGTAGCGCAGGACCTTCACCTTTTCGAGCGTCACCAGCCCGCTGCCCATCATGGTATCGAGCACCGGCAGGAAGCTATTGATCTTGTCCTCGGTGTCGACGATCTCGATCACCAGCGGCAGGTCGGTGGACAGCCGCAGAATCTTCGACGTATGCAGATGGCTGGAATGGCCGAAGCCCATCGGACCGCGCAGCACGGTGGCGCCCGCCATCTGCATCGCGCGCGCCTTGAGCACGACGGCTTCATAAAGCGGCTTACCCTCGAACTTGTCGGCCTCGCCGAAGAAGATGCGGAGCAGCACGGCGTCCTTGGGAAGTTGCATGGCTCAGGCTCCCTTTAACTGGTTGATCGTAGCGGCCGTCAGCGAGCCCAGCCAGACGGCAATCATGCACAACGCCACCGAGCCCAGGACATTGCCGCCCGCCGCCAGCCATTCGCCGTCGTTCATCAGGTTCAGTGTCTGCAGGCTGAAGGAGGAGAAGGTGGTGTAGCCGCCGCATATGCCGGTCAGGAGGAACTGGCGGGTGGTGCCGCCGACGAACAGCCGCGCGTCCGGCGCCGTCACCGTCCAGAGAAAGCCAATGACGAACGAGCCCGTGACGTTGACGACCAGCGTGCCCCAGGGAAAGGTCTCGCCGAAGGCGTTCGCCACCACGCCGGAGAGGAAAAAGCGCCCGACCGTGCCCAGCGCACCGCCGGCCGCCACGGCCAGATAAAGCTGAAAAGGCATACACGACTCCGATACCGGACCGCAGGGCGCAAAGCGACGTCGCCGCCCGGTTGCGCCCTTTGCGGCATGTTCATACGGTAGGAGTCATCAGCCCCCCGAAGGAAGCGGTTTCGGGGGAACCCCATCCCCATCGGCCGCAAGCTAAGGGACATCGCCCCGGAGCGTCAATCTGGCGGGGCGGGCAAAGGCGAACTAGAACACGAGCCCTCCTCGCGCTTCGTCTTTCGACAGGCTCGGGTCGGCATGACAGATTCGATTTTCTCTCCCCGGAGCTCGCGAAGGGTGAGGCAACACAGCGGTATCATGGAAACCAAGGCTCAACGTATCGACCGCGACGACGACGGCATCAGGCTGGATCGCTGGTTCAAGCGCCATTATCCGGCGCTCACCCATGGGCGGCTGGAGAAGCTTTTGCGCACGGGGCAGGTGCGGCTGGACGGCAAGCGGGTGAAGGCCTCGGACCGGCTGGTGGAGGGGCAGACGCTGCGCCTGCCGCCACAGGTGACGCAGGGCGGGCTGGAAGAAAAGCCGCGGCCGGCCGCGCAACCGATCGGCGGCAGCCTGGAGCCTTATGTCCTTTACATGGACGCCTCGGTGATTGTGCTGAACAAGCCGCCGGGGCTGGCGACGCAGGGCGGTTCCGGGTTGTCGCGGCATGTCGACGGCATGCTGGATTCGGTGATGTTCGAGAAGAAACAGCGGCCGCGGCTGGTGCACCGGCTAGATCGCGACACCTCGGGTGTGCTGCTGGTGGCACGCACCGTGCCGGCGGCGGCGGCCTTCGCGCATTCGCTGCAGAAACGCGATGCCACGAAAATCTATTGGGCGTTGACGCGCGGCGTGCCGAAGAAGAAGCGTGGCACCATCAAGGCGGCGCTGGCGAAGGAAGGCGGACACGGTCCGCGGGGCCGCGACGAGCGCATGGCTGTGAGCGAGGCCGACGACGCGAAATTTGCCATCACCGATTACGTGGTGCTGGGAACGGCGGGCGAGGAATACGCCTGGGTGGCAGCGAAGCCGCTGACGGGCCGCACGCACCAAATCCGCGTGCATCTGGCGAGCCTGGGCACGCCGATCGTCGGCGATTTCAAATATGGCGGAACGGAAACGCGCGGCAAGGGCGAGATCGCCGATAAGCTGCATCTGCATGCGCGCTCCATCGACATTCCCAATCCCGACGGCGGGCGGCTGCAGGTAACGGCGCCGCTGCCCGAGCATATGCGCAAGGCGTGGGAACTGTTCGGCTTCAATGCCGACGACACGCGCGATCCTTTCGCGGGGAGAAAACGCAAATGAAGAAGCGGCCGGACATCATCAGGAACTGGCGCGAGATCGAGCCGGCGGAAGCGTCGTGCATCCTGCCCTATGAGGAGCGCTTCGGCTTCGTCGCCGATCTGGGCGCCGCGACCAACCTGTCGCGGCTGCGCATCGTGCATTTCCGCTTGCGGCCGGGCGAACGCTCCAATCCACCGGTGATGGGCCGCGACATGGAAGGCTTTGCCTTCATACTGGAAGGCACGCTCGATCTGTTCGCCGACGGGCATGTGTATCGTCTGACGGAAGGTCACGGCATGACGCTGGTCGACCGCACCGGCATCACGCAGACGTTTATGAACAACAGCAACAAGGATGCGCGGTTTCTGATCGTCGGCGAGCCGTTGCGTTTCGGCAGCAAGTTCCATCATCCGCTGGCGGCCGATGCGGTCGCGGACGAGCAGCTGAAGAAGATCGGCATGTACTGGCCGGATGCGCCCAAGCACAAATTCGGACCGCATGACGGGCTGACGGACGCAACGCGCGGCAGGCCGATGCCGGAGGGCTCGCTAAAGCGCGGCCTGCCGGAATATGTCGTGCATTGGCGCGACATTCTGGAGAAGGACAAGAGCTACAGCTATCCGGGCAGCAAGGAATATCACGGCATCGACGCGCAATTTGGCAAGCGGGCGCGCTTCTCGCGGGTCGGCGTGCACCTGGAAGTGCTGAAGCCGGGACGGCGCACCTCGTGGCCGCATGCCGAGCGCGACGAAGAGGAATTCCTCTTCGTGGTGTCGGGGCGCGTGGATTGCTGGCTCGACGGACGCGTGACGCCGATGTGGGCCGGCGACATCGTCGGCTGGGAAAGCCGTACCGGAATCACCCATGTGGTGATGAACAATTCGGACGAGGACGCGGTGTTGATCGTCGGCGGCGAGGCGAGCCGAGCGAAGAACCAGTTCTGGTATCCATTCCATCCCAAGCGCAACAAGGAAATAGGCGCGCTGCTCTGGAAGGACCATCCCTCGCCGAAATTCGGCCCGCATGACGGCCTGCCGGATCTGCTGCGGGCCGGACTGCCCAAGGCGCGCAGCGCGACGGCGGCGAACGAAGCGGCGCGGAAATTCGGATTGCGGACGACAAAGAAGAAATGAGGCGGTTCTACAAAGAGGTCGCCGTCGGCGAGGACTTGCATATCCTTCTCGACGGCAAGACGGTGAAGACGCCGCGGCGCGCGGCGCTGGCATTGCCGACACGTGACTTGGCAGAGGCGATTGCCGAGGAGTGGCGGGCGCAGGGCGAAGAGATCGTGCCGACGGCGATGCCGCTCACCAAGCTGGCGAACACGGCGATCGATCGCGTCATCGGGCGTGAGGCGGAGATCGCCGCGCAGCTTCTCGCTTATGCCAACGATCTGCTCTGCTATCGCGCGGAGGCACCGGCCGATCTGGTAGCGCGGCAGTCGGCACAATGGGACCCGCTGCTCGACTGGGCGGCGGAGCACACGGGCGCAAGGCTGACGACTGCAGCGGGCATCATCCATATCGTCCAGCCGGAGGAAGCGGTGGCGGCCTATGACGCGGCGCTGGCGCGCTTCGGTCCCTATCAGTTAACCGCGCTGCATGCCGCTGCGACACTTTGCGGTTCGCTGGTGCTGGCGCTGGCGCTGGCCGAGGGGCGGCTGGAGGCGGAAGAGGCCTTCGCACTGTCGCAACTGGACGAACTCTATCAGGCCGAAAAATGGGGCGTCGACGAGGAGGCCAAGAAGCGTGCCGACGCCATGGCCGTAGAGCTGGACGCTGCCGTGCGGTTCATGCGGCTGGCGAGGGGGTAATCGTCGGCTTGGCCGCCCCAAGTCGAGCCGCTAGAGTCGCCTGGAAATGGCGTGAATCGCTTGTTCAACCTCTTCCCACCATGGGCGGCCTTGAGCCGCCCATCCCGGCCATAGTGATGAAATCGTTCGCTCCAATCCGCTCAAAATTGAATAGCTTCTTCTGGGGACACCCATGAAACACCTCATACACGAACTTGAAGAGCGCCGGCGGCGCGCCCGGCTGGGCGGCGGCGAGGCCAAAATCAAGGCGCAGCATTCGCGCGGACGGCTGACGGCGCGCGAGCGCATCGAGCTGCTGCTCGATCCCGGCTCGTTCGAAGAGTTCGACATGTTCGTCGAGCACCGCACCACCGAATTCCACGCTCCCAAAGTTCCCGGCGACGGCGTGGTGACCGGCTGGGGTACGATCAACGGCCGCATGGCTTATGTCTTCGCCAAGGACTTTACCGTGTTCGGTGGCTCGTTGTCGGAAGCGCATGCGCAGAAGATCTGCAAGATCCAGGACATGGCGACGCAGAACGGTGCGCCGATCATCGGATTATACGATGCGGGCGGGGCGCGCATCCAGGAAGGTGTGGCGTCGCTGGCGGGCTTCGGCGAGATCTTCAAGCGCAATGTGTTGGCCTCCGGCGTGGTGCCGCAGATCTCGGTGATCATGGGACCTTGCGCGGGCGGCGACGTCTATTCGCCGGCGCTGACCGACTTCATTTTCATGGTGAAGGACACCTCCTACATGTTCATCACCGGTCCTGACGTCACCAAGACGGTGACGCATGAGGACGTGACGCCGGAACAGCTCGGCGGCGCCAAGGTGCACACCACGAAATCGGCGGTGGCCGACGGCGCCTATGACAACGACGTTATCTGCCTGGAGGAGATCCGCCGGCTCTACGATTTCCTGCCGCTCAACAACCGCGAGAAGCCGCCGCAGCTGCCGACTGAAGACGAGCCGGCGCGTGAGGAGCCGTCGCTCGATACGCTGGTGCCGGAAAGCCCCAATAAGCCCTACGACATGAAGGAGCTGATCCTGAAGGTCGCGGACGAGGGCGAGTTCTTCGAAATCGGCGAGGCCTTCGCCCGCAACATCATCACCGGCTTCGGGCGCATCGAGGGGAGTACCGTGGGTTTCGTCGCCAACCAGCCGATGGTGCTGGCCGGCGTGCTCGACAGCGACGCCAGCCGCAAGGCCGCCCGCTTCGTGCGCTTCTGCGACTGCTTCAACATCCCCATCGTAACCTTTGTTGACGTGCCCGGATTCCTACCCGGCACGGCGCAGGAGCATGGCGGTATCATCAAGCACGGCGCCAAGCTGCTGTTCGCCTATGCCGAGGCGACGGTGCCGAAGGTGACGGTGATCACGCGCAAGGCTTATGGCGGCGCCTATGTGGTGATGGCGTCGAAGCATATGCGCGCCGACGTGAACTATGCTTGGCCCTGGGCGCAGATCGCCGTGATGGGCGCCAAGGGCGCGGTGGAGATTATCTTCCGCAAGGAAGCCGATGATCCGGAGGCGCTGGAAGCGCGCACCAAGGAATACGAAGAGAAGTTCCTCAATCCCTTCGTGGCGGCCTCACGCGGCTGGATCGACGAAGTGATCCGCCCGCACAACACCAGGAAGCGCATCGCGGGAGCGCTAAGAATGCTGCGGAACAAGCAGGTGCCGCAGGTGTGGAAGAAGCACGACAATATACCGCTGTGAACACGCTTACCCTCTCTGCTCTTGGGGGAAATGCAGGCATCGAAATGAAGATTAACGTTCCGCCTCTCGAAACGCCGCGGCTGATCTTGCGCGGACACAGGCTTGAGGATTTCGAGGCGTGCGTGGCGATTTGGCGCGATCCGGTCGTGTGCCGCTTTTTCCACGGCGCGCCGATGACGCGCGAGGATATCTGGGGCCGCCTGCTGCGCACCTTCGGAATGTGGGCCGCCTTCGGCTATGGCAGCTGGGCGGTCGAGGAAAAGGAAACCGGCGACTATATAGGCCGGGTCGGCGTGGCCGCGGTAAAGCGCGATCTCGATCCCGCGCTGGAAGGGATGCCGGAGACCGGCTGGACGCTGGCTTCGCGCGTTCATGGCAAAGGCTACGCGACCGAAGCCACGCGGGCGGCGCTTGCCTGGACCGATGCGCGGCTTGGCAGTCCACGAATGTTCTGCATCATCGCCCCGCAAAATCGTGCCTCGATCCGTGTGGCGGAGAAATGCGGTTTCCGCTTCTGGCGCGAAACGACGTACAAGGATGAAGCGACGATGATCTTGCTGCGTGAAGCCGCGGCGAGCGGCGTGTGAGGACTCGGCAATGAAGCGCACAAGCTCGTTCGGCCGCGGTTCGACGGATGTCGAGGGACGGCTGTGGGCTAGGCTGCGGGAGTTCGACGAACTCGGCTATCAGTTCCATCGGAAAGCGCCGTTCAAGTCTTTCATCCTGGATTTTGTCGAGCACGATGCGCAGCTGGTGATCGCGCTGGAGGACGGCGAGCCGGGACGACCCCTGGTGCCGAACGTTGCGCGCGATCATATGCTGGTGGAGGCGGGCTATACCGTGCTGCGCTTCTGGCGCAGCGAAGCGGCGCGGGACTTGAACGGCGTCGTGGCGTCCATCCAGCGGGTGCTGGAGGATAGGCCGGCGACAGCGAAGTGACGTTGGCCTTCAGTGACAGGGCCAGAGCGCGTCGATCGCCGTTACCACCGTGTTTTCGATATCTTGACTCTGCGTTTCGCTGTGCTGCTGTAGCCAGGCAAGCGTCTGCACGGTGGCGTCGTTGGATTTCACCTTGTCCGGGATGGAGCAGTGGCCTTTCGAGCCATTGTCGATGCCGACCGACGCCGCATAGGCGCGTAGGCTGGCGATGGTGACGATGTCCTCGCATTTGGTGAAGTGCGCTTTATCCGCACAATAGGCGAGGAAGGCGCCTGTGTTCTCCGGTGCGCCGTTGCCGGTCTTGCCGTTCGGGATTTCGGCCGCACAATTCCAGATGCCTTTGATCGCCGCCGCCACGCCGTCGGTGGTCGACGAGGCAGCAAGCTCGTCGTGCTGTTCGAGCCAACCGAGAATCTGGTCGTCGGCCGACCTGTCGGTGACACCGCGCGGCACCAGGCAGAGCGGCTGGCTGTCCTGGTGGCTTAGCGAGAGGACGGTTTGGGCGATCGCGATCTCGCCGCGGCAGTCCTTGTAGTGATCGTCGCAATAGGTGAGGAACGGACCGACTG
Organism: Alphaproteobacteria bacterium; assembly: GCA_028865545.1. Taxonomy (GTDB): domain Bacteria; phylum Pseudomonadota; class Alphaproteobacteria; order Micropepsales; family Micropepsaceae; genus Rhizomicrobium. The sequence goes on along the minus strand of JAGWJY010000042.1, from coordinate 14,853 downwards.
TCTCGGGCGCTTTCGGCTTCTTTGCTTTGCTCGCAGCCATGGCGGAGCCCGCCGCCGCCACGCCGAACACCAACGCGGCGCCAAGTGCCAGCGTCCACACGATTCTGCCTTTCATGAGTCGCCCCCGCGCGTCCCGTCCCCGCGGCAAGTTTGCCATGGATGCGGCGCGCTTGCCATCGGCGGCGACGCTGGGGAAGGTTTTTCGGCGGTGCATGGTGTTCCGGTGCGGGGGCGCCGCCATGGGTAAGGGCGACAGCAGGGAAATTACTCAGCACACGGAGTTATTGGCAACGCACGCGGGAAATGTAGAGTTATTCTAATGAGACAAAATTGTCCGGAATGGCGATTTGTGCTATATTGATCATTAGATGCACTTAATAAGGAGCGTTCCGCATGCAAATGTCTCGCCCTTATCACTTTGATGCAACTAAAGTCTCATCCTACGTGCGGTACTTCGTTTACTCGGTGCTCGGAGGCGCCGTGATCGGTGGCGTCTTGTTTGCACTTGCCATGATCACGATGTTCGTCCTGGTCGCGTGTCCGTACGCCAGCTGCCTTTGACGACGTAGCGTGACCACGTCGCCGGCCGCCCGCCGAGGGGAAGGCCAGGACGAAGGTGGCACAGCGTCGGACCGCGCTGTGCGGCGCGAAGCAGATCGCTGGCTTATTTCTTCCCGGCATAGGCGCAGCACTCCAGCTCCACGGTCGCGCCGAGCGCCAGACCGCCGGCACCGAAGGCGGAGCGGGCGGGGAGACGGTCCGGTTTGAAATAGGTGGTGTAGATCTTGTTGAAGGCCGGCCAGTCGGCCATGTCGGCGAGCATCACCGTGCATTTGAAGACATCATCGAGCGTCAACCCATTGTCGCGCAACACGCGCTCAATGTTGCGCATGGTCTGATGCGTCTCGGCTACGAGACCGCCGGGTACGAGTTCCAGGCGGCCGGGTACATTGCCGAGGGCGCCGGAGAGGTAGAGCAGGTCGCCGACGCGGACCGCCTCGGAAAAGGGCAGACCGGCTTCCTTGGCGGCAGCGGAGCGATAGAATTCCATGATTGGCCTCTGACTTGGAATAAATTGAAAAGAGCGGGCGCCGCCGCGTGCCGAAGCGTGTTGATGAGACGATAATTCCATACCACCTCACGCAAAAGAGCGTTGCCATGGGCGGGCACGTCCCTAACATGCCCCCACCAACAAGGGGGTTCGATTCATGCGTCTTGTCCGCGTTGCCGCCGCTGCCTTCACCGCGTCGCTGTTCCTTGGCGCCGCGCCGTCACCCTATCCGGGCCATCCGGTCACCAGTCCGGAGATCAAGGCCGTCGACATCCTGGCGCGCGACAAGGCGATTTCCAGCGACGCCTTCGAAGGGCGCGGTCCGGGCACCAAAAACGGCGAAGCGGCGGCGCAGTGGCTGGCGGACGAGCTGAAGCGCATGGGCGTCAAGCCGGGCAACCACGGTAGCTATTTCCAGAAAGTGCCGTCGATCGTCATCGCACTGGATGCCGCGAGGTCGCATTTCAGCTTCGACACGGCGAAAGGCCCCCTGACGCCGAAATTCCCGGACGAGGCCGTGTACTGGACGCCGCATTACGCGACGAACGAGGTGAAGGTGACGAAGTCGCCCCTGGTGTTCGTCGGCTACGGCGTCGTGGCGCCGGAATATGGCTGGAACGACTACAAGGGCGTCGACGTGAAGGGAAAGACGGTCGTCATCCTGGTCAACGATCCCGGCAACGAAGACCCGCATCCCGATCCGAAGTTCTTCAAGGGCAAGGCGATGACCTATTACGGCCGCTGGACCTACAAATATGAGGAAGCGGCGCGGCAGGGCGCGGCGGCGGCGATTATCGTGCATGAGACCATCCCGGCCGCCTATGGCTGGCAGGTGGTGCGCAACTCGAACACCGGCAACATGTCCTGGCTCGAGACCAAGGACAAGAACGCCTCCAAGGTTCCGGTCCATGGCTGGATCACGTTGGATACGGCGAAGGACCTTTTCAAGCGTGCCGGCATGGACTACGAGCAGATGAAAGCCGAAGCGAACAAGCGCGGCTTCCATGCGGTCGCCATGCCGGGCGAGACGCTGACGGTCGACGCCGTGTCGCATATCTCGCATCTGGTGACGCGCAACGTGGTGGGCATCATCCCCGGCACGAAACATCCAGACGACGTCATCATGTACAGCGCGCATTGGGATCATCTGGGCATCAAGCCGGACGTGGCCGGCCCGGACAAGATCTACAACGGCGCCATCGACAACGGCATGGGCGACTCCATGATCTCGGAGCTGGCGGAAGCTTTCGTGCACGATCCGGCGCCGCAGCGCTCGATCGCCATCTGCTTCTGGACGCTGGAGGAACAAGGTCTGCTGGGTTCGGAATATTTTGCCGAACATCCGATCTGGCCGCTGTCGCATATCGTGGCGGAGATCAATCTCGACGCCGATCTGCCGGTGGGCCCGACGCATGACATGACCTATCGCGGAGCGCCGGAATCGCAATTGGAGGGGTACCTCGCGGCGGCGCTGAAGACGCAAGGCCGGGTGTTGACGGCGGATCCGGAACCCGAGAAGGGCGGCTTCTTCCGTTCGGATCATTTCAGCTTTGCGCAATTCGGCGTGCCGGCGATCACCCCGGATTCGGGCATCGACCTGGTGAACGGCGGGATTAAGGCCGGCATGGCGGCGCGCGACTACTATCGCATCCATCACTACCATCAGCCGTCGGACGAGTTCGATCCGAACTGGAACATGGCCAACATCGTCGAGGACATTCAGGCGCTGCACATCATGGGCGAGAAGCTGGCGAATTCCGACGTCTGGCCCGACTGGGACGCCGACAGCGAGTTCCGTGCGGTGCACGAAAAGCTGGTGGCGGGCAGACACTGAGCGAGCGGGGCACTCTCGACGTTCCCATCCTGGAGACCGCGCGGCTTCGGCTGCGCGGCCACCGGTTGACGGACTTCGACGATCTGGCGGCGACCTGGGGCGATGCCGAGGTCACCCGCTTCATCGGCGGAAAACCGCAGACGCGCGAGGAAGTGTGGCTGCGGTTGTTGCGTCACGTGGGGCAATGGGCGCTGCTGGGCTGGGGCATGTGGATCGTCGAGGAGAAGCAGACCGGCGCATTCGCGGGGCAGATCGGCTTTCTCGACGCCAAGCGCAACATCGTGCCGTCGCTCGAAGGCATGCCGGAGATGGGCTGGGTGCTGGCGCCGCAGGCGCACGGTAAGGGATATGGAACGGAAGCGGTGCGCGCCGCGGCGGCCTGGGGCGATATGCATTTCGGCAAGCGGCGGACCTGCTGCATCATCGCGCCGGAAAACAAGGCCTCGATCGGTGTGGCGCAGAAGGCGGGGTTCGTCGTCTGGCGGAATTCGACCTATCACGACAGCCCGACGATCATCTTCGTGCGCGACGCCTAGATTTCCGCAATCGCCTTGGCTGCCAGCGCGCCGACGCGTTCGGCGGCCCGTTCGATGTGCACGAGGCGGCGGCGCAGCGACACCATCGCGTTGGCGCCGCCAAGATTTTCGCCGCGGGTGCGCCGCGACAGGCGGGCAAGCGGCTTTTCCGTCGCCTCGGGGGCGCTCAGCACGGCCGCGACATTGGCCCGCGCCATCGCCAGCGACGTCTCGGTGACGGCCGGGTCCAGCTCCTTGGCGCGCAGGCGGAACAGCACGCGCATCGAAGCGAGGTCCGAGGCCAGCAGGTAATTGGCGCCGAGCAGATCGTTGAGCACCACCAGCGCGCGTCTGTCGATCTGCGGCTCGTCGACCAGACGGCGCACGGTGGCCGAGAGGTTGGCGGCGGCATCATGGGCGCGCTTGCGCATCAGGCGGTAGGTGTGGTCGTCGCGGCTGCGCATCAGCGCGAGGTCGGCATAGCGGCGGTCGGCGCTGACCACGGCGGCGACGAGCTTGCCGACGTTGCGCCACTCCCAGCTCGGCAGCAGGAAGCTGAACAGCCAGGCAAGGCCGGCGCCGATCAGCGTGTCGAAGATGCGGGCGAAGAACAGGCCCTGGATGTCGGGCGCCAGGAAGTGAACGGCGAGCAGCGCGGTGATCGAAGCCGACAGGGCGGTGACGCGGTAGTCGGCGTTGGCGAAGGCGTGGGCCGAACCGATGGTGATGAGGATCGGGACGATCAGCCAATCCAGCGGCATGACATGCACCAGCCCCGCGGCGATGATGCAGCCGATTACCGTGCCGACGATACGGTCGTTGCGCCGCTGCTTGGTCATGCTGTAGCTGGCGCGCATGATCAACATGGTGGTCAGCAGCACCCAGCCGCCATGCAGCGTGTCGGGCAGGGCGAGGGTGATCAGATAGCCGCAGCTCATCGCCAACGTCAGGCGGATGGCGTAGCGCATCACCGGCGAAGACAGCGACAGCTGCGCCGTCAGCACTTTCGGATTCATGGTCTCGCGCAGGATGAAGGCGCCGAAATCGATGTTCGGCAGCAAGGCCCGGGCGTCGGCACGGGCGTTGACCGCATCGGTCAGGCGTTTCACGCGCGCGATGGTCTGCGCCAGCTTGTTGGCCGTGGAGCGCAGAGCGGAGAGTTCGACCGGTTCGTCCTCTCCGGCATGGGCGCGTTCGAGGCGCAGCACTTCGCCGGCGATGGCGTGAAGCTGGCTGTCGTGTCCGTTGAAAACGGGATCAATGCCGGGCGTCACCAATGCCAGTGCCAGTTCCTGGATGTCGGCGGCGATATCGGAGGTCAGCGCGCCAAAGCGGCGCAGCAGGTGATGGTGCGCCGACTGCCGCAAAGTCTCGATGTCGGCGTCGCTGGACAGGATGGTGTCGAAGCAATCGAGCAGGGCGACCAGCGCGGCCATCCATCGCATGCGGCTCGCCGTCCGCTCACCGGTGAAAATCGTGTCGCGCGCCGCCTGCAGGCGTTCAACAAAAGACTCATGCGCTTCGATGAGGGACTGCAGCGCTAGGCGCGGGCGCGCCTTGGGATCGTAGAGTTCCGCCTTTGCGGCGACATAGCCGCCAAAGGCGCGGATCGCTTCGCCGAGCAGCAGCCGGCGATTGCGGTCGTCCAGCAGGACGGCGCTGAGCAGTGCGAACGCCGCGTAAACAAGCCCGCCGGCCGCGAAGATCGCCGTATGCGCCGCGATGGACGTCGAGCCGCTGGGGTCGAAGCCGAATAGGATGACCAGCACGGCCGCCACGCCCAGACCGAGCGCACGCTTGCCATAGGCGGTGATCAGGCCGGTCACGAAGCTCATCGCCGCAACGACGCTCAGCATGGCCCAAGGTGTCCCGTGGGCAAGAAGGGTGGCGAGGGTCAGGACGGTGGTGCCGCCGATCGCCAGGGCGAACATCCGCGCCTTAATCGCAATCTGACCAGGCAGGTCGACGACGCTGGCGCATAGCGCGCCGGTGGCGGCCAGGACCGCCACGCCGCGGCCGAAGAGCGGGGCGCCGCCGATCGCCACCATGGCCATCCCCAGGGCCACGAATATCCCATTCTCGATATGCAGCCGGAACAGGCCCAAGCCCAGCCGCCGGGGGATGGTAAACAGACCGGATTCGGGATTTGTCCGCATGGGTTTACCTGAGCCTTGGGAACTCCTAAAAGCAACCGCAAAAGGCGCCCTACAGGCCGGGGAAAGCGTGTTCAAGAAGATCCTGATCGCCAACCGTGGCGAAATCGCCTGCCGCATCATCAAGACCGCACGCCGGATGGGCATTGCGACCGTCGCGGTCTACTCCGATGTGGACAAAGATGCTCTTCACGTCGAGATGGCGGACGAGGCGGTGCTGATCGGTCCGGCGCCCGCAGCGCAATCCTATTTGAACACCCATGCGATTCTGGAAGCTGCGCAATCCACCAGCGCCGAGGCCATTCATCCCGGCTACGGATTTCTTTCGGAGCGCCAGGCTTTCGCTGAAGCGGTCGCCAACGTTCCGGGTCTGACCTTCATCGGCCCCAATGCCAAGGCTATCGCCGAGGTGGGCGACAAGATTCACTCCAAGAAATTGGCGCAGTCGGCCAAGGTGTCGACGGTTCCGGGGTTCAGCGGCGTGCTGGTCGATGAGGCGCATGCCAGGCGTATCGTGGCGGAGATCGGTTATCCGGTCGCGGTGAAGGCGTCGGCCGGCGGCGGCGGCAAGGGCCTGCGCATTGTGACGTCCGAAAAAGATCTGATGCAGGCCATCCGCTCCTCGCACAACGAGGCCAAGGCCGCCTTCGGCGACGACCGACTGTTCATCGAGAAGTTCATCACCGACACGCGCCATATCGAAATACAAGTGCTCGGCGACAAGCACGGCCATGTCATCTATCTGGGCGAGCGCGAATGCTCGATCCAGCGCCGCCATCAGAAGGTGATCGAAGAGACGCCGTCGCCTTTCGTCAACGAGAAGATGCGTGCCGCGATGGGCGCACAGGCTGTCGCTCTAGCCAAGGCAGCCGGTTACGATAACGCCGGCACGGTGGAGTTCATCGTCGATAAGGATCGTAATTTCTATTTTCTAGAGATGAATGCGCGACTGCAGGTCGAACACGCGGTGACGGAGCTGGTCACCGGCCTCGATCTGGTCGAACTGATGATTCGTGTCGCGGCGGGCGAAAAACTGCCGCTCAAGCAGTCCGACGTGAAGCCGCAGGGCTGGGCGATGGAGTCCCGCGTCTACGCCGAAGATCCGTTCCGCGGCTTCCTGCCGTCGATCGGGCGGCTGGTGCGCTACCGCCCGCCGCCGGAAGGCAAGCGCGGCGATGTCACGATTCGCATCGACACCGGCGTGCACGAAGGCGCGGACGTCTCGATCCATTACGATCCGATGATCGCCAAGCTGTGCACGCACGCACCGACGCGCGAGGCAGCGATCGAGGCCATGGCGTCGGCGCTCGACGAGTTCGCGGTTGCCGGCATCGGCCACAACGTCGCCTTCCTCGCCGCTATCATGCACCATCCGCGGTTCCGCGAGGGCCGCATGTCCACCTCGTTCATCGAGGAAGAATATCCGAACGGCTTCCGAGGCCGGCCGCTGGACAACCAGGCCAAGCGACGCTTCGTGGCCACCTGCGTGCTGGCGAAGTTGGCGCGGACCAATCGCGCCAGCGCCATCTCCGGCACGCTCAACGGCCCGCACCGGGCGGGAGCGTCCTTCACCGCCGAACTTGAGGGCGAACAGTTCGCTATTGCCGACGCCTATCTGCACGAAGGCGTGTTTTTCGCACGTATCAACGGCGAGAACTATTCCGCCACGACTGATTGGCTCCCCGGGCAGCCCGTCCTGCACCTGCGGGAAAAAGACCGCGAATACGCCATGCAGTTCGTGCGCGCCGTCGGCGGCTATCACCTGTCGCAGGGCGGCATGCAGACCCAGGTCTGCGTGCGCAGCGTACGCGCCGCCGAGCTTTCAAAGTTCATGTCGAAGAAGGCTGCGGCGGATACTTCCAAGCTGCTGCTCTGCCCGATGCCGGGGCTCGTGGTCTCCATCTATGTCGACGAAGGGCAGAAGGTGAAAGCTGGCGAGACGCTGGCGGTCGTCGAGGCGATGAAGATGGAGAACGTCTTGATCGCCGAACGCGACGGAATGATCGCCAAGATCAACGCCAAGAAGGGCGACAATCTGGCGCTCAATGACGTGATCCTGGAATTCGCCTGATTGTAACGGTCAGCCGAAGGTCTTCCGTATCTGGATGTAAAGCCGCGGCTGAGACTTGATCTTCAGATTGTTGATCTGCGCCAGCGAGGCACTGTCGCGTGGGCCGCCATATTCGTAAAACGTGTCGTCGTAGGTGAAGGGGAGTGCATTCCTGACCGCCGCCTGGATGCTCCAAGCCGGGGTTGGCTTGTACTCCCAAGACAGTTCGACATAGGGCGGGATGACACGGCGATGGCGGAACTCCGTCAGCCGATAGTAATACTGGTCCCAGCAATTGAAGTAGAAAATGCTCCAAGTCGAATTCAGACTCTCAATATCCTGGGTGAGGGTGAGTTCGACGTCCTGGGGACGCTCGTTGTAGATGGCGCGGGGCTCGCCGGTCACTGGATCGCGCACCTTGTCAAAGCGCCAGATGTTTGTGACCTTCAGCAGGCCGTTCAGCAGGCCGACCTTGTCGAGCGGCAGCGTCAGTTCCGTATCGACCTGGTTGAGGTGTCCGCTCTTGATATTGCCCGGCGCGTCGAACATGCCGGACGGCCCCGTTACCGGCACATAATCGACCACATCGGTGATGTCTTCGTGCAGCAGCGTGGCGACGAAGGCACCCTTGCCCCAGAAATCGTATTCGTAGGACGCTTCGTACTGCATATGGCGGTCCGGTTTCAGATCGGGATTGCCGGCGTTCACACCACTGGCAGACAGATTACTGCTGGCGACGAAATTGGTGAAGTCGAGCTGACCGATCACGCGCTCATAGCGCAGACGAAACTGGGTATTCTTGTTCGGCGTCCATGTCAGCAGCAAACGCGGCTTCGGAAAGAAGAAAGAGCGGCTCATATTCGTGTAGCCGCTTTCGCTGATGGTCGAATATTCGGCACGAGCGCCGGCTTCAAGCAGCCAGTCGGGTGCAAATTTCCAGGTTGCATGGACAAAGGCTTCGCCGCGCTTTTCGTTTACGTTCGCGTTGGCTGACGGCAAGGGCACCGGCGTGCCGTTCAGCAGATAGCTGCTGGTGCCGTTCAGGAAGTTGTAGGCGCCTTCCGCGCCGCTCTCCAGCGTGAGATTGGCGTTGGGCGAATAACGCACAGTCGTGCGGACGATGCTCTCGCCGGTTTTGGTCTTCGACGCGAAGTACTGGTCCGCGCCGACGGCGGTGGAAATGTTGATGTCAGTCTGCCGGCCGATGCGCTGCAGAACCAGACTCTCGAGTTCGGTTGAAGGTCCGACTTTGCCGATCCAGTGGAGGCCCAGCTCGCCATTCTGTTGTCCGTTGTTGTCGCCGATCGTCCAGCCGCTTCCGGGCGCTGTGTAGATGTTGACGCTGTGGAACGGGGTGTCCTGGTAGGTCAGGTTTGCCTTGAACTGGCCGCCGTAAAGCGGCACCGACGCCGAACCGGTAACGCCCCATCCGGATCCCGCGCCGGTCGTGCGCACGGGCGTGCGCTGGGTTGTGCCCGTCGCCATGTCGGTGACGCTGTAAAAGCCTTTGCCGACAGAGTCGTCGAAATTTCCTATCCGGGAGAGCGACGCTTCATAGGTGCTGTCGCCGGAATGCTGCGTGAAGTCCACGCTGGCGTTCGGCACGCTATGCCCATCAGGCCAGAAATTATCTTCGAGATCGGCGACGATCTGGGTGGAGTCGCTCTTCTTGCGGACGACGTCGGCGACAACGGTCTGGCCGTGCATGTCGATCCCGGGTACGCCGCCCCGGATCACGTCGATGTGATCCACATCGCTCGCCGGTATGCGGGAGAGAATCGATTGAAGGTCGTCGGTTTTGGCCGTGGGACGCAACCCGTCGATCACGACGTTGCCGGCGTTACCGGCAAAGCCGCGCTCTGTTTTGCCGTCGTCAAAGGTAAAGCCCGGCAGGCGCTGGATCATGTCGTAGGCGGTGTTCAGCTTGGCGTCTGCGAAGAACGACGCAGGATAGGTCAGTACACCCGTCTGGCCGGTATCCGCCAAGGCGGAGGCCGCGGCGAGCATCATTGTCAAAACCGCCGCAATCCCACGCCTCACCCGCACGCCGAACTCCCTCTGGCCGTCTGTGTGTATGGATATGGAAACTGTGTCGCTAGTTGGGCAACACCGCCCAAACGCATGGCTCCGATGTGCGTCCGGCTTGTGCGCGAAATATAGCAGCGGCAATCGCTTCTAAAGTGTTCACAGTAGTGTTAACTCAGCGGGATGACCGAGGAAGACGACCTCACATCTTTGCGATTGAAAATCGAAGGCTATGTTCAGGCCGTCGGCTATCGCCATTTCGCCATCAGCGAAGCGAAGAGACTCGGGCTGGACGGCTGGGTTCGCAACCTCGCGGACGGAACCGTCGAGGCCCTGGCCTCGGGCCCGACCAAAGCGGTGGAAGCATTCGTGGCCGCGTGCATGCGCGGTCCGACGGGCGCACGTGTCACTAATGTGGAGCTGCACCGCGCCGAGCCGCCGGCGGAAAAAGGGTTCCACCGGGTGTCGTCGTTCTAGGCGTCTCTGCTAAGCCCGTTTGCGGAAGAATTCGCGCCAGACGGAAATCAAGAACGTCAGCAACCCCAACACCGTCAACGCTTCGCCGGCGATCAAGGAGGGGAGGACGGCGCTGTTGTTGGTCGCCAGGAGCGCAGCAAGAGACGGCACCATGGTCAGGACGCCGAGTGCCGACAGCGCGAAGTTCGTCCATGCGAGGCGGTTCGACATCGTCTGGGCGGTGAGCGCATAGAAGGTGCCGTAAAGACTCATCGTCACCCAGCCCACCAGATTGAGATGCGCATGGGCCGGCATCATCTGGAAGTCGTTGCTTTCGCCCATGTGCATGCCCCAGAACATACCGACCAGGACGCACAAAGCGCCAAACAAGAAAAAAGCTGCGGAAACTCGCGGCACGAATCCCTCCCCTATAATTATAATAACTAAAAGATACCGTGATCTTTGGGGGAAGGCTACGGGGCCGTCGAGCCGAAGACCGCGTGGAAAGCGTTGTGCAAGGCCACATCCACATCGGCCATAGTCACCGGCAGGCCAAGATCGGCCAGGCTGGTCACGCCATGCTCGCGGATGCCGCACGGAACGATACCGGAGAAATGCGAAAGGTTGGGCTCGACGTTCAGGCTGACGCCGTGAAACGTCACCCAATGCCGGACGCGAACGCCCAGCGCCGCGATCTTGTCCTCGCGGCCTCCCGGCCGCACGACCCAGATGCCGACGCGACCGGCGCGGCGTTCGCCCTTCACGTTGAACTGCGCCAGCGTGCGGATCAGCCATTCTTCGAGATCGCGCACATAGGCGCGGACGTCGGCCTTGCGCCGTTTCAGATCCAGCATCACGTAGCCGACGCGTTGGCCTGGACCGTGATAGGTGAACTGGCCGCCGCGGCCGGTCTTGAAGACGGGGAAGCGTGCATCGATCAGGTCGCTGTCCTTGGCGCTGGTGCCGGCGGTGTAGACCGGCGGGTGCTCGACCAGCCAAGCCAGTTCACCGGCCCGCTTCTCGACGATGGCGGCGACACGGTCTTCCATGAACGCGACGGCGTCGGGGTAAGGGGTCAGGCCTTCCAGAACCTGCCATTCGACAGGGGGCCTGGTGGTCTGCGTTAACGTCTTCGAAAGCATGTCGACCTAAGGATTCCCCTGCCGCATCTGGATATGGTTCATGACGACCAATCTTTCCAACGTCAAAGTGGAAATCTCCGTGGTTCTGGGCCGTTCGGTGATCCCGATGCACCAGCTCCTGCGGATGGGCCGCGGCGCCGTGATCGAGCTGGATTCCCGTCAGGACGATCCGGTGATGATCCTGGCCAACGACAGGCCGGTCGCTAAAGGCGACATTGTAATCCACGGCGACCGGATTGGCGTCTCGGTGACCGAGCTTTTGAAGGGTTACCAAGAATAATACATGTTTTTCCAGTATAATAATTTATTCTCCAACATAACCTTGCATTTTAGGGGTGCTGCACGTAACTCTTAACACGATGGCGCAAGCCGAGGGTTTGACGTGCTTCCAATTACACTAAATCCGCAGATGATCCGGGTCGGTCTGGCAGGGGCTGGCGATGGCTTGGCGCGACGGGCGGCCCTTCTGGCCGACGCCGGCGTGAATGCCGTGAGCGTCGCGGTGGAGAGCAGCGACGCGGCTCTGCATTGCCTCTCGGTGCTGTTTGTCGCCGGACTGGAGCGTGAGGTCTCCGCTGACCTGGCGCGGCGGGCGCGTGCGGGCGGCGTGCTGGTGAATGTCGAGGATATTCCTGAGCTTTGCGATTTCCACATGCCGGCGGTGGTACGCCGCGGCGCACTGATGCTGACGGCCTCGACGGGTGGGCGGGCGCCGGGACTGGCGAGGCGCCTGCGGGAGTGGCTACAGAAGCACTTCGGTCCCGAATGGGACGAGCATCTCCAGGCCCTTGGCATCGCCCGCGAGAGCTGGCGCGCCGACGGGCTGGCGCCCGAGGAAGTTTCGCGGCGCACGCGCAATATGGTCGAAAAGAAAGGCTGGTTGTCGTGAGCGCGGTCACTGTCATCGACCGTCTGAATGGTCCTGCGGTTCCCGAACGTGCGATCCACGATCCGGCCGTTGCGGCGCAGCTGTTGCGCCTTCAGGCGGCAGCCAAAGGCCGCAACGCGCACGGCATTCTGGAGCTGGCGTTGGGCGGCGAACTTGCCGGCAAGACGGCCCTTGTCTCCTCCTTCGGCGCGGAGTCTGCCGTGCTGCTACATCTGATGGCCCAGATCGATCCCAACACGCCGGTGCTGTTCCTCAACACCGGCAAGCTGTTCGGCGAGACGCTGCGCTATCGCGACCGGCTGCAGGAATTGCTGGGGCTCGGCGACATCCGCTCGCTGGCGCCCCATCCGGCCGACCGCGCCGCGCGCGATCCGGAAGGCACTTTGTGGGCGCGCAATCCGGATTCCTGCTGCGACTTCCGCAAGGTGGTTCCGCTCAAACGGGCGCTGGCAGGTTTCGTGGCGCAGATCACTGGGCGCAAGCGCTTCCAGACCAAGAACCGCGCCGCCATGCAGGCGGTGGAATTCTTCGAAGATCGTCTGCGCTTCAATCCGCTCGCCGATTGGTCCCAGGTCGATCTGGAAGCCTACATGGTCAAGCACGCTCTGCCGCGCCATCCGCTCGTCGAGGACGGTTACCCGTCCATCGGCTGCATGCCCTGCACGCGGCGCGTGGCGGCGGGCGAGAGTTATCGCGATGGCCGCTGGTCTGGGCTCGAAAAGGACGAATGCGGCATCCACGGGGTGGACGGCGAGGGCATCTAACCTGCCTCGGCGCCTACGCCATTTCGGCCGGTTTCCGTACCCTTCACAAGGCGGGACTGGTTTGCTACACCCCGCCACCCTGCGATGCGGTCGTGGCGGAATGGTAGACGCACTAGCTTGAGGTGCTAGCGGGGGAAACCCTGTGGAAGTTCGACTCTTCTCGACCGCACCACTTTTCGCCGCGTAGCGGCGAAAAATGCCCGTCGCAGCCCGCAGGGCGAAATCGGGCTGTCTCCCGCGAGCTTCGGCTTGGCAAGCCACCATGCCCCGCAGCAGCAGAGGGACCGAAGCGCGCAGCGCGCCCGCAAGTTCAAGACCATCGCTGTCATGCTGCGGATCTATTGCAGCGCGACCCCGCAGCCACACAACTCAATCGATTGGCCCGGTGCGGTTATGTCGACTCAGCTTCCGATCCTGTAGCCGAGCAGCGTGATCGCGGCGAACACCGCTGCAATTGCAATTAGGATGTATGTCCACAACCCGAATGGAATAAAGCTGAAATGGTCGCCATGCGCGACCAGTGCGACCTGTCCGGTCGCCGGGTCTTTCACCTTCCGAGGGTGAGACTTGCGGTAACGGTCGAGCGCAAACACGCTGGCGCCGTCAAGCACCAGAGCCGCCACCAAAATCCATTGCAGGGCCGTGTCATCATTTCCCGTGGATGCTGGAACGAAAGATTTCCCGAGTACGACTCCCACAATCAGCCAGAACAGCAGAAGAAGCACGACCGATATTCCCCAACCACGCCAAAAGAACATTTACTTGGTCTCCTCTGATTCAGTGGACTTCCGTTTGTTGAACCCGCGTTCGCTTTGCAGGTTCTCAGTCGGTGCAGGGATGCAAGGCGTCGCCGGCATCCGAGATGCCTGCTTGCCTGCGTCGCAGTGGTCCGCGAAACGTCTCAATGGCATTTCCGAAGGACCTTTTCGCTCGCGATAGCCACGAAGCTTTGCGTCGAATGGTTGGGATCAGTGGGCAAAATCGATGGAATCGAGGACGACGTTGCAGAACCCATCAACGCCGCGATCGTCGCCCCAGAAGACGACGTGCGTGATGCCCGAGCCATCGAGCGTGAAGGCCCTGGACGGAACGTCCGAATAGCTGCGGATTTCAGCCTCTCCCACCGTCGCGACCTGCCGACCCGCGGAATCGTAGGCCGTAGCCTGCCACACCGGATGGGTGACCCCGCTTGGGCCCGCCTTGAGTGCCGACCGGGTGAAACGCACTTCCGTAACGGGCGAATCCCATCCCACGGTGTATTGGCAGGGGTGGCCGCCGCTCTGAACGAAAACGGCGTCGATGCGTGTCGAGGGACCTGTCGCAGCACCGCCGTAGAGCAGATCGCGGGTTTCCAGACAGACCGGTTGGTCCGGAGTCGATGTGATGGTCATGCCACGTTGGGCGTGCACCATCTCAGAAAGCCTGTCGCCGCAGGTTCGCATCGAATTCTGTGCGTATGACGGCGTCCAGAGGAACAATACGATTGCCGCGGAGACGAAGACTATGACCGAGTTTGCGCGTATCAAGCGTTTCCCCCGCCAAGAAACTCCCTCAATTGTTTACTGGTATCACATATTTCTGGTGCGGGTATATGCGACAGATCCATAAATTTTGGCAATGACGGCCGGGGGAATGCACGCCGTGCGAGCACACGGCGACCATTCTTCGTCATTTCATCCCTGGGTGCCGTTCGGGATGAAGTGGATCACCGATACGGCATATGTCATGCCACTGTCGTCGTCGTCCGGATTCTCCTCCAGCAGCACCGACGTTTGCCCTTGCGGGCTGTCCCATCGCGCCGCCTTGTCCGACATCAGGGTGGCGAGCCTCGTGCGCGGGTTCATCTGCTCGACCCATCCTGCCGGGAGCACGTCCGTCACATAGCTGCGCATGGCGTTCCACATGTCGGGCGCGTTGAACACGGCCGGCGTCGTGCATGTCAGGGTCCAATGGGAATCCATGGCCGTGTCCTGA
>JAGWJY010000041.1 GCA_028865545.1 Alphaproteobacteria bacterium | reverse complement strand
TTCGCGCAGCTGCGCGCCGATAGCTTTATTTTGCTGCCGATATCAGCGGTGGAGTTTCGCACGGCGGCCCGCTTTGCGGATCAATACGAACTGGGCCTGCGGGCCGGTGATTCGTTGCACCTAGCCGTTTGCGCCAATCATGGTGCTACGCTTTGCACCTTAGATCGTCGACTGGGTCATGCTGGTACAGCTTTGGGGGTAAAAACAATCTTGCTATAAGAGCGGCCGCATACGCGTCATTCTCCACGCGAACCATCAAACAGCGCCGCTTTTCAAACGGTCAGCACAGCGTTAGCCAGAAATGATGACTACCCGCCGCTAGGGCCGTGCGTCGTTGGCTCTCTTCGCCGCATCATTGATAGGCTCGGCGTTGAAGCCGAATTGGGTGATCACCACTCTGTAGACTGCACCATCCGCCAGCGGCATGTAGTTCGCTGAGCCGAAGCGGCGATCCTGCACCAGCATGTGATGGATGAGCCAATTGACCCAGGCTTCGGGCAGGTACTGGTTGACCTTCGGCGCCGGCCCGGTGATGTCGCATGCCGTGATCGGTTTGCCGTTCGCCTCTTCGGCCGAGTAATACATGTTCGATATTTGGTTGAGCGTGTAGGTTGCGTTCAAGCCGAGTTCATTGGCCCAAGGTTGCCATTTTTGCACACGCCCACTGAGGAGCCACTCATCGCCCTGCAGCGTGCAGGTCTCGTTGGGGTTGTTGCCATCGAGGCGACGAACGCTGACGGTGTAAAGCTTCTGTGCCGGATTGTCGGCGCGAATGCTGATCTCGGCGACCGGGGCTTCATAGGTGAGCCTTGCATAGCTCTGCATGTTGAGGCCGATGAAACCCGCGACCAGCCCCGCCACCGTGGCTGTTCCACCGCCGGCAAGTCCGAAGCCGGCCCTCGCGGCGCGCCCACGCGCCAGATGTCCAATGCCGGCCAGAAAGAGCAGAAAACCGACGCCCGCGACCGCAAGCGGCACGACAAACCAAATCGCACCCATCGCACACCCCTCAAACGCCCCAGGCCAGCCTACCCAGATGGTATAGCTTTCGTCCAGTTGGCGGTAGAATTGAGGCGGGAATCTCGGCTGCAACCGAAGGAAGCTGGTAAATGAACATCTTTTTGACGGGCGCGGCGGGATTTATCGGCTTTCATGCGGCTACGGCACTGCTTGAGCGCGGTCATAGCGTCACCGGCGTCGACGTTCTTAACGCCTATTATGACCCCACGTTGAAGCAGGCGCGCCTGGCGCGTCTCGAGGGCCGCAACCGCTTTCGCTTCGTGAAGGCAGATATTGCGGAGGACGGTGCGCTCGAAAGCGCGGCCCAAGGCGAGCATTACGACGTCATCCTTCATCTCGCGGCGCAGGCCGGCGTGCGTTACGCCTTGAAGGAGCCAAAAGCCTATACGCATTCGAATCTTGTTGGCCATCACAACGTGCTTGAATTCGCCCGCGACCATGAAGGACTGCAGCATCTCGTCTATGCCTCATCAAGTTCGGTCTATGGCAATGACAGCGTCGCGCCGTTTTCCGAGGATCAACGTGCCGATCATCCCGTGTCCTATTACGGCGCCACCAAGCGGGCAGGGGAGCTCTTGTCTTATTCCTATGCCGAGTTGTTCGGACTGAAGCAGACGGGTCTGCGCTTCTTTACCGTCTATGGCGACTGGGGCCGCCCGGACATGGCTTATTGGCTTTTCACGGATGCGATCCTGCATGGGCGTACGCTGCCGGTTTTCGGGCAGGGCAAACTGCGGCGCGATTTCACGCATGTTGACGACATCGTGGCGGCGTTGATGCGGATTGTGGAAACGCCATATGCCCAAGAAGCAGGTCAAGCGCCACATCGCGTCTTCAACCTGGGAAACAGTCATCCCGAGACCGTGCTCGATCTCATCCAACACATCGAAGCCGCAGCGGGCCGCAAGGCCGTCATCGAATGGACCGACGGTCCGCAGGGCGATGTGCGCGAGACTTATGCCGACATCAGCCGGGCGCATAAGGCTTTCGGTTTTTCGCCGCGCGTGCCGCTTGCCGACGGCATAGAGCGCTTTGTGCGCTGGTACCGTCAGTACACCGGCCTTTGACAGGCGGCGGTTCTAGGCATGGCTTGGTCTGCCAGGCCGTCCCACGCTGTGATAATCGAACCCTGAGGCGACCATGGTTGCCGGGCGGTAGATGTTGCGCAAATCTACCATCAACGGCCGCTTGAGCAGCGATTTGACGCGCGTCAGATCGAGCGCGCGGAACTCGTTCCACTCGGTGAGGATCGCCACGCCGTCGGCGCCGTCGAGCGCGTCATAAGCGTCTTTGCACAATTCGATGTCGAGCAATTTGCGTGCTTCCTTTGCCCCCTCAGGATCGAAGGCGCGGATGCGTGCGCCCTTCTTCTGCAGATAGGGCACAATGACAAGGCTGGGTGCATCACGCATGTCGTCGGTGTTTGGCTTGAAGGTAAGGCCCAGTACGGCCACGGTCTTGCCAGAGACCCCGCCAAAGGCTGCCTCGATCGTCTCAGCCATCTGCTGCTTGCGCGCGTCGTTGACTGCCACCACCGCTTCGACGATACGCGTCGGGGCACCGAACTCCTGCGCGGTTTTCAGCAACGCCAATGTGTCTTTCGGAAAGCACGATCCGCCAAAGCCCGGCCCGGCGTGAAGGAACTTGTTGCCGATACGGCCGTCGAGCCCCATGCCGCGCGCCACGTCCTGCACATTGCCGCCGACTTTCTCGCAGAGATTGGCCATCTCGTTGATGAAGGTGATCTTGGTCGCCAGGAAGGCATTGGCGGCGTATTTGATCAGCTCCGAACTCTCGCAGCTGGTGAAGACGATGGGGGTCTCGTTGAGGTAGAGCGGGCGGTAAATCTCGTGCATCACGACACGGGCGCGATCGCTGTCGCAGCCGACCACCACGCGATCGGGCCGGCGGAAGTCTTCGACCGCCGAGCCTTCGCGCAGGAATTCCGGATTGGAAGCAACGTCGAACTCCGCGTCCGGGCGGACGCGACGAATAATCTCTTCCACTTTACGGTTGGTGCTGACCGGTACCGTCGATTTTGTGACGACGACCGTGTAACCCGAAAGATGGGCGGCGATTTCCTCGGCTACGCCAAAAACGTAGCTCAGATCGGCATGGCCGTCGCCGCGCCGGCTGGGCGTGCCCACCGCGATGAACACCGCTTCGGCTCCGGGCATGGCAGCTTTCAGATCGGTGCCGAACGACAGACGACCGGCCTTCATGTTGGTTAGGACAACTTCTTCCAGGCCCGGCTCGTAGATCGGGATGATCCCTTGTTTCAGCCCGGCGATCTTGTCGGCGTCCTTGTCCACGCAGACGACGTCATGGCCGAACTCCGAGAGGCACGCCCCAGAAACAAGACCGACATATCCAGTACCGATCATCACAATGCGCATTGCTACCGCTCCAATAATTTCTCGGTGGGTCGCCGGCCGCTAGAAACCCGAGGTTGCGTCCGGACTATCACACAAACGTGCCGCTGCGACAGTAACGAAAATTGTCACTCTTTGACAAAAGCACTGTAGGATCGCGCCATCCTGATTTGGGCGCCATGATCGACGTTCTCGACCTCGTCTACGAATACCCGTCTGTACGCGCGTTAAAGGGAATCTCCCTTCACGTGGCGCCACAGACGATTACGGCACTGGTCGGCCCGAACGGGGCGGGCAAGACGACACTTTTGCGATGCCTTGCCGCCCTGGAACTTCCCTATTCCGGCCGTGTGACAATCGCCGGCTTCGACACCCGGGAAGCGCCGCGGGACATCCATGCGCGGCTGGGCTACCTGCCGGATTTTTACGGCCTCTACGACGCCTTGAGCGTCAGACGCGTTCTAATTTATGCCGCACGCTCGCACGGCATCGCACCGGCGCTAGCCGGGGCGGCGGTCGAAAAAGCCGCAGAGCGGGTCGGGCTCTTGAACCGCCTGGAGGCCAAGGCGGGCGAGTTGTCGCGCGGCCTGCGCCAACGCCTCGCCATCGCCCAAGCCATTGTTCACGAACCACGCGTACTCCTCCTCGACGAACCGGCCGCCGGCCTCGACCCGCAGGCGCGGCGTGACCTTTCGGCGCTGCTGCTGACGCTCAAAGACGCCGGCATGACCTTGGTCGTTTCCTCCCATATCCTGGCGGAGCTCGAGGACTACTGCTCCGAGATGATCATCATCGAAGATGGTCTGATCATCGGCGGCAAGGCGGTCAAAGTGCGCGACGTGGAGCGCCCGCGCTACATGCTCGAGATTGCCACCGCCCGCAGCGACCTGCGCGAATTCCTGGCCGGGCGTGCCGGCCTGGATGTGATCGAGGCGGACGATCACCACGCCCTTATCACGCATACCAAGAACGCAGCGGCGCGCGCCCGGCTCATCCGCGACCTCCTGGCGGCGGGTTTTGAGGTGTCGAGCTTCGGGGAATCGACCAAGGCGTTGGAAGAGGCCTATTTCAGACAGGTAGGACACGGGCGATGAATGCGGAATTCCAACGCAACCTGTGGCTCGAACTGACGGCGCGCCGGATGTTCGTGATGACGGTCGTGCTGGCGCTGATCTTCTTTGCCGCTGCGCTGACGGACGGGACGGTAAGCGGCCCCGGCTCCGTGGCGCGCTGGCTCTATTATGCGATCGTCGTCATCTGGGGCACACGCAACGCGGCGCTCGGTGTCGTCGGCGAAATCCGAGATCGCACCTGGGACGGCCAACGCCTGTCGTCGCTGGGCGCCGACACCATGGCGCTCGGCAAGCTGTTCGGCTCGACGAGCTACAACTGGTTCGGCGGTGCAATCTGTCTCATCGTGATCCTGGCCGACCTGCTGGGCACCCGCGGGCCGTTCGTGGCGCTGATCGACCTCGTCTATTATCTGGCGATTGGCGTGATCGGGCAGGCGGCCGCGCTGTTGGCCAGTCTGCTTGCCGCCAGGCGCCGCCAACTCCATTCGCGCTTTGACGTCTTCGTCTATCAGGCGGTTGGTATCTTTGCCGCGGTGGCCGTCTATCTCGTTTGGGCCGTTGCCGATCCCGCCAGCTCCATCTTCGCCCATAAAGCGGCGACCGATTACATCATCTGGTGGGGGCAGCCGCTGGCGGCGCGCGGCTTCCTGCTGTTGTCGCTGGCCATTTTCGCCGCATGGATGTTGATCGGCTGCTACCGCCAAATGCGCCTCGAGCTGATGATGCGCAACGGTCCGTTCGTCTGGCTGGGCTTTCTGCTGTTCGTCGGCGTTTATGTCGCCGGGTTCGATGCGTGGCTGTCGAGCAATCATACGCTGATGCACCTCGATGCGGTGGCGCGCCGCCTCCTACTGGCAGGCACGACGCTCGCCCTCCTTGCCTATCTGATGGCGTTCCTTGAGCCCAAGGACAGCGTGCAGTACCGCTGGCTGGGCGGCGCCTTCGCCAAGCTGCGGATCGGACCCGCGCTGATGCGGCTGCAGGGTTGGATGATGGCCTATCTTGCCGCGCTCGGCGTCGGGATTGTGCTTTTCTTCTGGCTCGGCCGGACTTCGACGCCGTCGGACCAGGCGATGCTCTGCGCGATGCTCGGATTCCTCACCCGCGACATGGCGCTGATCGTCATGGGGAGCCTGCTGTCGCGGGTCCATGGCAGCGACTTTGCCGCTGCGGCCGTCCTGTTTGTGCTCTACGTCCTGCTTCCGGCCATCGTCAAAGGCCTGAACCTCGAAGCGGCGCAGATGTTCTTTTTTCCCTGGGCGAGTGAACCGTCCTGGCTGTCGCCGGTGGTGGCCTGGGGCGAAGCGGCGCTTGCCGTTGCCATCACCATCGGCCGCGTCGTTCTGCCCGAGCAGCATGCAGATGCGCAGACGGCGGGCGCCTGATCATCCCGTCCTCAGGTACCGCACGGCTTCGTCACGGCCGAACAGGTAAAGCAGTACCCGCAAAGCCTCGCCGCGCGGCGACTTCAGATCGGGGTCGCGCGACAGCGCCAGCTTGGCGTCGTCGCGTGCGGTGGCCAGCAGCTCGCCATGCGCGGCCAGATCGGCCATGCGGAACGCCAACTGACCGCTTTGCCGTGTGCCGAGCAGTTCGCCAGGGCCGCGCAGGCGCAAATCCTCTTCGGCGATTACAAAGCCGTCGTCGGTCTCGCGCAACGTCTTGAGCCGCGCCTTGGCCGTTTCACCGAGCGGCGGCTGATAGACCAAAAGGCAGCTCGACTTGCCGGTGCCGCGACCGACGCGGCCGCGCAGCTGATGCAGCTGGGCCAGACCGAAGCGTTCGGCGTGTTCCACCACCATGATGGTGGCCTCCGGCACATCGACGCCCACTTCGATCACGGTGGTGGCGACCAAGATGGCGAGCTCACCATTCTTGAACTTCGCCATCGCCGCATCGCGTTCGGCGGGCTTCATCTTGCCGTGGACCAGCCCGACCTTCGGGCCCAGCGCCGCCGTCAGTTCCACCGCCCGCTCCTCGGCGGCGGCAAGGTCGATCTTCTCCGATTCCGCCACCAGCGGGCAGACCCAATAGGCGCGTGCGCCCTTCGCAATCGCTTTGCGCAGATGTTCGACGACTTCTCCCAGCCGGTCTGCGGGCAGCACCCGCGTCTCCACCGGTTTGCGGCCGGGAGGCCGGCCATGCAGCCGCGAAACATCCATGTCGCCATAGGCGGTCAGTGCGAGTGTGCGCGGGATGGGCGTCGCCGTCATCACCAGCACATCGACCATCCGCTCACCCTTGCCTTGCAGGGTCATACGTTGATGAACGCCAAAGCGGTGCTGTTCATCGACCACCGCCAGACCGAGATCACGAAAGGCGACGTCTTCCGAGAACAAGGCATGGGTGCCGACCAGGATGTCGATTTCGCCCTTAGCCAGCGAGGCCAGCGTCGCCTCGCGGGGCGCTCCGCGCTCGCGCCCGGTGAGGAGGGCCATGCGCACGCCTGCCGCCTCTGCCATCGGCTGCAAGGCCGCCATATGCTGGCGGGCAAGAATCTCCGTCGGCGCCATCAAGGCGCCCTGTGCGCCCGCCTCCACCGCGCCCAGCAGCGCCAGCATGGCGACGACGGTCTTGCCGGCGCCAACATCGCCCTGCAGGAGACGCAACATGCGCGACGGAGACGCCATGTCGGTTTCGATCTCGGCGAGTGCCTGCTGCTGTGCCTCGGTCAGGGTGAAGGAGAGTGTGGCCAGCGCCTTGGCCTTCAGGTGTCCGTCGCCCTTGAGGACGCGTCCTTTGGTGGCGCGCATATGGGCGCGGATCAGCATCAGGGCGAGCTGGTTCGCCAGCAATTCGTCATAAGCCAGCCGCTGCCGTTCCGGTGTGGCGGGCGCCAGATCCGCCTCATGTGCGGGAGAATGCGCCTTGCGGATCGCCTCGGCGAAGGACGGCCAGTTCTGCGTCTTCAGATAGGTGGGCTCCAGCCACTCCGGCAGTACCGGCACCTTTTCCAACGCACCGCGTATGGCCTTGGCCAACGATTTGCCCGGCAGACCTTCGGTGAGGGCATAGACCGGTTCGTGCAGCGGCAACTCGGCATCCTGGTCCGGCGGCACGACGTAATCGGGGTGCGGCATCTGCAGGCGGTTGTTGAAGCGCTCGACGCGCCCGCTGACCAGACGCTTCGAGCCGACAGGCAGGGTCTTGTTCAGGTAATCGGCATGGGCGTGAAAAAACACCAACTCGATGGTGGCCGTGTCGTCCGAGCAGCGCACACGGTAGGGCTGGCGCCGATCGCGTGGCGGCAGATGATCGAGCACATTGACCAGGACCGTGGCGATGCGCCCGGCTTCCGCGGCGATCAGCGTCGGCCGGTAGGAACGGTCGACCACGCCCGTCGGCAGATCGAAGATCAGATCCACCAGCCGCTTGCCCGCAACCTGGGCGATCAGCTTTTCGAGCCG
This sequence comes from Alphaproteobacteria bacterium, assembly GCA_028865545.1. GTDB lineage: Bacteria > Pseudomonadota > Alphaproteobacteria > Micropepsales > Micropepsaceae > Rhizomicrobium. The sequence continues at coordinate 21,029 of JAGWJY010000041.1, read as the reverse complement.
TGGACCTATGCCCGGCAGGGTTCGCGTCTCGGCGAACAGGGGAAACAGAATCGAAGGGCGCATGTTGACAACGATAATCAAGAGGGCGCGGCCCGTCATGGCGCTTCGCCACTGGCAGGACGCGCGGTCAGGGTCTATATCACCGCCCCATGACGGACAGTGAAAAAGGTGGCTCTTCGGAGAACCGCCGCAAACGGCTGTTGTTTCGTGCCCAGCGACGGGGCTTCAAGGAGGTCGATCTGATCTTCGGGACCTTTGCCGCGCAGAGCCTTGCCGGGCTCGACGAGGCCGGGCTCGACCAGCTCGAAGCGCTGCTTGATGCGCCCGACCACGACGTCTTCGCCTGGCTCAAGGGCGATGCGCCGGTGCCCGCCGCATTCGATACTCCCGTCTTCGCGCAGTTGAAGGCTTTGTGCAGGCGTAAAGACCCGACGTGGAACGTGTAAGCTACATCGCCCGTGCCGAAGGCCGCTTCACCGTCACCGGCGCGCCGGAAGGCTATGACGCATGGCTCGCCTCCGAAGCGGCCACGCGGCTGAACGGCCTCGTCGTCTTCGTCGTGTCGGATGATGTGCGCGCCGCCTCGGCGTTGGACGTCATGCGCTTCTTTGCGCCCGGCGTGCAGCTGCTGCCCTTTCCGGCCTGGGACTGCTTGCCTTACGACCGCGTCTCGCCCAAGCCGGATATCGAGAGCATGCGGCTGGCGACGCTGGCCGCCCTGGCGCGGCGCACCAAGGACAGCGGTCCCGCCGTCGTGGTGGCCACCGTCAACGCCGCCCTGCAGCGCGTGCCGCCCAAGGAGGCGATTTTGGGCTCGAGCTTCGCGGCCAAAGTCGGCCAAACGGTTTCGCATGAAAAGCTGGCGTCCTTCCTCGCCCAGAACGGTTATGTCCGCGCCGGTACGGTGCGCGAGCCCGGCGACTTCGCCCTGCGCGGGGGCATTGTCGATCTGTGGCCTCCGGGCGAGCAGCCGCTGCGCCTCGATTTCTTCGGCGAGACGCTGGATGCCATTCGCAAATTCGATGCCGAGACGCAGTTGTCGGCGGGCGAGGTGAATGCCATCGAACTTCTGCCGGCGAGCGAAGTGCCGCTGGACGATGCTTCGATCAGCCGTTTCCGCTCGGGGTATGTCGCGACCTTCGGGCCGGCGAGCGACGATCCGCTTTACGAATCCGTCAGCGCCGGCCGCAAGGCGCAGGGCACGGAGCACTGGCTGCCGCTGTTCTACGAACGGCTGGACACGCTGTTCGATTTCGTGCCGCGTGCCCTCATCATGCTCGGCCATCACAGCGAAGAGGCGAAAGTCGCGCGCATCGAATTGGTCGCCGACTACTACGACACCCGCCGGCAATTCCTGAAAAGCGAAGACAAGGGCAAAGGCGCGTTGAAATCGCCGCCTTACAAACCGCTCAAGCCGGAGAAGCTCTATCTCACGGCGGAGGAATGGACCGCCGCGCTGGCGCGCCATCCGGTGCGCGAGCTGTCGCCGTTCCAGGCGCCGGAATCGAAGAACTCGGTCGATGCCGGCGGCAAGCTGGGCCGCGATTTCGCGCCCGAGCGCGCCCAGGGGCGGGTCAACGTCTTCGAAGCGGCGGATGCGCATATCGACGCGCTGCATGCCGGGGGCAAACGCGTGCTGGTGGCGTCGTGGACGGAAGGCTCCTCGGAGCGCATGGGCGGCGTCTTGGCCGACCATGGGCTGAAAGCGATCCGACAGGTCGCGGATTGGAACGATGTCCAGAAGATGGATGCCAAGGCCGTCGGCCTGGCGGTGCTGGGTGTCGAGCATGGTTTCGAAGCTCCCGATTTTGCGGTGGTCGCCGAACAGGACATCCTGGGCGACCGCATGGTGCGCTCGCATACGCGGGCGCGGCGGGCGCAGAATTTCCTCTCCGAAGCCTCGGGCCTGGTGCCGGGCGATCTGGTCACGCATATCGAACATGGTGTGGGGCGTTACGTCAGTCTGCGCACCCTTGACGTCGCCGGGGCGCCGCACGACTGCCTGGAACTGCAATATGACGGGGGCAAACTCTTCCTGCCGGTCGAAAATATCGAACTTCTGACGCGCTATGGCGCGGAAGAGGGCGGCGCGGTGCTCGATCGTCTCGGCGGCGCCGGCTGGCAGCAGCGCAAGGCGCGCGCCAAGGAGCGTGTGCGCGAGATCGCCTCCGAACTGATCCGCATCGCCGCGGCGCGCGAACTCAAATCCCTGCCGCCTGCCGACCCGCCGGCCGGCCTCTACGACGAATTCTGCGCCCGCTTTCCGTATCAGGAGACCGAGGACCAGGAAAAAGCCATCGCCGACGCCATCGAGGACCTCGCCAAAGGGCGGCCCATGGACCGGCTGGTCTGCGGCGACGTCGGCTTCGGCAAGACCGAGGTGGCGCTGCGTGTCGCTTTCGTGGCCGCGATGTCGGGCTGCCAGGTCGCGGTGGTGGTGCCGACGACGCTTCTGGCGCGCCAGCACTACAAGAATTTCAGCGAGCGTTTTGCCGGGTTCCCGGTGACCGTGCGCCAGCTTTCGCGCTTCGTCGATGCCAAGGAGGCGCGCGAAACCAAAGAGGCGCTGGCCAAGGGCGACGTCAACGTCGTCATCGGCACCCACGCTTTGCTCTCCAAGAGCATCGCGTTCCAGAATCTCGGTCTGGTAATCGTCGACGAGGAACAGCATTTCGGTGTCTCCCACAAGGAACAGCTGAAATCGATGAAATCCGACGTGCATGTGCTGACGCTGACGGCAACGCCGATCCCGCGCACGCTGCAACTTGCCTTGTCAGGTGTGCGCGATCTGTCGCTGATCACCACGCCGCCGATCGACCGGCTGGCCGTGCGCACCTTCGTCACGCCCTTCGATCCGCTGGTGATCCGCGAGGCCCTGCTGCGCGAGCATTACCGCGGCGGGCAGAGTTTCTATGTGGCGCCGCGCATCGCCGATCTGCGCGAGGCGCAGGAATTCATCAAGACCACCGTGCCAGAAGTGAAATCCTCCATCGCCCACGGCCAGATGGCGCCCACCGTGCTGGAAGACGTGATGACGGCGTTCTACGACCGCAAGATCGACGTGCTGGTCTCCACCAACATTGTGGAATCCGGCCTCGACATTCCGACCGCCAACACGCTGATCGTGCATCGCGCCGACAATTTCGGCCTGTCTCAGCTTTATCAGCTGCGCGGCCGCATCGGGCGTTCCAAGCAGCGTGCATATGCCTATCTCACGACGCCAGCCGACCGCAAAACCACCGAGACCGCGGAACGGCGGCTGGAAGTGCTGCAGTCGCTCGACCAGCTGGGCGCAGGTTTCACGGTCGCCAGTCACGACATGGACATCCGCGGCGCCGGGAATCTGCTGGGTGAGGAACAGTCGGGTCATGTGAAGGAAGTCGGCATCGAGTTGTACCAGGAGATGCTGGAAGAGGCCGTCTCACAGATGCGCAGCGGCGAGGACACCGGCGAGATCGCCGACCAATGGTCGCCGCAGATCAACATCGGCGCCGCCGTGCTTATTCCCGAAGCCTATGTGCCGGATCTCAACGTGCGCATGGCGCTGTACCGCCGGCTGTCGACCATCGAGAGGCGCGAGGATATCGAAACCTTCGCCGCCGAACTCATCGACCGCTTCGGCGCGCTGCCCGATGAGGTGAAACATCTCTTCGAGATCGTGGCGATCAAGCAGCTGTGCCGCGCCGCGTCGGTGGAAAAGGTGGAAGCCGGGCCGAAGGGCGGCACCGTCGCCTTCCGGCATAACTCCTTCGCCAATCCGCTGGCGCTGGTGCGTTTCATCGGCGCACAGCACGGCACCATGAAAGTCCGCCCGGACCAGAAGATCGTCGTCAGCCGCGACTGGCCGACGCCGGAGGCGCGCCTGAAAGGCATGCAAGCTTTGCTCTCGCAACTCGCCAAATTGGCGCAAGCACAATGAGTCACCGCATGAGCGCTCGTCAGGTTTGGATCCTATCGTTTCTCCTATGCGTCATCGCCGTCATATTTTCATTCACCTATCTCGACCTGCCGGTGGCGCGCTGGAGTTCCCAGAATATTGGCGGGCTGACCAGCCTTGGCAACGGCTTGGGAAGCGCCGTTCTTTTGTCGATTGAAGCCATAATAGTGTTGGCGTTGATCATCGCCCGGTTGGTTCGCGGACATCTCTCGCGGCACAGCGAAACGGTGGCGCTCGCAAGCCTCACCTCCATGTGCACTTATGCGGTCAACAGTGGGGTACTGAAAGTGTTTTTTGGCGTGCCAAATCCGGAACATGTCCTGGCGCAAGGCGCGTCTCATTCATTTCACCTCCTGGCCGGAGCGCCGGACAGCAGCTTTCCATCAGGCCACATGGTTCTGGCATGCGCGTTTGCGGGTGTGATCATGAGATTATATCCGCGCAGCATATGGCCGCTCGGCACACTGCTTTCCTTCGGTGCGGCTCTGTTGGTCTATGGCGACTGGCACTTCGTCAGTGACGTGATCGCCGGAAGCTTTGTGGGAATCTCCGCCGGAATGTTGGCAGGCGAATTGTGGCGGGTCCATTCCAGTTAGGCCGCGAGGGCAGATGCGGGGCGCGCCCCGCAAAGGCCGTCGAAGCCGCCTGATGACAACCCGGCAATTCAAATTTTGCAGTTCCATTCGGACAGACTCCTCCCCGGACGGGTTTTTGGATTTTTGAAAAATGAATGCGAACGCGCGCTGCATCGAGGCAGGGCGCCGATCTGTTCGCAACTATGGTGATATAGAATATCTGGTAATTCGACCGTGTCGGTTCAAGAGCCAAACGCGAAAAATCCACGCCTGCGACAAATTCAGAGAAAACGCGAAGGATGTCATCGGCTAAGCGATGATGCTGTCGCACTTTGGCGTCGATCTATTCAGTTTCATTCGCGGCAAAAATTATTTTTGGGACGGCAAAGCGTGATGTGCACACGGCTCGGATCACTCTCTTGTGCGCCGCCGCGGGCCGTCGGGCGCGACCGCCCCGGACCGGTGCCAAAATCGGAAGGCCGGACGCTTCGACGCTCCCCGCCCGTGTCGGGTTGAGCAAGCGATGGCCGGCATGTAACAATTTGGCTGCGTCTAAGATGCAGCGATTGTCCGCCGCGCCCTGCGCGCGGCGCACAACGTCGACGATAAAACCCGGGCATGACGCTTAAGACGCGCCCGAGGGAGGCCATTGCCCATGGACCGACGCCAATACAGCCATCCCTTGGCGCGCAATACGATGGCTTATGTCCTGGCGGGGGGGCGCGGCGCCCGGCTGAAGGAGCTGACGGACAAGCGGGCCAAGCCGGCGGTCTATTTCGGCGGCAAGGCGCGGATCATCGATTTTGCCCTGTCTAACGCTGTCAATTCGGGCATCCGGCGCATTGCCGTCGCCACCCAATACAAGGCGCATTCGCTGATCCGCCATCTGCAGCAGGGCTGGGACTTCTTCCGCGCCGAGCGCAACGAGAGCTTCGACATCCTGCCGGCCTCGCAGCGCGTCTCCGAAGGCCAGTGGTATCTGGGAACGGCGGATGCCGTGTTCCAGAACATCGACATCATCGAAAGCTACGGGCCGGAGTTCATGGTGATCCTGGCCGGCGACCACGTCTACAAGATGGACTACGAGCTGATGTTGCGGCAGCACGTGGAAACCGGCGCCGACGTCACGGTCGGGTGCCTGGAGGTGCCGCGGGCCGAAGGCAGCGCTTTCGGCATCATGGCTGTCGACCAGAACGACGTGATCACGGAATTCCTCGAGAAGCCCGCCCATCCGCCCGGCATGCCGGGAAATCCCGATGTCTCACTGGCGTCGATGGGCATCTACGTCTTCCGCACGGTGCGGCTCTTCGAGGAACTCCAGCGCGACGCCGCTACGCCGGGTTCGTCACACGATTTCGGCAAGGATGTCATTCCCTATCTGGTGAAGAACGCCAAAGCGGTGGCGCATCGCTTCTCGTCCTCCTGCGTGCGGTCCGACGGCGAGACGCAGAGCTATTGGCGGGATGTAGGGACGGTGGACGCCTATTGGGAAGCCAATATCGACCTGACGGCCGTCATTCCGCAGCTCGATCTCTACGACCGGAGCTGGCCGCTGTGGACCTATGCCGAGGTGACGCCGCCGGCCAAATTCGTCCATGACATGGACGGACGCCGCGGCAGTGCCGTGGCCTCGCTGGTGTCGGGTGACTGCATCATTTCGGGTTCGCATCTGCGCCACTGTCTGATTTTCACCGGCGTGCGCTCGAACAGCTATTCCTATCTGGACGAATCCGTGGTGCTGCCGCACTGCACGATCGGGCGCGGCGCACGGCTGCGCCGCGTGGTGCTCGACAGAGGTGTCGTCATCCCGCAGGGATTGGTGGTCGGAGAGGATCCCATACTCGATGCCCAGCGGTTCAGGCGGACCGAAAAGGGCGTCTGCCTGATCACGCAAGCCATGGTCGACAGACTCGTATTATGACAGTGCATGTTCTCTCGGTTGCGTCCGAGGCTTATCCTTTGATCAAGACCGGCGGGCTGGCGGATGTGGTCGGCGCCTTGCCGGCTGCGCTGGCGCCGCATGACGTGCGGTTGACGACGATGCTTCCCGGCTATCCCGCCGTCATGACGGCGCTGGAGAAGAGCCAGGTCCTTCACCGGTACAAGGACCTTCTTGGTGTCGAAGCGCGTCTGGTCGTCGGGGCCGCGGGCGGACTTGAAATCATCGCCCTCGACGCGCCGGCGCTGTTCACGCGCGAGGGCGGACCCTATTCCGGGCCGGACGGCAAGGACTGGCCGGACAACGGACTGCGCTTCGCGGCGTTGGGCCGGGCCGCCGCCGACGTCGCGCGGGCCACCGATCTGCTCCATGCCCATGACTGGCAAGCGGCGATGGCGGCGGCCTATCTGCGTTTCGGTAAGGAGGCGGCGACGCCGAGCGTCGTCACGATCCACAACATCGCCTTTCCGGGCTATTTCCCGGCCCAGATTTTCCCCGCTCTGGGTCTACCGCCGGAGGCCTTCACCATCGAAGGCGTCGAATATTTCGGCGGCGTCGGCTTTCTGAAGGCGGGACTGCAGGCGGCCGACGCCATCACCACCGTCAGCCCGACTTATGCCGAAGAGATCCGCGAACCGGAATTCGGCATGGGACTGGAAGGGCTCATCACCGCGCGGCGCGAGCGCGTGTTCGGGATCGTCAACGGCATCGACACGGCGATCTGGAATCCGGCGTCGGATCAGAATCTCGCGGCGGTCTATGACGCCCGCACGCTGCGCGCGCGGAGCGAAAACCGGCGGGCGGTCGAAGCGGCGTTCGGTCTGACCGAAAGCGACGGGCCGCTGTTCTGCGTCGTCAGCCGGCTCACCGAGCAGAAGGGCATGGATATTCTGGCCGCTGTGACCGACGCGCTGGTGGCGATGGGTGGGCGCCTGGCGGTGCTGGGATCCGGCGACGCCAAACTGGAGGCGGCTTTCACGGCTGCTGCCGCACGCCATCCCGGGCGCATCGGCGTGCATATCGGTTACGACGAGGCGCTTTCGCATCTGCTGCAGGGCGGGGCGGACGCCATCGTCATCCCGTCGCGCTTCGAACCCTGCGGCCTGACCCAACTTTATGGGCTGCGCTATGGCTGCGTGCCGGTGGCCGCGCGCACGGGCGGGTTGGCCGACACGATCGTCGATGCCAACGAAGCGGCGCTGGCATCCGGCGTGGCGACAGGCTTCCTGTTCGACGGCGTGACGGAGGACGGGCTCAGCCATGCGCTCCAGCGCGCGATCACGGCATTCGGCCATCGCGAGAGATGGCGGTCCCTGCAGAAGCAGGGCATGAAGGCCGACTTCTCCTGGGGGCGCAGCGGCCAACGTTACGCCGAGCTCTACAAGCGGCTGCTGGCGCCTTCCGCGGAATGACTGCGCGGATTACTTCGCGTTCTTGTCCGCCTGATGCAATCCCAACAGATTGCCGTCCGGGTCCTTGATATAGGCCTGATAGCCGACGCCGGGGATCGTCGTCTTGCCCATGGCGAGCGTGGCGCCGGCCAGGTGCGCCTTGTGCAACATCTCATCGACCGACTCCACGCCGACCGAACAGACGAAGGCATTCACCGGCGCGCCGTAAAGCGGGCCGTTACCGCGGCGCTTCAGCAGGCCGCCGCCGATGCCGTCGCCTTCGCCGGTGTCGAGCAGCCAGTAGTCGAACTGCGGCAGATGCGTGATCTTCCAGCCGAACATGGCGGTGTAGAAGGCGAGCAACTTCTCGGGGTTGGCGGCGTGGATTTCGAAATGGACGACCCGGTTCATGTTGCGCTCCCGGATTGGCGATAAACCTCGCCGCGCGCCATCACAAAACGCATATGTTCGAGAATTGTGATGTCGTCGAGCGGGCTCTTGTCGACGGCGACAATATCCGCGGATTTCCCCGCGGCTATGGTGCCGATCTCGTCGGACAGATTGAGCAGCTTGGCGGCGGTGACCGTCGCCGCCTTGATGGCGTCCGACGCCGTCATGCCGGCCTCGGCCATGTAGCGGAACTCGCGCGCGTTCTGCCCATGCGGGCCGACGCCCATATCGGTGCCGAAGGCGATGTTCACGCCGGCCTTGTAGGAGCGGGCAAGCGCCTCCTTGATTTTCACGCCGACCAGCTGCGCCTTGGCAGCCTGCGCCGCGGACATGCCGCCGCCCTTGGCCATTTCCAACGCCGTGACGCCAGCGATGATCGTCGGCACATGGAAGGCGCCGTTCTTGAGAAACAATTCGATGGAGCGCTCGTCTATGAAGCTGCCATGTTCGATGGAGTCGACGCCGGCTTCCAGCGCCGCATTGATGCCGGCCGTGCCGTGGGCATGCGCGGCCACGCGCCGGCCGAGGGCGTGCGCCGTGTCGATGATCGCCTGGATCTCTTCGCGGGTGAATTGCTGGTCGATGCCGGCCTTGATGTCCGACAACACGCCGCCCGTGGCGACGAATTTGATGGCGTCGGCGCCGTGCGAAACCTGGCGGCGCACGGCGCGCCGGCAGTCGTCTGCGCCATCGCAGGTGCCCGACGCCGATTGCACGCAGGCGCAGACATCCTGGCGGTAGCCATAGGTCTGGCCGTGTCCGCCAGTCGGCGAGATGATGGCGCCGACGCAGAGCACGCGCGGGCCGGCGACCTTGCGCTCGGCAATCGAGTCCCGCAGCGCGAAGATCACCTCCGGATTGCCGATGGCGCCGACGTCGCGCACCGTGGTGAAGCCGGCGGCGAGGGTGAGCCCCGCAAAATGCGCGGCGTTGAAACCGGTCTTCGGATCGGAATCCTCGACGATCTGCATCCGTATCTTGGGGCCGAACTGCGCCATCAGATGAACATGGCAGTCGATCAAGCCGGGCAGCACGAACTTGTCGCGCAAATCGACGACGCCCGCGCCCGCGGGCGGATCGATGAAACCCGACGAGACGGCTTTGATCCGCTCGCCTTCGATCAGCACGCTCTGCTGCTGTTTGGGAGCTTGGCCTGCTTCCGTCAGCAACATGCCGGCGTGGACGACTTTGGTATTGGCTGTCACGGCGCTGTCTTTCGTTTGGTGTGGCGATCTGCGGCAAGCCTAGCATCGGCCGCTGCGCCGTCGCAGGCGTTTTTTTGACAGCGCCGTCAAAAGCGTGTTCGAATGACGCCTATGGATAGACGCAGATTCCTCGAACTTTCGCTGCTCACATCCGGTGCCTTTTTTTGTGCACCTGCGAGCTTCGCTGGGAGCGGTCCCGCTGCCGCGGTGAAGTTGACGCTGCGGCCGGACAAGCCGGGCAATCTGATCGCACCGGATTTCACGGGGCTGAGCTATGAGACTTCGCAACTCAGCGATCCGACCTTCTTCTCGCCCGACAATGTGGGGCTCGCCGGATTCCACAAGCGGCTCGGCGCCTCGGGCATCCTGCGGGTCGGCGGCAACACCAGCGAATTCGGCGTCTGGACGCCCAACGCGCCGGACACGGCGGCGAAAGGCAACGAAGACCTGGCCGCCAACGTCATCCCCGATGCGCTGGGACCCGATACCGGCAAGCATCCGGCGCCGCGCCGCCCGGTGACGCCGCTGGCGGTGCGCAATCTGCGCGGCTTCATCGATCTGACGGGCTGGCGGGTGATCTACGGTCTCAACATGGGCAGCGAGAGCCCGCAGACCGTCGCCGACGAGGCCGAATACGTCGCCAAGACGATGGGCGACAAGCTCGTCGCCTTCCAGCTCTGCAACGAACCGGACCTGTTCTATCGCAACGGGCTGCGCAACAAGGATTACGACTACAAGAAATTCGCCATCGAATGGCGGCGCTTCTTCCGCGCGGTGCGCAAGCGCGTGCCGAAGGCGCCCTTCGCGGGACCGGACACCGCCTTCAACACCGAATGGCTGGTGCCTTTCGCACGCGAGTTCAGGCACGATGTCGATTTCCTCTCGCAGCATTACTATGCCGAGGGACCGCCCACCGATCCGACGATGACCATCGAAAGGCTGCTCAGCCCCAATCCCAAACTCGTCGACGAATTCAACGGCATGGCCGAGACGCAGAAGGATACCGGCCTGCCGTTCCGCATGACCGAGACCAATTCCTGCTACCAGGGCGGCAAGCCGGGTGTCAGCGATACCTTTGCCTCGGCGCTGTGGGGCGCCGACTTGATGTACCAACTGGCGCAGGCGGGCGGCACCGGGATCAATTTCCACGGTGGCGGTTACGGTTGGTACACGCCGGTGGCTGGCACGCCGAAAAACGGCTTCCTGGCGCGGCCGATTTTTTACGGCATGCTGCTGTTTGCCGAGGCCGGCGCAGGCAGGTTGGTGGACGCGACACTCGACAACACGGCGGACGCGCCGTTGCTGACGGCCTACGGCATCAAGGCCGGCGATGGCACACTGAAGGCCGCGGTCTTCAACAAAAATCTGGACCGCAACGTGACGCTGACGATCGACGCCGGCGGGGCGGCGAGCGCCGCGGTGATGCGGCTGATCGCGCCACGCATCGACGACACGACGGACACGACGCTTGGCGGCGCGGTGGTGGGCGACGACGGTGCCTGGTCGGCGGCGGTGACGGAAAATGTCGCCGCGCAGAACGGTGTCTTCACGCTGCACATGCCCAAGGCCAGCGGCGCGCTGGTGACGTTTGGAACGTAACCGGCGCAAGCTGCCCTAGTTGAACTCCATGATCGTCGCGCTGCCCGCCTGCATGCGTTCGAACAGCATCGGGCATTCGGGGATCAGGCGTTCCATCCAGTATTTGCCGCTGGTCAGCTTGTCTTTGTAGAACTGCGCGTTCGGCGGATTGGCAGAGAGCTTCTCCTGCGCCACTTTGGCCATGCGCGCCCACATCCAGCCGACCACGACGATGCCCATCAGGCGTAGATAATCCGTCGCCGCGGCGCCGGCGTCGTTAGGGTTCGCCATGCCATGCTGTGCCAGCCACATCGTCGCCTGCTGCAGCGTGTCGAGGCCGCGCTGCACCGGCTTGGTGTAAGGCGCCAGCGCTTCGCCGCCGTTCTCGCCGAGCCAACCGGAGATCAGGCCGAACAGCGCCATCGGTCCGGCGCCGCCCTTGCGGCCGAGCTTGCGCCCGACGAGGTCCATCGCCTGCACGCCATTGGCGCCTTCGTAGACCTGGTTGATGCGCCCGTCGCGGACGAACTGCTCCACGCCGTTGTCGCGGATATAGCCATGGCCGCCATAGCACTGCATCGCCAGGTTGGCGGCCTCGAAGCCCATGTCGGTGAAGAACGCCTTGATCACCGGCGTCATCAGTTCGACGAGGTGGCCGGTGGTTTCGGCTTCGGGACGCTTCGAACGGGCGATCGCCATGTTGAGCGTGGTCCACATCGCCATGGCGCGCGCGCCTTCGACGAAGGAGCGGGCATGCAGCAGCATGCGCTTGACGTCGGGATGGACGATCAGCAGATCGGCCGGCTTGTCGGGCTCCTTGGGACCGGTCAGCGCATGGCCGACGCGGCGCTCATGCACATAGGCCATACCGTTCTGATAAGCGACTTCGCCCACTGCGATACCTTGCACGCCGACGCCGAGGCGCGCTGCATTCATCATGCCGAACATGCCCGCCATGCCGGCGCTGGCCGATCGCTTCTCGCCTGGCTTGGGCGGCATCGGCTTGGGACCGAGGCGCCACGCCACCGCGTCGTCGAAATTGAGCACGCAGGTCGCCTGGCCCTTGATGCCCATCTTCTTCTCGATACCCCCGGTGTTGACGCCGTTGCGTGCACCCATCTTGCCGTCTTCGCCGACCAGGAACTTGGGCACCATGAAGAAGTTCACGGTGGAAAGGTCGTCGTGGATCTGGCCGTTCTCGTCGGGAATCTTGGCGATCACCATGTGGATGATGTTCTTGGTCAGGTCCTGGTCGCCGCCGGAAATGAAGATCTTGGTGCCGCTCATCTTATAGGTGCCGTCAGGTTGTTCGACGGCGCGCGTTTTCATCAGCCTCAGATCGGTGCCGCAGCCGGGCTCGGTGAGGCACATGGTGCCAGCCCATTCGCCCGAGATCATCTTGGGAACGATATGCTCCTTCATCCAGGACGCGCCGACGGCGGCGAGCGCGGAATAAGCGGCGCTGGTCAGACCGGGATACATGGTGAAGGACTGATTGGCCGAGGTCGCCATTTCGGAGACCGCCATGGTGACGATCATCGGCATGGCCGAGCCGCCATATTCCGCCGGCGCGCCGAGCCCGCCCCAGCCGGCCTCGCGATAGGCTTCGTACGCTTCCTTGAAGCCTTTCGGTGTGCGCACCACGCCGTTCTCGAAATGGCAGCCTTCTTCGTCGCCGGACTGGTTGAGCGGCTGCAGCACTTCCTCGCAGAACTTGGCGGCGTTCTTCAGGATGTCGTCGACCAGATCAGGTTCGAGGTCGGCGAAGCCGGGCAGGTCGCGCTGCTTTTCCAGTTCCAGCAGTTCCTGCATCACGAAGCGGTAATCGTCGACGGGTGCGCGATAGATCGGCATGCTCGAATCCCTGCGGTGTGTTCGAACAGCACTCTACGCATGACTTTTCCGAGTGTCGATCAGGCCCCGGCAGTCTTGCTTTTCTTTACCCAGCGGGAGGCGATCAGGCTTTCCGAATGCGCAGCGCGATCCACGGCTTGCCCGGCAGCGTGACCGCGCGTCCGTCTGCGTCGGCGAAATTGTAGTCGTCCAATTTCCGCAGCGTGAAGGTTCCAGGCACCGGCGCGATCGTCATCGCCCAGGTGTCGAGAATCTCGACGGTGAAACGTTGCCCCTCCGCGAGGCCGACTTTCGGCAGCATGAACGGCCATTGCGTCGGTGCGTCGCTGCCGAAATAGCGCAAATAATAGCTGCCGGCTTCGCCGCCCAGATGGTGGTCCTGCCATTTGTCGATGGGATCGATGCCGTTCGCCGGACCGCTTTCCATAACCTGGCGCAGGAAGCCGAGCCGTTTGGGACTCGTGCCGCGCAGTACGCCGCCGATGCCCATCCAGGTGTCCTCGACCGAAGCGCCGATCGTCTCGCTGTGGCCGACATAGGTGCCGGCGATGGTGCCTTCCCAGAAGCGGTGCACCATCTCCTCGCCGCTGAGCTGGCCCCAGCGCTTGTCGATATTGCCTTCGTATTTTACCTCGTCATAGACGACCGGCTTGCGCCAGACCTCGCGATAGAGTTCGGCGCGGGCATCATCCTCCACCGCCGAGCCGTTCTGGATGCTGGCATGCGTCACCCAGGGATGGTTGTTGTTGTAGATCTTGCGGCTGTGATGGACCGAGCGCAGATGCGCATAAGGATCGCTGGCCTGCGTGATCTGGAAGAAGCGGTCGAAGTCCTTCTCGGTCTTGGCCTTCATCAGATCGTATTCGTTGGCCATCGACCACCAGACGTTGCGATAGGCGGCGAGGCGGGCGACGACGTACCGCACATAACGGTCGTCGACGTCCGCCGCCATGCTGTCGAAGCCCCAGCGGCCCTTGTCGTAGGGATGGAAGAGGATGATGTCGGCCTGGATGCCGAGATCGCGCAGCTGGCCGATGCGTTTTTCCAGACGCCGGAAGAAGGCGGGATTGAAGCGCGTAAAATCCCAGCCATGCGGCGCGGTGCCGGCGAACGGAAAGAGTGGGATGGTCGGCAGCGACTCGTTGGGGAATATCGCCATGCGGATCTTGTTGAAGGGCGAGGCGGCGAGCGTTTTCACGGTCAGGTCGCAGCGCGCATCCGGCTGCTGGATCCAGGCGTAACAGGTGGTGCCGATCTCTTTGTAGGGCGTGCCGTCGGCATAGGCGAAATGAAAGGTGTTTGCGACGGCGACAGGGCCGTGATTGCCGGCAGCGGGCGCGCCGGCGACGAAGACACCGGTCTTGCCGTCAAGTTCAGCGACGTTGCTCTTGGTGCGATAGCGCCATTCGCCTCGAAGGCCGGGCATGAAGCGAATGCGGTAAACGCCGTCGCCGTCATAGAAGCCGTCGGCCTCCACGCCTTCCGTTCCTTGCTGGAAGGTGGCGGACAAATGCACGTCGACAAAGGGATTGCCGGACGCCGGGCCTTTGAGGGAAACTTCGAACATTCCCCATTGCTCGGCCGGAGAAGCCGTGCCGCGCGCGAAACCCGCGGGTGTCGCAAGAGCAGCAAGTCCGAGACCGCAAGCCGCGCGGCGTGTCACCGGATACGTCATGGATGTGCCCCCGCGAGATTCATGCGGCGCGACCTTACGCAGACCATCGCGGAGTGTCGATATGGCGAGGAATATCAGGACGGAGAGTGCGGGGCGGCGCTCTCCGTCCTGATCGCCGCTACGCCTTTAGTGGCACGTACAATGTTTGCGCGCGCGATGCGCAAAGTGCCGGCGACGCGGCGTTATCGGCTTGGGCGACGCACTCGCAGCCGCCGCGGGCTGAGGCGGTGGCGGCGGGGGAAGAAGGGCCGCCGTTTGCGAGACGCGCGCCGGCGCGTCGTCGGCCCTCAGGCTGATTGCGCCGACGCCCGCTGCGATATCCAAGCCGGTATTGCCCATCACGCTGACGGGCTGCAGCGCGATGGATTTGTCGAGGCCGCCGAGCAGCACATTGGCGCCGATACCGGCGCCCACAGTGGCGCTGGCCGTTGCGCCGGCGTAATCGCCCTGCAGCGCGCCGGGACGCACGTCGGACGACGGCGCGACGACATCCCAGATGATGGTGCCGCTGTCGGTGTAACCGATATCGACGCCGAATTTGGAAATGCTGCCCTCATAGTGGTCTTCCTGATGGCCGTTGGGCCGGTAGGAACAGTCCATGTCCTTCGATGATCCGACGATGAAGCCCCAGCCGCTGTGAACGTGGCAGGTAAGAATGCCCACCTTCACGCCGTGCGGTGCAGCCATTGCAGGCGACGCCAGGGCGATGATCGCCGCGGCACCAAGCATCAGGGAAATTCTGCAGGTCATCACAATTCTCCACGCGTTATGGTTCGCAGCTGACACGCCCGAACACGGCCCGGCGACCCGCAAAAAAAACGCATCGCGGGCGCTCTCAAACCGACAACGACCGGAAAAGAGATTTCTTCCCTCAAAGCCAAAAACCGACGGTTGATTTTTGGGGGGCCCCGCCCGTCCGGGGCGGACGAGCGGGGCGGGACGTCAGTCAGAGCGCAGCGACATCGCCCCTATGCCGGCGGACACGCTGAGACCCGTGTCGCCTTCGACGCTGACGGGCTGCAGGGCGAGAGACTTGTCGAGGCCGCCCACCAGGACGTTGGCGCCCACTCCGACACCGACGGCCGCGCCGGCCGTGGCACCGGCGTAGTCGCCGGCCAAGGCGCCGGCCCGAATGTCGGATGACGGCGCGACGACATCCCAAACAATGACGCCTTTGCCGGTGTAACCGACGTCGACGCCGAATTTGGAAATGCTGCCCGAATAATGATCGTCTTCGCCCTTGTTCGGCTTGTAGTTGCACGCGACCTTCTTCGAGGAGCCCACGATGAGCCCCCAGCCGCTCTGAACGTGGCAGGTAAGAATGCCGACCTTCACGCCATGCGGCGCAGCCAGAGCAGGCGTCGCGGCAGCAAGCGTTCCCGCCAGCGCCGCACCAAGCATCAATGAAGCTGTTCTGGTCATAAGCAACCTCCGTTGAACATCCCGGCCATGCCGAAGCACGAACCAGGATTGCGCCCCCGCAACCTCAACAGAGGCTCCACGAAAGCGCGCGGACGGTGGTGGTTGCCAGTGACAAAAATGGACGCGTCGCGCCGGTTAACCGCGATTGTTGCGCCACGCGCTGAAAAACCGTGTCAGATCAAGCATCGCAATGTCACAGAAATGTCCTTCGCAAAGCGGCCCCGGAGATCGTTTGAGCCCCGGGGCCGTTGTTTCGCGCGTTCAGATCAGATCGCGTAACGTGACTTTCACGTCCTTGACCGCAGCGCCGTCCTTGACGCGGAAGGTCACGACGGTGCCCACGGGATCATCACGCAGACGCTGTCTCAGGTCATAGAGATGCATCTTGTCGAAAGGCGTACCGTCGACGGCGACGATGATGTCGCCCCGTTTGAGCCCGGCTTGCTCGGCGGGCGCCCCTTTGGTCACGTCGACGATGTCGAAGCCCTGCGGCGCTTGGTTGAACCACATGCCGGCGCGATCGAAGGTCCCGGTGTCGGCAACCGGGCCGGGCAGCGGCTTCAGATACATCATCTGATGATCGTAATCGAAGGTGACGATAAAGCGCTTCAGAATGCCGCCGCCGATATTGCCTTGATAATCGTTGCCGGCAAAGGCGCCCTTGTCCTGGGTCGACATGGTGGTGACGACGTCGTCGATCTTGATCGGACCGATGGTCATCTCCTTGCCGCGGGTGATGTAACCGCGTGACGGCCCGCCGACGCCCCAGCCGTCCACCGCGTCCACGCCCTTGGGATGCTTGGCGCGCAGATCGTTCTTCTCGGCAAAAGGTTTGGTGAGCGTCAGCTCGGTACGTGCGCCGGTGTCGATGTCGTACTTCGCCGGCAGACCCTCGAAGGTGCCCATCACCTCCGGGTTCGAGTCATTGAACGTGAACTTGATCGGCGTTCCGGCATCCTTCGGATCGAAGTGCTTTGGATCGATCAGCGTGAGGGTGTGGGCACCGTAGTCGATGCGTGTGACGAAGCGGCGGAACGTCTCGTAACCGACCATGGCGGGCATCGGCGTGCCTTCGATGGCGCTCAGCGTGTCGAGCGGCAGGACGATGAAGAGCTGGTTCTTGACCACGGCATTACCCACCTGCAATTCGCCGACATGGGTGAAGCCGCCTTCCATCACGCCTTCGCCGGCGCCGGTGCCGGGGAGCTTGCCTTCGATCTTGAGACCGAGCTGCTTGGCCAGCGGCGGCGTCACGAGATTGCGTCCGCCCGTGTCGAAGATGAAAATGAACGGTCCCTGGCCGTTGATCTTCGCCTCGCCGTAGATGTGATTGTTGATGAGGTGAAATGGTATCTCGGTCTGCGGCGCCCCCCCGACAATCGAGAAGTCGGAGACCACGACCTTAGGCGGGGCATAAGCGGAGTCGGGCTGCGGCCCGAGGAACGCCACCTTGGTCAGCGTCACGGTTTGGAGATATTTCTCGCCGACGCCTTGGTCGACGACGATTTTGTAAGGCAGCACGACGCCATCGACGGGCCGATAATCGTACATCGTCGTGGTGACCGTCTGCGAACTCTGCTTTTCCACTGTCTTCGTCAAGAGATGCGTCTTGCTGTCGAACCACGCGTCGAACGGCTTTCCGCCTTTGGGCGTGATCGTCAGAACCTCACAGGTCGCATCGCCGCAGGCCTTTTCGCCGTCGCCGACGATCGTGGCGCCGCCGCGGTCCGGCTGCCACCATTTGCCGGAGACGCGATAGGCGTCGTTGACCGACAGCACTTGCGAGTCGCCACCCTGCTGCAGCGTTACCGTTCCGGAGGTGTCCTTTTGC
Source organism: Alphaproteobacteria bacterium (assembly GCA_028865545.1). Lineage (GTDB taxonomy): Bacteria > Pseudomonadota > Alphaproteobacteria > Micropepsales > Micropepsaceae > Rhizomicrobium. Next base: position 3,172 of record JAGWJY010000041.1, on the reverse strand, counting down.
CAGGGCGTGGTTCCGTCATAGCCGTTGGCCCCGGTGACCGGTCCCATACTGTAGTCGCTCTCCGAGCGGCCGTTCTTCAGATCGTTGACGGCGTGTCCTGTGCCGGTCAGTCCATAACCGGCGAGGGCAAATTCGGTGCTCATCGTGACTTTGCCGTCCCAGGCGCTGCCGCCGGTCGCCGTCTTGTAGGCGTCGAGAATTTCTCCCGGTGTCGGCGCTGCCAAAGCGAGCGGCGAATAGGCTATGCTCGCGGCGAACATCACGACAAAAAAGGTTGAATTGGTTTTGCGCATGGCTTTTCCCCTCAAGGCTGCTCCACAATTGGGGCCTACCGGCTACCGCAACAATATGCACCCAACGCATGGCTGGATTGTCATGATTCTCTGTGCGCTCTACATCCTTGTGCAGCCTGTGTTTGCCGCGCCACAGCGAGTCGTTTCCACGTTTTTGTGTACCGACGAGTATGTCTTCCGGCTGGTGCCGCGCGAAAGGATCGCGGCGTTGTCCTATGAGGCGACGGACCGGCACCCGGTGGTTTCAACCATCGCCGACCACGCCAGGGGCATTCCTGTGATCCATCCTTCCACGGAAACCGTGCTGTCGCTCGATCCCGATTTGGTCGTGATGTATGCCGGCACCAATCCGCGACTGCACGACAATCTCAAGAGGTTGGGCATTCCGGTTCTCGACGTGCCTTGGGCGAATTCGCTCGCCGATGTGCGCAGCATCACCACGATGCTCGGCGACAAGCTCGGTGCGCCGGAAACGGCAAAAGCCATGCTCGCTGAGATGGATCGCGAGATTGCCGCGGCGCGTGCCGGTGCACCGCGCCCGCCGGTCAGTGGCATCCTCTACGAGCCGAACGGTTATGCCAGTGTCGGCGGCATCACCAACGAGATTATGACAATGTCCGGCATCGTCGACGTGGCGCCCAAAAGCGAACTGACGCGCACGGGCACGCTGCCGGTGGAGGCGGTGATCGCCACGGCACCGGAATTGCTGATCCTGGGCGGCGAGGCGCGGGTCGGTTCCGCGCGGGCCTACACCATCCTGCACCATCCGGCACTGCAGGCGCTCAAGGGCCGGACAACCATGGAATTCGCGAGTTTGACGCCGCTTTTATGTCCGGGTCCGTGGTCGGTGGGTGCCGCGAAGACCTTCGGTGATCTGGCGCGCAAGGCTCGCGCGCTTGCACCGGCGAAGGCCCGGCATTAAAACTCGGCCGACGCGACGGTCAAAGGGAACAGCGGGTGAGAATCCCGCGGCTGCCCCCGCAACTGTAAGCGGCAAGTGCGCCTCCAGATGCCACTGGCCCCCTCGAGTCGCCTGCCTTCGGCAGGCTCCTCAGGCCCGGGAAGGCGGAGTGCGAGAGAGCCGCGAAGCCAGGAGACCTGCCGACGCGTGTCGTCCATCCGCGTGGCCGGGGTGCGCCAACGGAAAAGCGTTTCGCGAAAGCGGAACGGCAGCGGCGACGGACGAGGCCGCGCATGGACGAAACAGTCTCTCTGGAACGGGCGAAGTTTATCGGCGAGGTGCCGCGCGTCACGCTGGTGTTGCTGGCGCTGGCGATCGGTTTTGCCTGCTGGTCGTTTCTCCTGGGGCCGTCGGATCTTTCGCCCGCCGCCTTGTTTCATGGCCTCATCACTGGTCACGGTGAAGCGGGTATCATCGCCCAGCAGATTCGTTTGCCGCGCGCAGCACTGGCGCTGGTGATCGGTGCGGCGCTGGGCGGCAGCGGCGCGGCGCTGCAAGGGCTGTTCTGCAATCCGCTGGCATCGCCTGATGTGACGGGGGTGACGTCGACGGCATGCCTGGGTGCGGTGTGTGCGCTGTATTTTGGTTTTGCATCGGCCAACGCACTGGCCTTGCCGGCTTTTGCGATCACGGGCGCCCTGGCGGCGGCGGCTATTCTCTATTTTCTGTCACGCAGCGGCGCGGGCGCGGTGGCGCTGATTCTGGCAGGCGTGGCCATCGCCAGTTTCGCCACGGCGCTGACCGCGCTGGCCTTGTCGCTGGCGCATAATCCTTACGCCATGAGCGAGATGGTGTTGTGGATGATGGGCTCGCTGAAAGACCGTACACTGAATGATCTGGCCTATGCGCTGCCGTTGGTGCTCGCCGGGCTGGTGCTGCTGCTGACGGCGGCGCGCGGGCTCGACGCACTGACGCTGGGCGAGGACGCCGCGCGCAGCCTGGGCGTCGACGTGAGCAGCGTACGCGGCAGGGTCATCGTCGGCGTGGCGCTGGCCACCGGGGCGGCCACGGCCGCCGCGGGTTCGATCGGGTTTGTCGGTTTGGTCGTGCCGCATCTGCTGCGGCCGTTCTGCGGCTACCAGCCGGCGCGCCTGATCCTGCCGTCGGCCATCGGCGGAGCGGCCCTGGTGGCGGCTGCCGATGTGGCGCTGCGCCTGGTCGCGCCGGACGGGCAACTGCTGCTCGGCGTGGTGACCTCGCTGCTTGGCGCGCCGTTCTTCCTCTGGCTGATCCTGCGCATGAGGCGGCAGGCATGAGCGCAGCGGTCGCCTTCGAGAATGTCGGCGTGCGCTATGGCGGCCGTGCGGCGCTGAGCGGCGTATCCGCGACATTGGCCGTCGGCGCGGTGACGGGAATCGTCGGGCCGAACGGTGCGGGCAAGACCACGCTGCTGCGCGCCGCGCTCGGCTTGCAACCTTTGGCCGGCGGCACAATCCGTATACTGAATAAAGCATTGCCGACATGGCCGCGCGAAGCGCTGGCGCGCGCCGCCGCCTATCTGCCGCAGGGCGGGGAGGCCAAATGGCCGATGCGGGCGGCGGATGTCGTGCTGCTGGGGCGGCTGCCGCATCGCGCGGCGTTCGCCGCACCGCGGCCCGCGGATTTCACGGCGGTGGACGACGCGCTGGCGCGCTGCGACGCGACCGGCTTTGCCAAGCGCCGGATGGACGAGCTTTCGGCCGGCGAGCGCGCGCGGGTGCTGCTGGCGCGGGCGCTGGCAACCAGGGCGCCGATCCTGCTGGCCGATGAGCCGGCGGCATTCCTCGATCCCGCACATCAGATCCGCCTGATGGAGCTGTTGCGCGAAGAGGCGCGGCGCGGCACGGCCGTAGCGGTGACGCTGCACGACCTGCCGCTGGCCGCGCAGCACTGCGACGAAATCGTCGTGCTGCATGAGGGCCGATTGGCTGCAGGTGGC
>JAGWJY010000040.1 GCA_028865545.1 Alphaproteobacteria bacterium | reverse complement strand
CGGAGTAATGGGAAGCAAAGGTGCTCATTGGTTTGCCGCCTGACGTGCGGATTCCTAGGGCTTGCCGTAGTTTCCAGCGAAAAAGCGGGTCTTCCGCGCGCACCACACATCGTGATGGATAAACGGGTGCCGACGCGGCACCCGCTTTTTCTTATCTATATGGGGGCTGACGTCGAACGTTTTGACGTCGCCAGTCGCAGCACGGCCGCATAGCCCTTCCGCAATTCCATCTTTTCGCGGTTGCCCTTTTCCAGCAGCAGCGCGTGCAGCTTCGGCAGGTTGAAGCAGGGCACATACATAAGAAGGTGGTGATCGACGTGATAATTCACCCAATAGGGCGCGAACAGCGCGCGCTCCAGCCATGACGCATAGGTCGTGCGGGCGTTGCGCATCGGATCGTCGTTGTCCGGCACCATCGCGTGCTCGGCGATATTGCGGATGCGCACCACGGCCATGTGCCAGGTGAGCAGCGGCAGCAGCCAGAACAGCGGATAATAAAGCGGCTTGCCGAAGGCCCAGAGCAGCAGGAACAGGATCAGGTTGGCGATCAGCGGCCGGCCGAGCCTGGCGAGGAAGCCGCGCGCGCCGTCCTTCGCCGCCATGCGGAACTGTATGAAGCGCTGCTTCACGCCGGTCACACCGCTCAGATCGCGGAGCATCTTGCGCAGGAAGCTCCAGCGCGTGATCGGGAACGGCGCGGAAAGCACGAGGTCGGGATCGCCGTCCTGCTGCGTCAGGCGGTGATGGACGAGGTGATAGTGGCGGTAGGGAATGGTGTCGGCGAACACCGGATAGGCGCACAGCCACTGGCTCGCCCATTCGTTCAGCCCGCGCGTCTTCATCAGGACGCCATGCGCGCCGTCATGCATCAGGATCTCGAGACCGAGCTGCCGGCTGCCGATGACGATCACCGCGAGGATGAAGCTGTAAGGCGTCGGCCATAACGCATAGAGCGTCATCGCGGCGGCGATCATGAACCAGGCATGCACGATGCACAGAAAGCCGGTGCCGTCGGAGCGCTGGCGCACCGCCGCCATGTCCTCCGCTGTGAACGCTTTGGTCGGATCGAAGCGCGCCACATTCATGGCGGCATTATATCCGCGATCAGCCCACCCAGGTCGAGATGATCAGCGCCGCCGCGATCAGCGCGCCGGTCTCGCGGTTGGCGCGGAAGAGTTTCAGGCAGCGCTCGGAATCGTCGGTATCCAGCGTATGCACCTGCCACAGCATGTGCCCGCCCGCCAAAAGCATCAGCAAGACGTAAGGCCAACCTTCGTGTTCGGTGAAACCTGCCGCAAGGATCAGTGTGAAGGCGACGGCGTAGAACCCCAGAATCCAATGCCGCGATTTCTCGCCCAGCAGTCTTGCGGTGGATTTCACGCCGATCAGCGCGTCGTCGTCCTTGTCCTGGTGCGCGTAGATCGTGTCGTAGCCCAGCGTCCAGAAGAATAACCCGGCGTAAAGCATGAGGTCGGCGGTATCGATGCCGCCGGTCTGCGCCGCGAAGCCCATGACCGCGCCCCAGTTGAAGGTCAGTCCCAGCCAGGCCTGCGGCCACCAGGTGATGCGCTTCATGAAGGGATAGCCGGCGATCAGCAGCAGCGACGCGATGCCCAGCGTCACCGAGAACCGGTTCAGTTGCAGCAGGATCAGCAAGCCGATCAGGCACAGGCCGGCGGCGAACATCCATGCCTGCTTTACGCTCACCGCGCCCGACGGAATCGGGCGGCCCCGCGTGCGCGCCACCTTGGCGTCGAAGTCGCGGTCGACGATGTCGTTATAGGTGCAGCCGGCCCCGCGCATGACGATGGCGCCGATCCCGAACAGCGCGATCATGTACCAGTCATGCCATGTTCCGAACGGACGGCTGTCGGCCACCGCGCCCAGCGCCAGCCCGAACACGCAGGGCCAGTAGAGCAGCCAGGTGCCGATCGGCCGGTCCAGCCGCATCAGCCGCAGATAGGGTTGCAGCTTGGAAGGCGCGCGATCCACCAGGGCGGCGGCCACGGCATCGGCCGGTTTCAGGGCTTGCGGTTCGCTCATCATCGTTCTCAATTGTGTCATGGGCGAAGACCTTAAGGAACCCGGCGGCAAGGTCCGCCTTTATGTCGAAGCGCCGCTGGGCGAGGGCGCCCGCGTCGTCCCCGGCGACGGCCAGGCACATTATCTCCTGCATGTCATGCGGGCGAGGGCCGGCGATCGCGTCTGCCTGTTCAACGGGCGCGACGGCGAATGGCTGGCGCGGATCGCGGACATAGCCAAGCGCGGCTGCACTTTGGAATGTGAACGCCGTACCGCACCGCAGACGGAGGTCCCCGACCTCTGGCTGGTCTTCGCACCGATCAAGAAGACGCCTGCAGATTATCTCACCCAGAAGGCGACGGAACTCGGGGTACGTCTGCTGCAGCCTGTCATCACCCGGCGCACCATCGTGCAGCGTGTCAACATCGAACGCATGACGGCCAATGCGGTCGAAGCGGCGGAACAGTCCGGTCGCCTGAGCGTCCCCGAGGTGCGCGCGCCGCAGCCCTTCGACAAGTTGCTTGCCGGCTGGCCGCAACAGCGCCGTATCCTCTTCTGCGACGAGGCCGGCGAGGCGCCTCCTGTCGCTGAAGCTCTGGCCGCGGCGCCGTCCGGCCCATGGGCCATCTTCACCGGCCCGGAGGGCGGTTTCGATCCCGCCGAACGGGCGGCCTTGCTTGCCCTGGCTTTTGTCACACCCGTGACGCTGGGAACCCGCATCTTGCGGGCCGATACCGCGGCCCTTTCGGCGCTTTCCGTCTGGCAATCGGTCAAGGGCGACTGGCTCTGACTTGTCGTCATGACACACCGCGCCTACATAACGGGCGGGTGTGCGAGCGCAGTTCAATTAAGACAACGGCTTAGGGGCCTTCGCCCGGAAAAGGTTTGTGACGAATGTCTATTCCGCAGTCCGCTGGCGGTCCGATTGAATCGCGGGACGATCTCGTGCGGTACCTGTCCGATGGGTGCAAACCCAAGTCGGAGTGGCGCATCGGCACGGAGCACGAGAAATTCGTCTACGACCTCAAGACGCACAAGCCTCTGCCCTATGAAGGCGTGCCCGGCATTCGAGGGCTGCTGGAAGGCATGCGCCGCTTCGGCTGGGAGCCGATCCTCGAAGGCGAGAACATCATTGGCCTCACCCAGAACAACGCCTCGATCAGCTTGGAACCGGGCGGCCAGTTCGAACTCTCGGGGGCGCCGCTGAAATCCGTCCACGAGACCTGCGCCGAGGTGAACACCCATCAACAGCAGGTCCGCGAGGTGGCGGCCGAGATCGGCGCCGGCGCGCTGGGCTGCGGCTTCGCTCCGAGCTGGACGATGGCGGAAACCCATCAGATGCCCAAGGGCCGTTACGCGATCATGCGGCGCTACATGTCCAAGGTCGGCGGTTACGGCCTCGAGATGATGTTCCGCACCTGCACCGTGCAGGTGAACCTCGATTTCTCCTCTGAAGTCGACATGGTCAAGAAGTTCCGCGTCGGCCTGGCGCTGCAGCCGGTGGCGACCGCCTTGTTCGCCAATTCGCCGTTTCGCGAGAGCAAGCCCAACGGTTTCCTGTCGTATCGCAGCCATGTCTGGACCGACGTCGACAACGATCGCGCCGGCATGTTGCCTTGGGTGTTCGACGACGGCATGTCGTTCGAACGCTATGTCGATTATGCGCTCGATGTGCCGATGTATTTCGTCTACCGCGACGGCAAATACATCGATGTCGCCGGGCGCAGTTTCCGTGATTTCTTGGCGCACAAAATTCCGGAGCTGAAGGGTATCGAGCCTCAGATGTCAGATTGGGCGGACCATCTGACGACGATCTTCCCGGAAGCGAGGCTGAAACGCTTTCTGGAAATGCGCGGGGCGGATGGCGGAAGCTGGCGGCGCATCTGCGGCTTGCCGGCGCTATGGGTTGGCATCTTTTATGACCAGACCTCGCTCGATGCCGCATGGGATTTGGTGAAGGACTGGACGGCGGAAGAACGGCAAGCCATGCGTGACGCCGTGCCGCGCCTCGCCTTCAAGACGCCGTTCCGCAAGACGACGGTGTGGGAACTGGCGCACCGCATGATCGACATCTCCGCCGAAGGGCTCAGGCGCCGTGCCTCGCAGGATGCCGGCGGTATGACGGAAGAGGGGTTCCTTGTGCCGCTGCGGGAAGTGATCAACCGAGGTTATACGCGCGCCGAAGAACTGCTGCAGAATTACCGCAAGGACTGGCACGGCGATCTGGATCGGGTATTCGTGGAATACAACTTCCTCTGATGTGCGATTTCGTCCAAGCCGGGCTATATCGGCGGGATCTTAAGCGTATGAGGAATCGAAATGACCGACGGATCCGCTTATTGGGGCGCACATCTTCCCGATCCGGACGAGACTGTTCGCCTCTGGCCCGGCGCCACGCCCGGAGCATCCCAGCCACAATTGAAGCTTACGATCACCGAGCGCAGCAAATCGCCGGATTATAAGGACCGTGCCGTCACGGGGATTTCCGAACCACTCATCACCGTCTTCCGTCCGCAGCAACCCGATGGTTCCGCTGTGCTGATCGCGACGGGCGGCAACTACATCCGCGTGGTGGTCGACAAGGAAGGTTTCGAAACCGCGCGGCGCCTGAACGAAGCCGGTGTCACCGTTTTCGTGCTGCGCTATCGGCTACCATGCGAAGGCTGGTCGCCGGATGCACCATTGCAGGATGCTCAGCGCGCCATGCGGATCATACGGGCCCGCGCTGCACATTTCGGCATTGATCCGGGCCGTGTCGGTGTTCTCGGTTTCTCGGCAGGCGGCCATGTCGCGGCGTCGCTGGCGACGTGCCACGGCCAGGAGGTTTACGCGGCTGTCGACGCGGACGATGCGCAGAGTGCCCGGCCAGATTTCCAGGGGCTCTTCTATCCGATCATCACCATGCTGCCGCCGCATGCCTTCGCCGACGCCCGCGATGCTTTCTTGGGCGCGGACTCCAGCCGTGTGCGGATGGAGCGCTACTCCCGCGAGCGCTGCGTCGACGCGCAAACGCCGCCTGCTTTCCTCCTCACGGCCAAGGACGATGATGTCATTCCCGCCGCCAACACCCAGTTGATGTATGATGCGCTTTGCGCGGCGGACATTCCTGCCGAGCTGCATCTGTTCGACAGCGGCGGCCACGGCTTCGGCATTCGGCTGGCGGGCAATTCGGCGGTCTCGATCTGGCCGGAGCTTTTGCTGAACTGGGGCAGGGCGCGTGGCTATTTCCGCGCTTGAGCGGGCTCAGTACTCGGTGATCATCGCCTTGCAGAAGACGCCTACCTTCTCGTCCGGCAAGTTGGTGTCCTTGGCGTCGCGGTATTTGAAGTAGATGGTCTCACGGGATTTGTTGGCGCACACCTGTCCGATCGGCGTCGCGCCGGGCGGCAGTTTGGTGTCGACCGCGCCGCACACCGCCACGCCGTCGTAGAACGTCTGTGTGAGGCGGAGCGTCTGGTACGATCCGTTGTCGTCACCCAGATGGAAATACCCGACGCCGCCGAGGGTTTGCGTGTATTGGGCATCCTTCCCGTCCGTACAGACGGCCACCCAGTCTTTGGGCTTTGTGTCTTTGGCGGCGTTCGCAGCGGTCGTTGCGAGTGCGGCAAGCGCGACAGCAAATAACAATCTGCGCATTCTGGTCTCCCTGCGCCCGGCGTTTGTGAACGCACGGCAACGCCCGGGCATGGTATTCCAACAGCCCAAGCTGATTGTTGCTTCTCCGTGCGCTCGTTGCAACCCTTTGCATGGAAACAAAAAAGGAAGAGCGGCTCGCAGCCGCTCTCCCTCGGTCGCAGCACATTGATGTTTGTTACTGCACGGTCACTGTGGCGGGACAGAAGATTCCGGCATCTTGAACCGAACTGTTGGGCCTCGTGGGGTCCTGATATTTCAGATAAATAATCTTGCGCGATTTGTTTGCACACACCTGTGTGATGGGTTCTGCGTTGTCCGGTGCATTGCCATGCACAGCGCCGCAAACAGCGGTCCCATTGTAGAACGTCTGGACGAGGCGGGCGGTCTGATAGATGCCTTTGTCGGTTTTCAGATAGATGAACCCTGTCCCGCCAATCGTCTGGTTATACTGAATATTCTTGCCGTCTGTGCAGACGGCTACCCAAGTCGCGGCGTTTGCGGCGGCTGTCGTCAAGGCAGCTGCGGCAGCGATCAAAAGGAATTTGCGCATCCTGATATCTCCAACTCTCGGCGGATGCGGACACACGGGGGCGTACCGAGCGGCGACCCCACGACCGTGTGGTCGATAATACGCTCTCGGCGGCCCGTGGTGCCAGCGGGAGCCTGCAGCACTTGGCGGAAATTGAAAGTCAGCCTGTGCGCTTTTGCGCCAGGACGACCAGCACCAAACCGACCATGGCGATCCCGGCGCCGTAGTAGGCCCAATGGATGTCTGACACCATGAAGCTCGAGCGCGGCCAGGGAATGTAGCCCAATCCCTGGCCGGCAAAGAAAAGTCCCGCCAGCAGAACCACGACGCCCACGATAAGAAGCAATGCTCTCATCGGTCCCTCCTGCTTTTGCGGCGGGATGATAGCACTATTTCTCGTCGGGCCGCCGACCATTGTTCTGGCGTGCCACCATGAAGCCTGGGAATTCAGGCGTGAGCGCGCTGAGGTCGTCCAGCCGTTTGACCTCATTCGGAGTCAGGGTGAGATCCGACGCCGCCAGGTTGTCTTCAAGCTGTTCCATTGTCTTCACACCGATGATGACGCTGGTGACGAACGGCTTGGCGAGAACCCATGCCAACGCCACGCGCGCCGGGCTGGCTCCTCTTGCTTTGCCGATTTCGCGCATCGCATCGACGATTGGCCAGGCGCGCTCGCGATCCACCGGCGGGAAGTCGAAGGTTGCGCGGCGCGCGCCTTCCGGCGTGCTGTTTGGACCGAACTTGCCCGACAGGATGCCGCCCGCGAGTGGGCTCCACACCATCAGGCCCATCTTCTGATCTTCGATGGCGGGGACGACCTCGCGTTCCAGACCGCGCCCGACCAGCGAGTAGTAGGCCTGCACGGTCTCGAGCCGCGTCCAGCCGCGCTTGTCGGCGATGCCCTGCGCCTGCATGATCTTCCACGCTTGCCAGTTGGAGCAACCGACATAGCGGACCATCCCGCGTCTCACCATGTCTTCGAGCGCGCGCATCGTTTCTTCGACCGGTGTCACAATATCCTGGCCGTGAATCTGGTAGAGATCGATGTGATCGGTCTGCAGCCGTTTCAGGCTTTCCTCGACCGTATCCATGAGGTGACCGCGGCTGGCGCCGGCTTCATTCGCCCCCGGACCGAGGCGCCCGAAGCCCTTCGTCGCGATCACGACGTCCGAGCGGCGCGCACCGATGTCCTTCAGCGCCTGTCCCAGCAGCTCTTCCGACAGCCCCAGGGAATAGACATCGGCGGTGTCGATAAAGTTGACTCCGGCTTCCAGCGTGCGGGCGACAATGGCGGTTACATCTTTCTGACCGACCTTGCCGACCTGTTCATAGAACGATCCTTTGCCACCGAAGGTCATCGTGCCAAGACAGATTTCTGACACGAACATGCCTGTATTGCCGAGTTGCCTGTAACGCATAAACACATTCTCCGAATGAAGGGGGCTGCGACTAATCTAGTGGCTGGTCGGCGCACTCGCCAGACCACATTTAATGCGGAAGCGGTATGAACTCATGCTCGCCCGGAATGGGGTCGAAGCCGCCGGCCTCCCACTTCGCTTTTGCGCGTTCGATGCGAGCCCTGTCGCTCGACACGAAGTTCCACCAGACATGACGTGGCCCATCCAGTGGCGCACCGCCTAGCAGCATGACGTGCGCCGGCGTTAGAGCGGCGAGGGTCGCCGCTTCGTCAACGTCAAACAGAATCATATCTCCGCGTCCGAAGCGCGCGCCGCCGCATTGGACGTCACCTTGCACGATGAAAGCCGCGCGCTCGATGTGATCGTCCGGTATGGGCAACGCGGCGCCGGCATCAAGCCGGGCGTCGACATAAAAGATGTCCGAAAATACGCGCACAGGTGAAACCAGTCCGTAGGCGTCGCCGGTGATGACGCGGAGCTTGATGCCGTTCTTGTTGCCTGTCGGCAGGTCTTTTGCCGCGACGCTCTGAAACTCGGGCGGGCACTCCTCGTCGGCTTGCGGAAGGCCTACCCAGCTTTGGATGCCGTGCATCCGATGGCCGGCTGCTCTGACTTCTGGAGCTGTGCGTTCGGAATGGACGATACCACGTCCCGCCGTCATCCAGTTCACATCGCCCGGTTGGATCATCTTGACGGAACCGATGCTGTCGCGATGGACCTGCGAGCCTTCGAAGAGATACGTCACCGTCGCGAGGCCGATATGCGGATGCGGCCGCACGTCGATGCCCTTGCCAGGCGGGAAATCGACGGGACCGAAATAATCGAAGAAGACGAACGGCCCGATCGTGCGCCGTGCGATCTGTGGCAGCACTCTGCTCACTTCAAACCCGTCACCGAGATCGTGCGTCTTGCCTTTGATCGTCTGCATCATCCGCTCCGCTATACGCTGGAAGCGTAATGGCCGGCCGTGACGCTTTCTACCACATGACCTGTGTGGTCATACGCAGTCGCGCGGCAGGACGAAAGAGCCGTTGTCCGCGCGGCGTATCGGCTTGACCCATTGCACGAAGCTCATTGGCAGCGTGCCGTAGAGATGCGGGAACAGCGCGCCGTCGCGCGACGGCTCGAATTTCAGCGTAGCACCAAGCGTTTTCGGATCTACGGCTACAAGCACCAGGTCGCCGGCATCGGCGTAATAGCGCTCGAGCGTGCCCAACACCTGCTCGCCGGTAGAGAAATGCATAAAGCGGTCTTCACGGTCTTTCGCCGAACCCGCATAGATGCCCTCGCGCTCGGCGAGCGCCCATTCGGCCTTGTGGCAGATTTTAAAGATGAGAGCCGTCACGCCAGCGCCAGCCGCCTTCCGTCTTCTTTCTCGCGATCGCACCAAACACGCCGAGCGGTACCGCAACAGCGGCGATCAACGCAATGTGACGCAGATCGCCGGTCAGATAGGTGATCGTCAAGCGCACACCCAGCAACGTCGCGCTGACAAATCCGGCCACCACCGCCCAGCCTTGCCAGCAAACCGGTAGGCCTGCGCCGTAACCAAGGACCCTTGGCCGGAACCAGGGCTTGTCATCCATCGGCTTTACGCGGCCTGCGCCGTCCCACCCACCGTCAGCCCGTCCAATCGCAGTGTCGGTTGCCCGACGCCCACCGGTACGCTCTGTCCGTTCTTGCCGCAGGTGCCGATGCCGGTATCCAGCTTCATGTCGTTGCCGATCATGCTTACACGCGTCAACGATTCCGGCCCGCTGCCGATCAGCGTCGCGCCCTTGATCGGCGCGCCGACCTTGCCGTCTTCCACCAGATACGCCTCGGTGCAGGAGAACACGAACTTGCCGTTGGTGATGTCCACCTGTCCGCCGCCGAAATTTGTCGCGTAAATACCCTTCTTCACGCTGGCCAGGATTTCCTCCGGCGTCTTGTCGCCACCCAACATATAAGTGTTGGTCATGCGCGGCATGATCGGGCTGGCATAGGATTGCCGTCGCCCGTTCCCGGTCGGCGCCATGCCCATCAACCGCGCATTCTGCCGGTCCTGCATGTAGCCCTTCAGGATTCCGTCTTCGATCAGCACGGTACGCGACGTCGGCGTGCCTTCGTCGTCGATGGATAGCGATCCCCGTCGTCCGCCGATCGTACCGTCGTCGACCACCGTCACGCCGGGCGCCGCCACCCGCTGGCCGAGCAGCCCCGAGAATGCACTCGTCTTCTTGCGGTTGAAGTCGCCTTCCAGTCCGTGGCCGATGGCCTCGTGCAACAGGATTCCCGGCCAGCCGGGACCGAGCACGACCGTCATCTCGCCGGCTGGTGCCGGCACAGAAGCAAGGTTCACCAGCGCCTGGCGCAGGGCTTCGTCGATGGCGGCCTGCCAATATTCCGGTGCGAGATAGGTTTCGTATCCGCTGCGCCCGCCGCCGCCGAAGCTGCCGGATTCCTGACGGCCGTTTTCTTCCACCACCACGGAGACATAGATGCGCACCAGCGGCCGGACATCGCGATAGGTCTCGCCGCCGGCCCGGATGATCTCGACGGTTTGCCACTCGCCGGCCAGCGAACAGGACACCTGGCGCACCCGCGGGTCCTTGTTCCGGGCATAGGCATTCATGTCTTCGAGCAGCTTCACTTTATGTTCGAAAGCGGCCGATCCCAGCGGGTCGATATCGGAATACAGTTTCACATTGGTGCGGGCAGGGGCCCCCGCCGTTACGCCCGAATGGCCCCGGGCCACGGCCCGCACCGTCTCGGCGGCTCGGGTGATGGCCTCTTCGGATAGCTCGTTGGCGTGGGCATATCCGGTCGCTTCCCCGCACACCGAGCGCAGGCCAAAACCCTGGGTTGTGTCGAAATTGGCTGCTTTTAGCCTACCGTCGTCGAAGGCGAATGATTCGCTCTGGCAGAATTCCAGGTACAGTTCGCCGTCGTCCGCCCCCTTCAGGGCTTCGTCGACCTTGGCTTGGACCCGGGTGCGGTCCATGCCTGAGCGGGAGAAAAAGAGATCGGCAGCCACGGAAAACCTCCATTTTGCCGCTTGGGAGCGGGAGAATCCGCGCAAACGGCCTGTTTCCACCATATCGGCGTTCGGATCGGCTTGCGCAAGGCCATGCCGGTAGGGCAAGGACGGCGCCGGGACCCGTGCCATAAGGTCGCATACCTTTATGTCCTTAAACGCCTCTAATTCGCATATAGAGTCTGGGAAACTACCTAAGAATCGCCGGGGGCGCGGCATGAGTCGCGCGCAAGTCCATATTTTTACGAGGTGACGATGTTCCTCAGGAAGAGTGCCGTCTTTGCTGCTGCTGTCGCGGCCCTTGCCAGTTTGGCGAACGCAGCCGTTGCCGCGCCATACAACTGGGAAATGGATATGCAAGCTGCAGCATCCCCGGTGATGGCGCAGATCGAGGATTTCCATCGGCTGCTGCTCTACATCATCACGGCGATCTGCATTTTCGTGGCGGCGCTGCTGATCTGGGTGATGATCCGCTACAACCAGCGGGCCAACCCGGTCCCCAGCAAGACCCACCACAACACGCTGCTCGAAGTGGCGTGGACCGGCATTCCGGTGATCATTCTGGTGCTGATCGCCATTCCGTCATTCCGCCTGCTTTATTTCGAGGCGGACATTCCCAAGCCGGCAGTCACCATCGAGGCCATCGGCAAGCAATGGTTCTGGACCTACGCTTTCCCGAAGGACGGCAACTTCCAGTTCGATTCCTACATGCTGACGGACGCGCAAGCGAAGAAGGCCGGCGAACCGCGGCTGCTCGGCGTCGACAATCCCATCTATGTGCCGGTGAACAAAGTCGTCGAAATCGACACGACGGGCGCCGACGTGATCCATTCTTGGGCGGTACCGGCCTTCGGCGTGAAGATGGACGCCATCCCCGGCCGCATCAACCGCACCTGGTTCAAGGCGACGAAGATGGGCACTTATTACGGTGAATGCTCGGAACTTTGCGGCGCCAACCATGCCTTCATGCCGATCGAGGTGAAGGTGGTGAGCGAGGCCGACTATCAGGCTTGGCTTGCGGCGGCGAAGAAAAAATATGCGGCAAATGACGAGCCCGACGCGATCCGCGTCGCGGCGAAATAATCAGGGATAGCGACATGGCGGACTTGGCCCACGCACACGAAGAACATCCGCACGGTTGGCGGCGCTACGTTTATTCGACCAACCACAAGGACATCGGCACGATGTACCTTGTGTTCGCGATCTTTGCCGGCATAGTCGGCGGCTTCCTGTCGATGATGATGCGCGCGGAACTGATGTTCCCGGGATTGCAGGTCTTCCACAACCCGCACCAGTTCAACGTGTTCGTCACCGGTCACGGCATCATCATGGTGTTCTTCATGATCATGCCGGCGATGATCGGCGGCTTCGGGAATTGGCTGGTTCCGATGATGATCGGAGCGCCGGACATGGCGTTTCCGCGCATGAACAACATCTCGTTCTGGCTGCTGCCGTTTTCCTTCACGCTGCTGATCGCCTCGATGTTTGTAGAAGGCGATTCCGGCGGCATCGGCGCGGGCGGCGGCTGGACGATGTACGCCCCGCTGTCGACCTATGGCTCACCCGGCCCGGCAATGGACTTCGTGATCTTCTCGCTGCACATCGCGGGCGCTTCGTCGATTCTGGGCGCTATTAATTTTATCACCACGATCCTCAACATGCGCGCGCCGGGCATGACCCTGCACAAAATGCCGCTGTTCGTCTGGTCGATCCTGGTGACCGCGTTCCTGCTGCTGCTGTCGCTGCCGGTTCTGGCGGGCGCCATCACCATGTTGCTGGCGGACCGCCACTTCGGCACCAGCTTCTTCAATGCGGCCGGCGGCGGCGATCCGATCCTCTATCAGCATCTGTTCTGGTTTTTCGGCCACCCGGAAGTTTACATCCTGATCCTTCCGGGCTTCGGCATGATCAGCCACGTCGTCTCGACCTTCTCCAAGAAGCCTGTGTTCGGCTATCTCGGCATGGCCTATGCGATGGTGTCGATCGGCTTCATCGGCTTCCTGGTCTGGGCGCACCACATGTACACGGTGGGCCTCTCGGTCGACACCAAGGCGTATTTCGTCTTCGCGACGATGGTCATCGCCGTGCCGACCGGCATCAAGGTGTTCTCCTGGATCGCCACCATGTGGGGCGGTTCCATCGAGTTCAAAACCCCGATGCTGTGGGCGATCGGCTTCATTTTCCTGTTCACCATCGGCGGTGTGACCGGCGTCGTGCTGGCCAATGCGGGCGTCGACGTCGTGTTGCAGGACACCTATTACGTGGTGGCGCACTTCCATTACGTTCTGTCGTTGGGCGCTGTCTTCGCGATCTTCGCCGGCTGGTATTTCTGGTTCCCGAAATTCACCGGCTACACCTACAACGAGACCCTGGCCAAGACGCATTTCTGGGTCACGTTCGTCGGCGTCAATCTGGCCTTCTTCCCGATGCATTTCCTCGGGTTGGCCGGCATGCCGCGCCGCATCGCGGACTACCCCAACGCCTTCGCCGGCTGGAACTATGTGTCGTCCATCGGTGCCTTCATCGCCGGTTTCGCCGTTCTGATCTTCCTGGTGACGATGGCGGAAGCCTTCATCATGAAGCGCAAGGCGGGTGACAATCCCTGGGGCGTGGGCGCCACGACGCTGGAGTGGACCTTGTCCTCGCCGCCGCCGTTCCACACCTTCAGCGAACTGCCGAAGATCAACTGATGGCAACCGTCGCGACCCTTGCTCTCTCGCGTCCTGCCGCGACGGTGGGCGACTATTTCGCGCTGCTCAAGCCGCGTGTCATGTCGCTCGTCGTCTTTACAGGGCTCGCCGGGATCGTTGTTGCGCCGGGTCACGTCCATCCCATGATCGCCTTCAGCGCGTTGCTCTGTATCGCCGTCGCGGCCGGCGCTTCCGGCGCGCTGAACATGGCCTATGACAGCGACATCGACGCGTTGATGACGCGCACAGCCGGCCGTCCGATCCCCAGGGGGCAAATCGCGCGGGAAGATGCGCTGGCCTTCGGCTGGACGCTCGCTGTCGGGGCCGTGACGCTCATGGAACTGTTCGTCAACGATCTGGCGGCGGCGCTGCTGGCTTTCACGATCTTCTTCTATGTCGGGGTCTACACGCTGTGGCTCAAGCGGCGCACGCCGCAGAACATCGTCATCGGCGGGCTGGCGGGAGCATTGCCGCCGGCCATCGGCTGGGCTGCGGTGACGGGCACATTATCGCTCCAACCTTTGCTGCTGGTCGCCATCATTTTTCTCTGGACGCCGCCGCATTTTTGGGCGCTGTCGTTGTTTCGGTCGGACGATTACGCCCGCGCCGGGGTGCCGATGATGCCGGTCGTCCGCGGCAAGCGCTCGACGCGCTGGCAGATCCTGGCCTACGCGCTGGTGCTGGTGCCGCTCGGCTTGGTGCCTGCCGGTATCGGCATGGCCGGACCGATCTATCTGGCCGCTGCGGCGATCCTTGGCGGGCTTCTGCTGTGGCATGCGGTCCGGACCTTGCGCGAGACCGACGAAACGCGCGAGCCTCAGGCCAAGCGGCTGTTCGCGGTTTCGATCTTCTACTTGTTCTCCCTGTTCGCGGCGTTGATCGCCGAACACCTCATCGGGACCGTGCCGCTGCATGTCTGGATGTGATGCGATGGCTGATGACGGGCGTTACGAACGCGAGCGGCGCAAGCGCAATGTCGCGATCGCGCTGGTGCTGTTCGGCTTGGTGGTTTTGTTTTTTGTTATGACTTTGGTGCACGTGCATCCGTAATCGAAGGGGTCTGTTCATGGCGCATGGTCAAGTGAAGCACGACTATCATTTGGTGGATCCCAGCCCGTGGCCGTTCGTCGGCTCGATTGGCGCTTTCACCATGCTGGCCGGCGCCGTGTTCTGGATGAACAAGTCCTACACCGACTTCTTCGGCCTGCCGGTAAACGGCCAGCCCTGGATATTTGTCGCCGGTCTGGTGCTGGTGCTCTACACCATGGCGGGCTGGTGGCGCGACGTCATTTCCGAATCCGTGGTCCGCGGCGACCACAAGCCCGTCGTGAAGCTCGGCCTGCGGTTCGGCATGGTGCTGTTCATCGCCTCCGAAGTGATGTTCTTCGTCGCGTGGTTCTGGGCCTACTTCAACACGGCGCTGTTCCACAACGACGTCGGTATTTCGAGCTGGCCGCCATCGGGCATCGTCACGTTGGATCCCTGGCATTTCCCGCTGCTCAACACGCTGATCCTGCTGACCTCGGCAACGACGGTGACCTGGGCGCATCACGCATTGCAGCACGGCGACCGCAAGGGCGCCATCCACGGGCTGATGCTGACCATCGGGCTTGGTCTGTCCTTCACCTGCGTCCAAGCTTACGAATATTCCCACGCGCCGTTCACCTTCGGCTTCAATGGCGCGGCTTTGACGCCCTTTGTGGACGCGGCGCATGCCAATCTCTCCGTGGGTGTCGGCAATCTCGGCGCCATCTACGGTTCGACCTTCTTCATGGCGACGGGCTTCCACGGCTTTCACGTCATCGTCGGCACGATCTTCCTGATCGTCTGTTTGGGACGCGCCATTGCCGGACAGTTCACCCCGACGCGCCATTTCGGCTTTGAAGCCGCCGCCTGGTATTGGCACTTCGTCGACGTGGTGTGGCTGTTCCTGTTCACCTGCATCTATGTGCTAGGGCAGGGGCCGGTAACGTCTTGAGCGAGCCTGGCGTCTCGCACGCCGCTCTCCGGGCGCTTTGTCCGCGCTGTGGCCAAGGCAAGCTGTTCAACGGCTATCTGGAGGTAGCCCCGCGCTGCACCCATTGCGGTCTCGACTACGCGATGTTCGACGCGGGCGACGGGCCGGCGGTGTTCGTCATCCTTATCGTCGGTGCGATCGTCTGTGCCGGGGCGCTGTATGTGGAGTTCACCTATCGGCCACCTTATTGGGTGCATGCCGTCCTGTGGATACCGATCACGGCCATTCTTACTTTTGGTCTGCTGCGTCTGGTCAAAAGCCTCCTGCTGGTGCTGCAGTATAAGAACCGTGCGGGCGAAGGACGGTTGACGGATTAGAAAGAGCCTGCCTCGTCAACGCGGGGAGGTAACATGAACCATGCCCTATTTCCGGCCGCTTCCCATTCTCACGCTCGCTTGTGCGGTGATGTTCGCCATCCTGCTGGGGCTCGGTTATTGGCAGCTGCAACGCCTGCACTGGAAGCTTGGCCTGATCGCCGAAGTCCACAACCGCCTGACATTATCGCCGGTTTCGCTCGACCAAGCCCTGGCGATGGGGGATACCGCCCAGTATCGCCGCGTCGCCCTCAGTGGGCATTTCGAGAACGCACGGGAGGTCTATGTCTACACCACGGGCCCGCATGGCGGCCCGGCCTATCATGTGCTGACGCCCTTCGTGACCGATGACGGGCGCACCATACTGGTCGATCGCGGCATCGTGCCCGTCAGCCGCCTGGCGCCCGCCGCACGCGCTCAAGGGCTGCTTGCAGGCGAGCGTCATATTGTGGGCGTCTGGCATTCGCCGGACGCGCGGGGGATTTTCACGCCTCAGCCCGATCTCGCGCAGCGCGTCTGGTATTCCCCGGACGTAAAATCCATCGCCGCCGCCGAGCACCTGGCATTGGCGACGGATGTGCTGGTGGAAGCCGATGCCACGCCCAATCCGGGCGGCTGGCCCGAAGGCGGGCAGACCGTCGTCACCTTCCGCAACGAGCATATGC
Organism: Alphaproteobacteria bacterium; assembly: GCA_028865545.1. Lineage (GTDB taxonomy): Bacteria > Pseudomonadota > Alphaproteobacteria > Micropepsales > Micropepsaceae > Rhizomicrobium. Next base: position 12,740 of record JAGWJY010000040.1, on the reverse strand, counting down.
AATACGCCTTGACCTGGTTCGGCATGGCTGGCGGATTGCTGGGCGTCTATCTTGCTTTCCATATCAGCCGGGGGCGCTTGGGCTGGAGAAGGCGCAGCTGACGTGTCTCAGCCTCCCGACGATTACGGCAATCAGCAAAAGACCAATCTGCTCGTCTTCGTCATAGCCATTCTCATCGTCGTGGTGACGGTGGGGCTGATGCTGATGCTCAGGCACGGGATTGATCTGCAAGACTGTTTTGCAGCCGGGCACCACCACTGCGCGCCGATCGACGAAAGCCGATAACCATTTTGTCCGTTCGGCGGCCGTGCGGCGGGTGGACTTTGTCCGAGCAGACCCCCTAAAAGGCGTCTTCCGATTGGTTTTTCCTATGCGCTACGTCAGCACCCGCGGGGCGGCCCCGCCGCAATCCTTCGCCGAGATGCTGCTGGCCGGGCTGGCGCCCGACGGCGGTCTCTATCTGCCTGAGGCGTGGCCGCATTTCACACCGGCCGAGATCGCGGCCTTCGCCGGACAGCCCTATGCGCAGGTGGCGCGCGCCGTTCTCGGCCGTCTTGTCGGGGATTCCTTCACCGCCGCCGAGCGTGCCGTCGACATCGCCGACGCCTATGCCGGCTTCGACGACAAGCGCATCGCGCCCCTGGTCGAGATTGGCCCGAACCTGTTCCTGATGGAGCTGTTCCACGGCCCCACTTTCGCCTTCAAGGATATCGCTTTGCAGGTGCTGGGGCGGATGTTCGCGCGGGCGCTGGCGAAACGTGGCGGTCGTGCCACCGTCCTGGCGGCCACCTCCGGCGACACCGGCTCTGCGGCGATTGCGGCGCTGGGCGGGTTGGACAACATCGAAGTGTTCGTCCTGCATCCCAAGGGACGCGTGAGCGAAGTGCAGCGCCGCCAGATGACGACGGCTCCCTTTGCCAACGTCCACAATATCGCGGTGGAAGGCACGTTCGACGACTGCCAGGCCATCGTGAAGGCGTTGTTTGCGGAAACCGACTTTGCGCACGCCGTCAATCTGACGGCGGTGAACTCGATCAACTTCGCGCGGATTGCAGCGCAAAGCGTTTATTACTTCACGGCCGCCGCCCAGCTTGGCGCGCCGCCGGTCTTCGTTGTACCGACCGGCAATTTCGGCGATGTGTTCGCGGGCGAGGCGGCGATGCGCATGGGCCTGGCGATCGAAAAACTGGTCGTCGCCACCAACGCCAACGACATCATGGCGCGGGCGCTGAACGACGGCATCTACGCCTCGGGCAATGCGCAACCGACGCTCAGCCCGTCGATGGACATTCAGGTCGCCAGCAATTTCGAGCGCGCCTTGTTCGAAGCGTCCGGTCGCGATGCCGGTTGGGTGCGCGCGGCGATGACGCAATTCGCCAAAGAGAAAAGCCTGGCGCTGCCGGAAAACGTGCGTGCTGCTCTGCGTGTGCGCTATGCCGCGGCACGCTGCGACGACGAACAGACCTTGGCGGCGATTGCACGCGTTCATGCCCAGACCGGGCGCCTGATTGATCCGCATACGGCCGTCGCCGTCGCGACTGCAGACAACTTCAAGTTGCATTCAAAAGGGCCGGTTGTTGTCCTGTCGACGGCTCATCCGGCCAAGTTCCCCGATGCCGTCCGGCAGGCCACGGGGCTGATTCCCCCGATGCCCCCGAGGCTTAGCGCGGTGTTGTCGGCGTCAGAAAAAATAGTCGATTTGTCCGCGGACAAGGGCTTGGTTCAGGCCCTTATCGAGGCTAGATTGCCTCCATCATGAAACCAGAAATTACTCGTCTTTCCAATGGGTTGGTTGTCGTAACCGATCCGATGGTGCAGCTTGAGAGCGCCGCGGTCGGCGTGTGGGTGAATTGCGGCGCGCGCAATGAAACGGCGCCGCTGATGGGTGTCTCACACATGCTCGAGCATATGGCGTTCAAAGGTACACGGCGGCGTTCGGCGCGCGACATCGCGGAAGAGATCGAAGCGGTCGGCGGCTTTCTCAACGCGTATACGAGTCGTGAGCAGACGGCGTTCCACGCGCGTGCGTTGAAAGCGGATGTGCCGCTGGCGCTCGACATCCTCGCCGACATCCTCACCGAGCCGACCTTCGACCCGCTGGAGCTGGACCGCGAACGCCAGGTCGTGCTGCAGGAGATCGGCCAGGCGCTCGACACGCCGGATGAGATCATCTTCGATTACCTTCAGACCGTCGCCTATCCCGATCAGCCGATGGGATGGCCCATCTTGGGCGAGGAGAAGACGGTCTCCGCCTTCGGGCGCGATGATCTTTTCACCTATATGGGTGCCAATTATCGCGCTGGCGGCATGACACTGATCTCGTCGGGCGCGGTCGCACATCAAGACCTCGTGCGCATCGCCGAGGAAAAATTCGCCCGGCTCGTTCCCGGCGAGCCGCAGACGCCGCTGCCGGCGCGCTATATGGGCGGCGAGATGCGCGTGCCGGGCGATCTGGAGCAGGCGCATATCGCCATCGCGTTTCCCGGGGTATCCGCACTCGACCCCGATTACTACGTGGCGCAGGTTTATGTCACGGCGCTCGGCGGCGGCATGTCTTCGCGGTTGTTTCAGGAAGCGCGGGAACGGCGCGGCCTCTGCTATTCGATCTATGCCTTCGCGAACAGCTCGAACGACAGCGGCGTCGTCGGCATCTACACCGGCACCGGTGAGAACGAAGCGGCGGAAATCGGTGCCGTGGTGGCCGGTGAAATGGCCGGTCTCGCCGAAACCGCGACGGAAGAAGAGGTCGCGCGCGCCAAGGCGCAGCTGCGATCGAGCCTGCTGATGGGACTGGAGCGTCCCAGCACGCGCGCCGAGATGATTGCCGGCCATATCTACAATTTTGGCCGGGTGGTACCCGTCGAAGAATTGGCGGCGAAACTCGATGCCGTCGACGCGGCCGCGGTGCGCCGCTTTGGAGCGCAGATGATGCTCTCGGAAGCGCCGGCGATTGTGACTGTCGGTCCCGCCCGCAAGTTCGAACGCTACGACGTGTTCGCGGAGCGCTTTGGTGCCAAACCAAGGATGCGCGCGGCGGAATGAACACGGGTCCCATGGCTTTTATGCGCGGGCTGACCTTCCCAGGCGGGCAGCAGCCCGTGATTCGTGGCGGTGACGTCTATATGCGCTATCCGCGGATGGCGGATTATCTGCATTGGTCGCGGTTGCGCGGCGAGAGCAGGGCGTTTCTCACGCCGTGGGAGCCGTCTTGGGCCAATGACGAGCTGACCAAAGGCGCATTTCGCAGACGCATCAAACGCTATCAGAAGGAAGCCCGTCTGGATTCGGCCTATGCCTTCTTCGTTTTTCGCAGCGAAGACGATGCGCTGATGGGCGGATGCACGCTGTCCAATGTGCGGCGTGGTGTCACGCAATGTTGCGCGCTGGGGTATTGGATCGGCGAACGGTTTGCGCGTCAGGGTTACATGTACGACGCAGTCCGTGCGCTGATTCCATTCATCTTCGCGACCTTGGGGTTGCATCGGATTGAGGCCGCGTGTTTACCGTCGAACGAACCTTCCAAGAACTTGCTGACAAAAGCAGGATTCCGGCAGGAAGGCATTGCTCGGCGATACCTGCAAATTAACGGCGAGTGGCGCGATCACGTCCTATTTGCTTTGCTCGAGGATGAGGCGCAGTTAGGTTAGCGCCGTATCAGACGACCCCGAGGATTCGTGACTTCTGTAATGAGACGATTGGCCTTCGCCACCGCCTTGGTGGCGGCATTTGTAGCAGGCGCTCATGCGGCGCCTGCGCCGCACAGCGTCAATGTGAGTGGGCCGGAAGGGGTTCTCGAGCTCGAGCAGACACTGGATCCGTATCATCCGCCGAAGGGACCCAAGGCTGATGACTCGGAGTGGTACATATTCACGGCGGTCAACAGCTCGAAGAGACCCGTAACGCGCGTGCTGCATGCCGGCCAGCCGCCGAGCATCGGCCTCAGCATTTTTCCGCGCGCAACGCGGCCCGCCATTCTTCAGGTCGCGAGTACGAATTCGAACGTGGTCGTCGAAAGCAGCAATGCTTATGGGCGCCACGCCATTCAGGTGACGATACCGCCTTCGACATCTGCGCCCTTGGCGGTCCGAACGGTTGGCGCGCAATCGCCGCCGTCTCTGCTGGCTTGGACCGAACCGGCACTTGCCGCGCATAACCGCCAGATCGCGATGTTCGTCGCGGCCGTCGCCGGCCTGATCGCCGCCGCGGCGGCCATCGCCGCAGGCTTGGCGGTGATGACTCATCACCGCGCGCCGCGCTGGGCCGCATTGACGCTGTTCTTGATGCTGCTGACGCGGCTTGCCACCACAGGCATGTTTGACGGCAGCCTGATGACGGGCGTCGGGGGGCCTTACGGCCTGATTGCTTTGTTTGCAGGCCTGTCGGTGGCGGCCGGCGCGCGATTGACGGACACCATCATTCCAGTCAAGGAAATTTGGCCGTGGGCGCAAGCTTGGCTTGATCGCTCGCTGGCAGCCGTGGTGGCGCTCGCCGTGATGGCCTATCTCGGCGTCCCGGGAGCGACCGTGGTGACGGATATCGTCCTGGTCTGCGGCACGGTGGCGCTCGCCGCTTATGTCTATTACCGCGGCCGTACCGGATCGCAGCCGGCCCGCGTCGTAATGCCAAGCGCGGGTTTGTTCGCGCTGGTCGCCATGGCAGCGACTGTCACGGCCATCGGTGGCCTCGGAAATTCGCCGCTGACGCCTGACATCGCCGGCGGCTTTGCCGCGGCGGGCGCGGTGTTGCTGGCTTTGGCGGTGGCCTCGGGTGAGGGGATTGCCGTGCTGCCTTTCGCCCGCCATGCGACGCCGGTGCCGGTGCCGCATGCGCCGGTACCGCCACGGCCCGCGGCGGATGTCGTGCCGCATGCCGCCATCGAGGCGATAGGCGCTTCGCATCAGGGTGTCTTCGAGCTCGATTTTGCGAATGGGACCGTCATTCTGTCACGCGAAGCGGCCGTGCTGATCGGCCTCAACGCGACGCGTATGCCGCAATCGGTCTGGGCGTTGCGCGTGCATCCGGATGATCGCGCGGTGTACGAACAGGCGGTCAGCGATTACAGCGCGCAGGCGGGCCTTGCCTTTCGCATAGAATTTCGCGTGCGCGCCGAAGACGGCCGCTACCCCTGGTTCGAGCTGCGGGCCACCATGAAGGGGCCCGAGGACGCCGCGGCCGAACGCTGCGTGGGGCTGCTGGCGGACATCACGATCCGCAAAGAGGCCGAAGCGGCGATGATGGACCGCACGCTGCGCGATCCGTTGACCGGGCTCGGCAACCGCGTGGCCTTGATGGAAGAGCTCGAGAACCTCGGCGAGCGGCTGCGCGATGCGACTTTCGCGCTGCTCGATATCGACCGCTTCAAGACGATACACGCCAGCTTGGGTGACGCAGGCGGCGACGACGTCCTGGCAAAGCTGGCGGAGCGGCTGGCGAAGCGATTCATAGGCCTGGCGCAGGTCTTCCGCGTGGGCGGCGATGCGTTCGCCGTATTGTGGCGGCAGTCGCGCGTTAAGCCGACCGATATCGGCGCCGAGCTTGTGGAGGTCTGTGGTGCCGCCCACCAGCTTGACGGACGCGACGTCTTCGCGCCGGCCAGTATCGGCGTCACCGAAGGCCGCGAGGCGCGCGATCCCATCGATCTGCTGAAGAATGCCGAGCTGGCGCTAATTCAGGCCAAGCGGCAGGGCGGTGATTGCGCCAGGGTGTATTCGCACGATCTGGAAGCGTTGACGCCGGCGGATTCCGTGGCGCTGGAAACCGAGCTGCGCCGCGCGATCGACAACGAAGAGATCGAAGTCTTTTATCAACCGATCATCAGGCTCTCCGACCGTACGGTGGCCGGTTTCGAAGCGCTGCTGCGCTGGCGCCATCCGGTAAAGGGCCTGATTGCCCCTGCCGATTTCATCGCCCACTCCGAGGAATCCGGCCTCATTGTCGCGCTGGGACGTCTGGCGTTGAAACGTGCCGCCAAGGATCTGGCGCAGCTACAGCGCTTTTTTCCGCTGCCGGAAGCGCTGTTCGCCAGTGTCAACCTCTCGCGGCGCCAGCTTTTCGATACCGATCTGGAGAGGTTCCTTGCCGAGATACTCGGGAGTGCCTCGGTCGAAGAGGGCTCGCTGAAACTCGAGGTGACGGAAAGCGCGATCGGCGCCGCGGCCGAGAACGAACTCGAGCTGCTGAAGCGCATACGCTCTCTGGGTGTGGGGCTGGCCATCGACGATTTCGGCACCGGCCTGTCGAGCCTCAGCCAGCTGAAGGATCTGCCGTTTGATACGGTGAAGATCGACAAGAGTTTTCTGGCGCGTCACGGCGGAACGGATGAGGATTGCGACGGCCAGGTCGTCCTCGCCTCGGTCGTCTCGCTGGCCCACGATCTCAATCGCTGTGTGATCGTCGAGGGCGTGGAAACGGAACGGGACGCGGCCCGCATGCTGGAACTCGGTTGCGAGTACGCGCAAGGTTTTCTGTTTTCGGAGCCGCTTTCCACCAAGGACACGCTGGCGTTCATCGCCCGCCATTACCGCACCGGCGACGCGCCGCGCTCAGGCGCGGCCGGCCTCGGCGGACAGGCCTGAAATATCCGCGCCGAGTTTGGCCAGGGCGCTTTGCCACTTCGCTTCGGACGGAACGTCGAAGATGAGGCGCATATCGGCGTCGCAGTGAAGCCAGCCGTTCGCCTGGAGCTCGCTTTCGATCTGGCCTGCGCCCCAGCCCGAGTAGCCGAGCGCCAGGATGCTTTTGGCCGGGCCGCGTCCTTCGGAAATCGCATTCAGGACGTCGATGGTTGCGGTCAGGCAGATCTCCGAGGAGATGGACAGCGTTGCTTCCTGGCTGCTGTACTCGGCGCTATGCAGGACATAGCCGCGGTCGATCTGCACCGGGCCGCCGAACATGATGGGCGCATCGAAGGCCGGCATCGCGACGTCGATGCTGATTTTCGGCATCAGGTCCCGGAAAGTCAGGCCGGCAATCGGCTTGTTGATGATCAGTCCCATGGCGCCTTGGGCCGAATGCGCGCACATGAAGATGACACTTTTTTCAAAACGCGGGTCGGGCATTCCGGGTAGTGCAATGAGCAGCTTTCCTTCCAGAAAGCTTTCATCGCCCATTTCGGCCATTATTTTCGACGACGTCATACCGAACGATAGCATAATGACTTCACCCGCACATGGCATTACGCTAACAATAATCATTCCGAAAAAGTAAGGAGAGCTCCATGACGATCAAAGTCGGCGACAAAGTTCCATCGGCCACGCTTATGCAGATGAAGGACGGCGCTCCAAAGCCGGTGAAAACGGACGAGTTGTTCGCCGGCAAGAAGGTTGCCGTGTTCGCGCTGCCGGGTGCGTTTACGCCGACCTGCTCGGCCAAGCACTTGCCCGGGTTCATTCAGAATGCCGACGAGCTCAAGAAGAAAGGTGTCGACGCGATCGCCTGCGTCTCGGTGAACGACGCGTTTGTGATGGGCGCGTGGGGCGAACATCAGGGCGCCGGCGACAAGGTGATGATGCTGGCTGACGGTAACGGCGATCTCACGGCGGCGCTCGGTCTGGAGATGGATGCGACGAAATTCGGCATGGGTAAGCGCAGCCAGCGTTTTTCGATGCTGGTCGACAACGGCGTGGTAAAGCAGCTCAATGTGGAAGAGCCCGGCGCGTTCGCCGTCTCCAGCGCCGAGCACATGCTGAAGCAGATCTAGTTGGGAATTGCCGCTCGGGCGAGCGCGTCGGCGCGCTCGTTCTCGATGTGGCCGGAATGGCCTTGCACCCAACGCCATGAGACCGTGTGGCGCGCTATCGCTGTGTCGAGCGCGCGCCACAATTCTTCGTTGCGCACCGGTTTCTTGTCGGCGGTGCGCCAGCCATTGGCCTTCCAGCGCTTCAGCCATTTGGTGGCGCCGTCCATCACGTAGCGGGAATCGGTGTGGACCGTTACTTGCGACGCTTGCTTGACGGCTTCCAACGCACGGATCACCGCCATCAGTTCCATGCGGTTGTTTGTTGTGGCGGGTTCGCCGCCGGACATTTCCTTTTCGTGCTTGCCGGCGCGAAGGATCGCGGCCCAGCCGCCCGGGCCCGGATTTCCCGAACAGGCGCCGTCGGTGAAGATGTCGATATGGCTCACAAACCGTACTCCGAGGCGCTGCGCACCGTGCGGTGGAAGCGCAACCGCTTGGCAAAATCGCGCGGATCCTTGGGGCGGACCAGCGCCGTGGGATCGTGGTTCAGCCAGTCGTAGAGGCGCGTCAGCAGGAAGCGCAGCGCGGCCCCGGCGGCCAGCGCGGGCAGCGCATCGATCTCCGCGGCCGACAGATCGCGCTGTTTGCGGTAGGCCGAGATCAGGCTTTTGCCTTTGGTGATGTTGTAGGCGCCGTCTCCTTCGAAGCACCAGGCGTTGAGCATGACCGCAAGGTCATAGGCGTAGGAGTCGTTGCAGGCGAAATAGAAGTCGATCAGGCCCGACACCGCGCCGTTCATGAAAAGCACGTTGTCGGGAAACAGATCGGCGTGAATGACGCCCGCCGGCAGATCGCGCGGCCAGCGCGCGGCCAAATCGGCCAGTGACGTCTTGATCAGCGCCGCCAGCCCGTCTTGCACGGTATCGGCGCGCGGCGCGCATTGCGTCGCGAGCGGGGACCAGCCCGCGATGCCGAGCGCATTGGGACGCGCGATCGTGAAATCGCGACCCGCCGCGTGCAGGGCGGCAAGCGCGGCGCCAGCGGCGGCACAATGGGCGGTTTCCGGTCGCCGCAACGACAGCCCGTTGAGAAAAGTCAGAAGGGCGGCAGGACGGCCGTTGAGGTGCGCCGACTGTGCGCCTGCGCGGCTGCGGACGGGAAGCGGGCAGGCGATGCCGCGCGCCGCGAGGTGCTCGAGCAGCCCGAGAAAGAAAGGCAGATCGTCGGCGTGCACGCGCTTTTCGTAAAGCGTGAGGATAAAGGAGCCGCGCTCGGTCTGCAGATAATAGTTGGAGTTCTCGACGCCCTCGGCGATCCCCTTGAAGCTGAGGGGCGCGCCCAGGTCGTAGCCGGCAAGAAAGACTTCAAGGTCTTCGAACGAAACCTCGGTGTAGACGGCCATCGATGCGGTCTCTCAGGAGGCCAGCGCGCGCGGCAGGTTGAAGGCCACGTCTTCTCTGGTGACGGTCGTTTCCTCGACGGTGAGATCGTAGCGTGCGCGGAACGCGTCGATCACGTCGCGGACCAGCGTTTCCGGCGCCGATGCACTGGCGGAAAGGGCGACGGTCTTTACGTTGTCGAGAAGCGACCAGTCTATTTGCTTTGCATGTTCGATGAGGACGGCGTGTTTGGCGCCGGCCCGCAACGCGACTTCCACCAGTCTGACGGAATTCGACGAGTTCGGTGCGCCGATGATCAGCACCAGTTCGGCGCGATGCGCGATCTCCTTGATGGCCTGCTGACGATTGGTCGTCGCATAGCAGATGTCTTCTTTATGGGGACCGGCAATGTCGGGAAAGCGGCGGCGCAGCGCCGCCACCAGCTCATGCGTGTCGTCCACGGAGAGGGTGGTCTGCGTGATGAAGGCAAGGTTCGACGGATCGGCCGGGGCGAGCGCCTCGACGTCCGCCAGGTTCTCGATCAGCGTGATGGCGCCGTCCGGCAGTTGGCCCATGGTGCCTTCCACCTCGGGATGGCCGGCATGACCGATCAGGATGACGTGGTGGCCGGCCGCGAAATGGCGCTCGGCCTCGACATGCACCTTGGAGACCAGCGGGCAGGTGGCATTCAAATAGAAAAGCTGCCGCCTTTTGGCCTCCGCCGGAACCGCCTTGGGGACGCCGTGAGCGGAAAAGATCACCTGGGCTCCGTCTGGCACCTGGTCGAGTTCGTCGACGAAGACGGCTCCCATCTTTTCCAGCCGTTCGACGACATGCCGGTTATGGACGATTTCGTGGCGGACATAGACGGGGGCGCCGAATTTCGCGAGCGCCAACTCGACGATGCGAATCGCGCGCTCCACCCCGGCGCAGAAGCCGCGTGGCGCCGCAAGCAGCAATTTGAGCTGCGGCCTTTGGGCTTTGTTCTGCTCCGTGCTTCCCATTGAGAGCCCGCTTGGCTACAGTCCGGCGCTCTTCGGCGCTGGCCCACAAGTCGGCCGCGAGCTATGAAAAGTCAAGCGAAAGGCGAAAGAAACAGCCGTCTTACGGAGGTTTTCGCCCACTCGCCGGCAACATTAACAAGGCGTATCGGTCCGACCATGAAATCTCGGCTTATCCCCATCGTGACAGCATCGGCGCTTGCCCTGGTCTCGCTTTCCGGCTGCGAAACCTATGACTCGATCACGTCTTACATCAGCAGCAGCAGCGCGGGGCAGTGTCCGGATGCGGCGATCTTGGCGGGCACGTCGATTCTGCCCGCGTTCGACGCGGCGGCGGGGGATGACCCTTCAAACGTGGTTTATACGATTTCCATGACAAACGTGACGACGCGGTGCGACTTCAGCAAGCGCGACAAGACCGTGGACGCCCGTGTGAGGATTTACGTTCACGCCACGCGGCCGCCGGGAGGCGTCGCAGCGGATTATCGCGTTCCGTATTATCTCGCCGTGACGACAGGTGGCGATATTCTCGACAAGAAGCTTTACTCGCTGACCATCCACTTCCCGGAAGCGGGCGCCATCGAGGACACCGACGTCACTGTCGATTCCACGGAATTTCAGGTCGACAAGGCCAAGCAGCCTTACGATTACCATCTGCTTGTTGGATTTCAGCTGACCAAGGCGCAGGTCGAATACAACAAGAAGATGGGGCGCTACGAGCCGTGACCTCGCTTGCCGCAGAGTTGAGCGCGGTGGTGTCGGCGGCCTTCGCGGCCGAAGGCTTGTCTGCGAAATTCGGGCAGGTGCAGGCCTCCGACCGTCCCGACCTGGCTCAGTTCCAGTGCAACGGCGCGCTGGCTGCCGCAAAAGAGGCGAAGGCCAATCCGCGGCAGATTGCACAAAAGGTCGCCGACCGCCTTAAAGCCGGTCCGCTGTTCGCCAAGGTCGAGATCGCCGGACCTGGCTTCATCAACCTCGACGTCACGGACGCCGCCCTTGCGGAACGCGCCGGCGCCATGAGCGCGGACGATCGTCTCGGCGCGCCCGAGACCGGGCGGGGCAAGACGCTGGTGATCGATTTCGGCGGGCCCAACGTCGCCAAGCCGATGCATGTCGGCCATCTGCGTTCCGCCATCATCGGCGACTGCCTGCAGCGGCTGTTCCGCGCCAATGCCTGGACCGTCGTCAGCGATGTGCATCTGGGCGATTGGGGCCTGCAGATGGGACAGCTGATCAGCGAGATCGGCCGCCGCGGCACCGCACCGGTTTATTTTGACGCCGCCTGCAAAGGTCCGTATCCGGATGAATCGCCGGTGACGATGGACGACCTCGAGGAGATCTATCCCGCCGCCGCCGCGGCCTGCAAAGCCGATCCGGCCCGTCTGGAAGAGGCGCGCCGCGCCACCGCGGAACTGCAAGCCGGACGTCCGGGCTATCTCGCACTGTGGCGGCACTTCGTGAAGGTGTCCGAGCGCGGACTGAACCGTGAATATTCCAGCCTCGGCGTCACCTTCGACCTGTGGAACGGCGAGGCGAGCGTCGATCCGTTGATCGCGCCGATGATCGAGGATCTGAAGCGGCGTGGTCTGGCCGTGGAGAGCGAGGGCGCGCTGGTCATCGAAGTCGCGGAGCCCGGCGACAAGAAGGAGATGCCGCCGCTCCTGCTGCTGAAGTCGGACGGCGCGGTGCTGTACGGCACGACGGATCTGGCCACGATCGTCGACCGCGTGAAGCACTACGATCCCGAACTCATCCTTTATGTGGTCGACCAGCGTCAGCACGGGCATTTCGAGCAGGTGTTCCGCGCCGCCCGCAAGACGCAGCTGAGCGGTAAGGCGATCCTCGAACATGCCGGCTTCGGCACGATGAACGGCGCCGACGGCAAGCCGTTCAAGACGCGCGCCGGCGGGGTGATGAAGCTCTACGACCTGATCGCCATGACGACGGATGAGGCACAAAAGCGCCTCGCCGAAGCCGGGATCGCCGGCGATTACCCCGAAGAGGAGCGGAACGATATCGCCCGCAAGGTGGGCATCGCCGCGCTGAAATTCGCCGATCTGTCGAACTACCGCTTGACGGATTACATCTTCGACTTGGCGCGTTTCACGCGCTTCGAAGGCAAGACCGGTCCTTACCTGCAATATGCCGCAGTGCGCACGCAATCGATCCTGCGCAAGGCCGAGGATGAGGGCTTTGCCGCGGCGGCGCCCGTCGTCCGCTCGCCGGAGGAGCGCGCGCTGGTCCTGCAATTGCTGGGACTGCCCGGCGCGATGGAGGCGGCGGAAGACAAGCGCGCGCCGAACATCCTGTGCGAATACGCCTTTGAACTGGCGCAGTCGTTCAGCCGGTTTTATGCGGAGCACCACATCCTTTCGGAGCAGGACGCGGACCTTCGCGCCGCCCGCCTCGGACTTTGCCGGCTGACCGTGGACACGCTTGCCAAGGTCTTGGGCATTTTGGGCATCGAAATCCCACAAAGAATGTGAGCGAATCGGCGTGTCTGACGCGCCGCGTTGACTCCCCAAAGCCCCCCCTTATGATGCCCGCAACACCAAGGCCCGCCGTGAGGCGCGCCTTGGGTGGCGAGCATACGATCCCTCGCGGGAGACGCCCTCCAAAGCTTTGGCGAAGGAGGGGGCCGAAGGAGCAACCGCCCCGGAAACTCTCAGGCAAAAGGACCGC
>JAGWJY010000007.1 GCA_028865545.1 Alphaproteobacteria bacterium | reverse complement strand
CGGGCGACCCAGAAGAAAATGATGTCGAAGCCGGTGATCAGAACGCTCGTCGGATAGTAGCGCTTGACCTCTTTGGTCTCGTCCGGCCAGCCTAGGGTCGAGAACGGCCACAGCGCGGAGGAAAACCAGGTGTCGAGCACATCGGGATCGCGGGTGAGCGTTTTGTCGCCCGCTTGTTTCTGCGCTTCGGCTTCGGATTCCGCGACGAAGGCGTTGCCCGCATCGTCGTACCAAACCGGAATTTGATGCCCCCACCAAAGCTGGCGCGAGACGCACCAGGGCTGAATGTTGCGCATCCAGTTGAAATAGACGCCCGCCCAGTTCTCCGGCACGAATTTCGTACGGCCGTCTTCCACCGCCTTGATCGCCTTTTCGGCGAGCGGGCGGACGTCGAGGTACCACTGCTCGGTCATGTAGGGTTCGAGCACGACGGTCTTGGTCTTCTCGTCGTGCGGCACGGCGTGCGTGATCGGCTCGATTTTGTCGAGCAAACCTTGCACTTCCAGATCGGCGACCACGGTCTTGCGCGCCACGAAGCGGTCGAGTCCACGATAGGCCTCGGGCACCGTGTCGTTCAGCGTGCCATCCTTGTTGAGGATGTTGATCAGCGGCAGCTTATGGCGCCGGCCGATTTCGAAGTCGTTGAAGTCGTGGCCCGGGGTGATCTTGACCGCGCCGGTGCCCTTTTCGGGATCGGAGTATTCGTCCGCGATGATAGGGATCAGCCGTCCGGTCAGCGGCAGGCGCACGTTCTTCCCGACCAGGGCCGTGTAGCGCTCGTCGTCCGGGTGGACCGCCACGGCGGTGTCGCCCAGCATGGTCTCGGGCCGGGTGGTGGCCACAATGATGAACTGCTCGGGATCGTCCGCCAGCGGATATTTGACGTGCCAGAGATTGCCTTTGACTTCGATGCTTTCGACTTCCAGATCGCTGACGGCCGTCTGCAGCCGCGGATCCCAGTTCACCAACCGCTTGTCCTTGTAGATGAGATTCTGCCGGTAAAGCTCGACGAACACTTTCAAAACGGCGCGCGACAGGCCCTCGTCCATGGTGAAGCGCTCGCGCGACCAATCGGCCGAGGCGCCCAGCCGGCGCAGCTGCTCGCCGATGGCGCCGCCGGACTCGTCCTTCCACTTCCAGACGGCCTCCAGGAACTTCTCGCGGCCCATGGCGAGCCGGCTCTGCTGCCGCTCGGCGAGCTGGCGCTCGACCACCAGCTGGGTGGCAATGCCGGCGTGGTCCATGCCGGGCTGCCACAGCACGTCCTTGCCCCGCATCCGCTCGAAGCGCGCCAAGGCGTCCTGCAGCGTGTTGTTCAGGGCATGGCCGATATGGAGGCGGCCGGTGACGTTGGGCGGCGGGATGACGATGCAGAAGGGCTCGGCGTCGGGCCGGCGGCCAGCTTGGAAGGCTCCGGATTCGACCCATTGGGCGTAAATCCGCGCTTCGACCTCTTTCGGGTTGAATGTTTTGTCGAGCATGAAACGGCAAACCCTCTTGCGGCGCGGATCCGGGGATGGGTGAAACAGCCCGGATGCCGATCCGTCAAGGGGTCATCCGGGGCCGGCCCGGACGCCTTAATACCCCGGTCTCAGCGCTTGGTACCGCGTGCCTTTACGACGCGGGCGACTTCGTTGCGTACGGCGCCTTCCAGAAGCGCTGGAAAATGATCGTCCATCCACTCGCGGATGAGCGGCTTCATGCGCTCCACGACTGCTTCAGCGTTTGCGCCGAGCCAGTTGTTTACGACAGGGTCAAATGCTTCCCGCACGGCCCGTTCGAACACTGCCTCCACGGTGCGTCCGTCAATGGGCGCAACAGGCGACGCGGCCGGGCGACGTGGCATTTCCTCGTCTTCCGGCTCGATATGAGCGAACGTGTCTTCCATCGCCCGGCGTGTCTTGTCCGAAAAGATGTCCTCGTGGCTGCTAGCTGGCGCTTCACTTGTCACGGCAGGCTCCTCGATTGTCTCGAACACGACATCGTTCTCAGGAGGTACAACCGCGCGAACCGGCTCCGGCGCGGGCATAGGCGCCTGCGGCGGTTCCGCGTCGTGCACTTCCTGCGTCAACTCAAGGACGTCGGCCTCAACGGGTGCCGCCATCATCGGAGCTGGTGCCGGTGCTGCCGCCGGTGCAGGTTTCGCCTCAGGAGCCGCTGCTGGCTGCGCCTCGGTCGAATCTTCGGAAATGATTTTACGGATGGAGGCGAGAATCTCCTCCATGGTCGGTTCGTGCTGAGGGCTCGATGACATGGGCTTACTCCGGCCGACGAGTTTGCTTTCATTCGACCCTAAAACACTTGAACGCAGAAGGCAAAGATGGAGTTAAGAAATTGGGCGATTTATCGTCCAAATCGTTAATCGCCAAGCCCTATCCAGCGCGCCGCGTCGCTATCGTAGTGCACCATAGGATCATAAAGGTTCACTGCTAGTCCAAGGGCCTTTGCGGTCAGCATTCCGGCTGCCGCGAGTACCTGAAAGGCGGCCACAGTGGCGTCACGCTGCGAGGACACCACTGCCACCTGCGCATTCAGAAGTTCCTGTTGAGCGTTCAGCACGTCGAGAATCGTGCGCCCACCTACCTGCTGCTCCTTGCTGACACCCAAGAACGCTATCTCATCGGCCTTCTCAGTGGCTTCGTTCGAGGCAATGCTGGCCTTGGCCGCCTGAAACATGTTCCACGCTGATGAAACCGCGTTACGCACCTGCAAATCTGTCACGTTCACGTTTAACTGGGCTTGGGAATCCAGCTCTTTGGCCTGCCTTACCGCCGCCTCTTCTGCACCACCTTGATAAATCGGGACGTTCACTTGGGCCATGATGCCCAGCCCATGCACGACGGACCCCGCCCCGATAGTCGAATTATAAGACTGCTGTGAGTATTGATATGCGCCTTGCACCGATACCTGCGGCAGCAGTGCGCCTATAGCATCGTCGACCGCATAGTTCGCCGCTCGCTCATTTTCCTGAGCCGAGATCAAAGCGGGATTTTGTTTGAGCGCAAAACCGAGCGCAGCCTCTTCGTCACTTGGAACAACCTTAGGAAGAGACGGGTTATCTTCAAGCGTCTCCGCCGGCCGGCCGATCGCTTGCATGAAATTCGACCTGCTTACGGCAAGTTGCCCTTCGGCGGTGGTCAGATCGGCTTGTGCCGTGGCTAGCCTAGCTTCGGATTGTGCAACATCCGTGCGGGTTAGCGAGCCGGCTTTGAATTCAAGTGACGTCATATCGCGTTGCCGCCGCAAGACTTCAACGTTGTGTTGACGCAGGTTTACGATGGCCGTGTCGCGGACCACGTCCATGTACGCAGTTGCGGCACCCAGAAGTACGGTTTGCTCTGCGGCAAGCAATTCAGCACGGCCAGCACGCACTAGGGCCTTGGCCTTTCCGACCTCGGCATAGGTCCGCCCACCGCGGAAAATTTGCTGACTGACGACAAGCTGCCCCTGCAGCGGATGTGTGCCGAACCAACCAGGAGTGCCGGTGTAATTAAATTTCTCAAACCCGTAGGTGCCGCTGGCACTGATACTGGGCCGCCAATTGGCATCGGCCTGCGCCACCCCCTCATCGGTCGCGCGCAGCCCGGCTTGCGCAGCGGCCAGCTGAGGATTTGTTTCATAGGCAACGCCGAGCGCATCCAGCAGGCTGAAGCCCGTTGCCTTGCTTGGCGGCCCAGCGATCTCGCCGCCCGCATATGCCGACACACCTGCTAGCAACGCGACAGAAGTAGCTGCGAATACAAGACCGCGTACAATACCCATGGCCGCCCCTCCCTACGCCCTTATGTGGGGATGTCAGAAGACGAATCCAACCGCCTTCTTGAAGCCCGCCAAGACTGGCACCGACGCGTCGAAGCTCACGCGCGAGCCGATGCGGCCCTTTTCCCGAACGAAGAGATGCGCGCAGCCGTGGGCGCCCTGTTGGATCACTGCGACCAAACGCCCCCCTTCGACCAATTGCGAAAGCAGGGCCTGAGGCGGTTCCTCGATGCCTCCGTTGACGATGATCGCATCGTAGGGAGCATTGGCTTTGACGCCATCGATCATCGAGCCTTGCACAACAGTCGCATTCTTGACGCCCATGGCTGGGAGCAAGTCGCTCGCCAATCGAACCAAAGCGGCATCTTGTTCCAAAGCCACAACCGATTTTACGAGCCGCGCCAAAACCGCCGTGGAGTAGCCGGTCGTGCAGCCAACGTCGAGCGTGCGGTCGGTCGACTTCAGGTCGGCCAGCACAAGAAGTTTCGCAAAACTGCGCGGATCAAGGAGATAACGTCCTGGCGCAACTTCTATCGGAAGATCGCAATAGGCCATGGCGCGCTTACTCGCCGGGACAAACTGCTCGCGCTGCACGGCACCCATGGCGTCTTGGATTCTGGAATCCCCGACATCATTGGTGCTCAGTTGAGTTTCCACCATGTTGGCGCGTTGGGCGACGTAATCCGGCATTTTGATTCGCTTTGTAGGGTGTCGCGACGCTTATACTGGCGGGGGGCGGCGCTGACAATAAAACGGGAGGTCGCCGTCAGCGCAGGGCCGGTTGTCGCACGGCGCATTGATCTGATATAGCCGCCAACCTTGAGGCCACGTGGCGGAGTGGTGACGCAGCGGTCTGCAAAACCGCGTACCCCGGTTCAATTCCGGGCGTGGCCTCCACCAATTTTGCGTAAAACGTGTGCACGTTAAGGTTTTATTAACCCTGATAGGGCATCGTGCCGTCGTCTTCCCTTGAAGACACCCCACCATTACCCAACGCCTTGGGGCCGGGTTAACACCCGGCCCTCTTTCTTTGTGCCTTTTGGCGCCCTTTTCGGGCATTGGCTTTATGCCTCCGACCCCACCAGACATCGACTTTCCGGCGCAAGCGTCGAATCGGGTGGTACTCGTAGGACAGCACGAGAATGCCCAAGGGTAGCATCCAGAACCCGACAATTGGCAGGAACCCCACGACCCCGCCGACGCACAGAGCAATACCCAGTAGGGTCCGCTGCAGCCGCGTCCCAGGTACCTCGATTGCAAATCGACCAAAGCGGATTCTGGACCTATAAACGGTGGCCATGGCCAGCGACCCTATCCGTGAAATTGGCTTTGGCGGTTCAGTTTGATATAGCCACGCGCCGCGGGACACGCTAGACAACGCGCCCTCATGTTCCCCGGTAGCTCAGTGGTAGAGCAACCGGCTGTTAACCGGTTGGCCGCTGGTTCGAATCCGGCCCGGGGAGCCACTTCTTTCGCGCCACAGGCGTGGCTGCTGCCTTCAAATTGGTCCGCACAGACGTAAAAGGCCCGCCGAGAGGCGGGCCTCACAATGCTGAATGGCCAACGCATGAGGCCCGGCGCCCTTCGCGGCGGCAACGCCGCATTAGCCGACAACGCTGACTGCCGCGACTTCGGCCAGTATGACAGTTCGGACGGTTCGCGTTGTTGTGTCTGTTATGAGGTCGACAAATGGAGAATATAAATCTGCACTTTTCGTCAGCCTGACCTGTGGCTGAAATGTCAGCAAGATTTAAGGTGTGGCAAACCTCCTGACCTTTCCGCTTTGCATGCCAGCGTCGTATTGGCCGACGAATCTTTGTCGATCTTGGCCGCCGCCGACGAGAGACTGTCGCCCAGAATTGGACTTAGTGGGACGACAAATAATATCGATCCAGTTTATTTTGTGTCAGGCATAAATATATAATATTATCAATGTATTATGCATCATCCTCGCGCAATTCGCGAGCACGTACGCTTGGCAATGACAGCGTTAGACAGTATCGTTTATATAAGAATGCGACATGAGTTGGGAGGAAGCACTACATGTATCGCTCCAATATGTTTGTCGCGGCAGCACTGGCCGTAGTCGCACTTGGCACAGCTGCCTTAGGTCAGGCGGCTGGCGCAGCTGGTGGTGCAATCTCAAATTCTGGTGCCGTGCCGATGGGCAACCACATGGGCCAGAACAACATGACCCAAGATCAGTTTAACCAGGTCGTTGACTACGCCGATCAGTCAAAGCGGTTGACCAAAGAGGACAAGGCAAAAGGTAAGACCTTGGCGGATGTTCTCGCGGAAGATAAAAGTACCGCGATTACTCTGGTGAAGTCCATGCCGCTGGCCTGCGACGTAACCGAGGCAATGCTCGCTGCGAAAGGCCCCGTCACGACGGACGGCAAGACCGTCAACACTAAAACTTATGAAGTCGCGTGTGCTAACGGCTTGGGCTATTTCCTGGTTTCGCAGGACCCAGGCAGTCCATATGGGTTTTCCTGCTTCGCAGCCGATGCCACGCGCGCCGCCGATGTCGCCGCGGGACGGACACCCGGCGCCGTCTGCAAGTTGCCACCCAACGCAGACATGAAAGCGATGGCCGGTGCTGTGTTGACCAAAATTGGGATCAATTGCCCGGTACGGGACTACAAATGGGTCGGACAAAGTACCAAGACCAATACGGAATATGATGAAGTCGCTTGCACCGGTGGCCAAGGTTATATGCTTGCAAGTGCTCTTCCGGGCTCAACAAATCCTGTCCGTGTTGAAACGTGTCACGAATCCGCGGCAGCAGGTTTACCTTGCAAGTTATCAGACAACGGCCCGCCTGCCCTGACACTTCAAACTTTCAAGGATGCGCTCGTGCAACACAATGTGGCCTGCGATGCGAGCGATAAGGACGTTCGCATAATCGGACAGGAGAATGGCCAAAAGCGATATGTCGTGGAGTTTCGGTGTACGCAACAGCCTAAAGGCCTGGTCGCATTTATTCCCCTCTCCGGCAACCCTGCGCCGTTTGAAACACTCGATTGCGCCGCGGCAGCTAAACGTGGCATCAAATGTAACTTGATGGGGACTAAATAGCACAAAATCGCAGTTTGGTCCGACCTGCGTCGCCGCGCCCGCAATATCTCCGTCAGCAAGGTTAGATATGTGACTTGGATCAACGGCGGGAGCGATCCTAATGATAACGCTACCGTCTATGAGGTTTGATGCATTTGCGAGGTGACGTTTGTTCAACAACGCCGTGGGCTCGTGCTCTTCAAATTCGATTGTCGCGTTTTTAGCCGACGGTGGAGGAATTATTCGATGATTATGCGGAAGTAACGGAGCGATTGAATGCGGACTTTACCGCTAAAGGGTGCAAAAAAAGCGCAACGCGTGCCGGCGCTACCGCGATCGCGGACGCCCTTGTCCGGCGTACCAGGCGCCAATCTGACGTATCGGATCGTGGAAGATTTGGGCATTGCGGTTGTCACCGGGCGGTATTCGGAAAACAACCCATTCCCAGTCGAAGCCAACCTCTGCAAACAATATGGCGTAAGCCGCAGCGTCTTGCGGGAAGCCGTAAAAATGCTCACCGCAAAAGGCCTTTTGGCCGCGAGACCACGTCAAGGCACCTGGGTACAGGCCGAAGAGGCTTGGAATTTACTCGACCCGGATGTGCTGCGTTGGCTGCTCGAGCGCAAACTTTCCTTATCACTTCTCATTGAGTTCACACAAATGCGTTTGGCGGTCGAACCTATTGCCGCAGCGCTGGCGGCTCTTGTCGCCGGCCGTGCCGAAAAGGCGGCGGTGATGGCCGCGATAGATAGGATGGCCGCTGCCGAACGTGGCGAAGATGACCCGCTGACATCCGACATCGCATTTCACGTAGGGGTGATGCGAGCTTGTGGCAACCGTTTCTATTTCCAGCTCTGCGATCTGATCGACACGGCGTTGCGTTTCAGCATTCGCACAACGAACTATTTCAAGGGCGTCAAACTGGCAAGCGTTGCCGACCACAGGGTGGTCGCCGACGCGATCATGTCCGGCAATGCACCGGTCGCGGAAACGGCCATGCGCAATCTGATACAGGAGGCACTCGATTTGATTCGAGGCGCAGAAGCGCGGTCTGTGCAACCTCCGTTTACGGGTGATGAATCGACCTTGAGCTGAAAGCCGTTTCAGATCGTCCAGCCACCATCGACGATGACCAGTTGCCCCGTCACGAAGCCGGATTCATCTGACGCCAAATAGGTTGCCGCCGCAGCGACCTCTTCCGCCCTACCCAACCGGCCCATAGGCTGCCGCGCAACAAATGCCTCCATCGCCGCTTTGGGATCGGGCTGCGCATTGATCCTGCCGCGTAGCGATGGCGTATCCACCGTTCCCGGACAAATTGCATTGCAGCGCACGCCCCGTCCGACGAAATCGGCCGCAACGGCCTTGGTCAAACCGATCACGGCTGCCTTGGTTGTGCCATAAATGCAGCGGTTCGGTACGCCAGTAACGCTGGAAGCGACCGAGGACATATTGATGATGGAGCCACTGCCAGTTTCGAGCATACCAGGCAGCACGGCACGTATCGCGCGCACCATCGACAAGAGGTTCAAATTCCATGCGGAATTAAACGCTTCAACATTACAGTCAAGAACGGTTCCACCGGGCACGATACCGGCGCAATTAAACAGAACATCGCATCGGCCAGTATTTGCAAAGAAACGCTCAACCTGCCCATCGTCGCGCACGTCGATTTGGGCTGTCCGTATTCCAGGTGCTTCCGTCTCAAGGGATTCAAGTGCCTGCACATCGACGTCTAACGCGAAAACTTTCGCACCCTCCCGATGAAACGCCAAGGCCGACGCGCGGCCAATGCCGGCTCCGGCGGCCGTCACCACTGCCTTCTTTTCCATCAACCGCATCTTTGGCTTCTCCTTTGTCGTTCCGGCTGCTTCCGCTACAGCGCAGTAGGCGCGTCCCATGCAACAAAACCGCCCTCCTTCAAGGCAGACCACAATCCACGCGGTATAACCGCGTCGTGCCAAACCGCCAGATCCTTCACCTCTGTAGGACTTCGAGCACCAATAAGAATGCCTGCGACAGCAGGATGCATCAGCGGGAACTGTAAAGCCGCCGCCTGCGGCGCAATTCCAAATTGCTCACACATCTGCCAGAGACGCCCAGCCCGCTCCAAGACATGGGGCGTCGCTGGCGCATAGTTATATGTGCTGGCCGATGCGGGTGGCGTTGCCAGCAGGCCCGAGTTGAATACACCGGCGGCGATGACGCGAACCCCTCGCTTGGTGCAAAGATCAAGTAGGCCGGATCTGTGGGCCGGCTGCTCCAACAATGTATAACGACCGGCCAAAAGAATGCAGTCTAGTGTAGTGTGTCGCAACGCTTCGACGCACACTTCCCACTCGTTCACGCCAATGCCGATGAACCGTACCACTCCCTCGTTACGCGCGGCCTCAAGTTCCGGCAGCGCCTCATCAAGGAATTGACGAAAAACATGGTCGTGTTCGTTGCCGTGAGTAAGTCGCCCTATATCGTGAACCAATGCTATATCGACACGATCAACACCAAGGCGCTGTAAACTGCTTTCCAAGCTCCGCCGAATGCCGGCCCGCGAATAATCGAAGCGAGGTCGAAAGGGACACGGATCCGCAAAACCAAAATCGCCGATCGCCTCACCCGCGACCACCGGGTCCAACACGCGTCCAACCTTAATCGAGAGGAGTGGCCGCTTGCCCTGCCAAGATTTCAAAGCGGCCCCGATACGCGTCTCGCTCAATCCATGTCCGTAATAGGGCGCCGTATCGATGAGGCCAAAACCTCGGGCCAGCGCTTCTTGCACTGTTGCAACCGCCTGTTCGTCGCTAATGGCGCGATACAGATTTCCGATGCCCGCGCCGCCTAAGCCCACGGCAGACATAGGTTGCGCACTTTTCAGCTCATCAATCGATGCCATTCCCTAGACCGGTTTCTAAAGTCGATAAAAGGCGCGAGCCGTGCCATCAAAAATCGCTCGCATTGTTACTGGACCACCGCCACACAGTTTCCGCGCCAGCTCCAACCATTGCGCATAACCGCCAGCTAGATTGAGGACCGGCCAATCACTTCCCCACATCAACCGGAATGGTCCGAACACTCTTATCAAATGATCGACATAAGGGCCCAGCGCACTCGCGTCCCACTTTGGAGATGCTTCGGTGAGCAAGCCAGAAATTTTGCACAGCACGTTTGGAAGCGCCGCCAAAGCCGAGATGTCCTCGCGCCAGGGGTCAAGCTGTCCGTTCCTGATTGACGGCTTAGCCGCGTGGTTGATGACGATGGCTAGGTCCGGGTGGTGTTTGGCAAAGAGGCGTAAGTGCCGGAGATGCCGCGGAAGGACAAGTGCATCAAAGCTCAAGCGATTAGCAATCATCACGTCCAGGGCAGGCTCGAGCGCAGGATCCAGTATCCAAGTGTCGCTAGGCAGGCCCTGAAGCATCGGTCTGAGGCCACGCATCTTTGGATGCTCTGCTAGCGTTGCGATACGGGCGCACGCCGTCGGCGATTTGAGATCTACCCAGCCGACTACTGCGTTCACGAATTCCGTCGTTTCAGCCTGCGCAAGTAGCCAATCTGTGTCACGGTCGCTTTCCTGTGACTGGACAAGAACGCTGCCGGTTACACCGATCGGTCGCGCCATCGCCTCCAGTTCCTCCGGCAGGAAATCGCGGTAAATGGCCTCCAGCTTGGGTGGCGGCCATGTGCAATCGTTCTCGCCGATCCGCCAAAAGTGCTGATGCGCATCGATCATTGGGCCAAAACTTCACGGCGTACCGATGCCGCGAACAAAAACACGACGGCAAAGCAGGCGGTAGGAACCAGCATCGCGTAGCGAATGTCCGTCATATCAGACACCCAACCCATTAACGCGGTGAGCACAGCACCCCCAATGATGGACATGATAAGAAATGACGAAGCGGACTTGGTCAACGGGCCCAGCCCGCGTAACGCTGAAGCGAAAATTGTCGGAAACATGATCGACATGAAGAAGCTGGTTGCGACCAGCGCGTAGAGTCCAGCCTGCCCTCCCACCAGCGCAGTGACGATGGTCAACGCCACATTGATCGCCGCGAAAATAGACAGCAATCTGTCGGGACGGACGACACCCATAATGGCTGTTCCGGAGAAACGTCCGATCATGAAGGCTATAAGTGTACCCGTGAGATAGGTGGCAGCCAGCTTTTCCGTCATATTGGGAACATCGCGTTCTGCATAACGGATCATAAAACTCCACACGCCGACCTGGGCACCGACATAGAAGAATTGTGCTACGACGCCAAACAGGTAGTGGCCGTGCTTGAGCAAGCGCGCAAAGCTCTCACGCAGACTGATTGCCTCTTCGTCCTTGAGATGCGCGGCAGCCACGGTAGGAAACTTCACGGTTAGGACAAGAAACATCCAGAATATAACGAAGGCGCCGAGCACGAGATAGGGGCCCTGAACAGCATGAGACTCGCTCGTATAATACTGCACGACCCGTGCGTGCGGCAGCGCTGCCAGTTGCGCCGGCGTATAGTCAATACCGGACAGAATGAACTGCCGACCGATCAATGCACCGCTGATCGCGCCGAGTGAATTAAACGCCTGAACAAAATTGAGCCTGCGCTCCGCATTGTGCGCTGAGCCGAGAACGGTGACCAGCGGATTGGCGGACGTCTCCAAGAATGCGAGCCCGCTGGCGATCACGAACAGCGATCCCAGAAAGAAGCCGTAAACACGAAGCTCGGCGGCCGGATAAAACAGCAAGGCTCCTACTCCGTAGAGGCACAGGCCAAGCGCGACAGCCGCCTTATAACCATACCGTCTCATGAAGAGCGATGCCGGCAGCGCAAACAGGAAGTAACCGAGATAGAACGCCGACTGCACTAACCCTGATTCAAGATCGTCGAGCACGAATGTCTTGCGAAACTGCGCAACCAGAACGTCATTGAGATTGTTGGCGACCCCCCAAAGAAAGAAAAGGCTTACAATTAGCATCAACGGTGCGAGCCGCGTCCGCTCCCGCACCGTTTCGTTTTTATCGGTCACACTCGCTCCCGCGTTAAATCAATGTTTCACATTCTCTCGGTGAATTTCGACCGCCGTCCCGGAATAATGAACGCTCAGGTCCGGCTTGGCGTCAAAGTCGACAGCCTTGCGCGTCGGCCCCGAAATCCAGACGACCCGAAACTCCCGTTCAGCAGCCATGCCAGGGAAGCTCCCTTCGCGATTGCCGATTGTGAGCGTACCGGTGGCATCGTCGTAACGGATCGGGATCCGCGTCCAGGCGCCGCGCTGGTAGGCGTTGGTCGTCCCATCGTCCTCATACAGGTCGAAATGGGCATTCTTGCCGATATAGACGTTGAGTGTGATCGCCGCCTTAGGCTTCTCACCGGTGTACTGCTCCCGAGGCCCGATCGGGATGATCGATCCTTCCTTGACGAAGAGCGGCATATGATCGAGTGGCGCCGGCGCGTCGATCGACTGGCCGCCGTCATAGACCTTGCCGCTGTAGAAGTCATACCAGCGGACGCCCAACGGCAGATAGACCGGGCGGCTGCGCGCCTTGTATTCGGTCACCGGCGCCACCAGGAAGGACGGTCCGAACATGTACTCGTCGCTGATATCCCAGACCTTGTGGTCCTCGGGGAAGTCCATGACGAGGCCGCGCATCAGCGTGCCAGCGTGGAAATACATGTCGGCCGCCTGAGTGTAGATGTAGGGCATCAGGCGGTAGCGCAGCCGGTCGTACCAAGCCAGGATGTCATAGATATTCGACCCCGGATGCGCGACCTCGTAGATTTCTCGTTTGACCAGTTCGCCATGCGAGCGGAAGATCGGCACGAAGGCGCCGAACTGAAACCAGCGCGTATAGAGCTCCGTCCATTCCGCCTTCGCCGCCGGCGTCGGATGGACGGCGTAGCGGTTTTCCATCGTGTAGCCGCCGATGTCGAAGCTCCAGTTGGGAATACCAGACATAGCAAAATTGACGCCAGCCGATATCTGGTCGCGCATGTCGCTCCAACGTGAGGCAATGTCGCCGCTCCACACTGCTGCTTCACAGCGCTGCAATCCGCCGAAGCCGGACCGCGTCAGGATAAAGGTGCGTGTATCGGGATGAGCGTCGTGCCAGTGGTGGAAATAGCCGCAGACATGCATCAGCGGATAGGTGTTGTAGTACTCCGCGCCTGGACCCAGCACGTTCGGATCGCGCATCTTGATTTGGTCGCTGATCGGCATGTTGGAATGAATGTCCGGCTCATCATTGTCCATCCACCAAGCGTCGAAGCCCATATCGCCGAGTTTGGCATTGACCTGCTGCCAGTAGATGTCGCGCGCCTCCTTCGAATAGGAGTCGTAATTAGAACTGACATAGCCAGGGCCTACCCAGTCGAGCCAGTCCTTGTCGACCGAATAGCGGTACATCAGGCCCTTCTCGTCGAACTGCTTGAAGTTGGCAATGCCCGCGTAAAACTTCGGCCAGATCACGATCATGATATGTCCGTGCTTGTCATGGATATTCTGCACCATCTCGCGCGGATGGGGATAGCGTGCCTTGTCGAATTCGTGTGAACCCCATTCTGGATCTGGCCAATAGCGCCAGTCCTGTACGATGTTGTCGATGGGCAGACCGAGCTTGCGGTATTTGGCGAAGACGCCGAGCAACTGTCCCTCGTTCTCATACCGCTGACGGCTCTGCCAGAATCCATAGGCCCATTTGGGCATCATTACCGCCCTACCTGTCAGGTCGCGGTAGCCAGCGACGACGTCATCCATGTCTGTGCCGCCGATGAAATAGTAATCTATGGCATGCGCAACATCTGAATGCAGCGACAGCTCATGACGCTCGTCATATGACATCGGATTGATGTGCAGGAAGCGTAGATAGGCGTTGCCCTCATTGCGCCATTCGGCGCGGAATGTCACCGGCTCGCCCGCCGTCATCTTGTAGTCCAGATTACGGTACCAGCCCTGCCAGCCCTGACGCCAGCTGTCCATCACCAGCTTGCCGTTGAGCCACAGCTTGAAATAGCCGCTGACATAGAAGCGGAACTTATGCACACCGTTGACGTCGGATTCGATCTTGCCGGTCCAAACGACCTTGAGGGAAGGGTCGGTGGGAATGGGATTACCGACATGAACCGGCACATGTTTGGGGTTCTGTACGGCGGCCGGGAAGTTTTTCATGTCGGGGATGAACTGGTAGTTCGGGTCGCCCTCGTCGCGCTCCGCCGCCAGCTTGCCGCGGACATAGTAGCGCGCCGTCAGGCCACCTTCTTTGCCGTCGGCGTCATACAATTTCAGTTCAGCCGACATCGGTGGATATTCCGCGGGGTAGCCGAAGCGCGTGATCGAATAATTGTCCCACAACAAACCATAATCGCGCGTCGACACAATCATTGGCACCGCAACGTCCATGTTGTGCTGCGCAAGGATGACGTCCTCGCCGTTGTAGTTCATCTGTCCGTTTTGATGCTGCCCTAGCCCATAGAAGCCCTCGTCCGTGCCACGGTTGAACTCCTGGCGGATGGCGTAGAAATTCTTGTCGTCGACCTTCATCGGAGTGAAGTTGCCACTGTTGATACCGGAGAGTACGACCTTTCCGTCTTCGTTGCGGAATTTGACCTCGCCTGTCATCAGCGACACGGTCGCGGCCACCTTGTCGGTCTTCAGGGTCAGCAGATCGCCGTCGGTCGAGATGTCGAACGCCACGTCCGTGGCTGGCTTGGCAATGACCATCAGGCTCTTGGGCAGTTCAAGATTGTCTGTCGGCGATGCAGTGACGCGTATGATCGTGTCGCTCATCACTTCGAGCCGGACCTTCCGCGCCGCCCCGTTCTTGGGAGTCACGACAACGCCGTCGTCCGTCTTCTGCCAGTTGGCGGATGGCGCGGCGACCTTGGCCCCCGGCGCCGCCGCGTTCTCGGAAGAACAGGCCCCTGCCAAGAGCAGCAACGCAGCGGCGGCGATGACGACGCAGCGTCCTACAATCGTCTTGAGGGTCATTTTTGCCTCCCGAAAATCTGCGCGCCGCAAGGCGCGATTATTTTAATACGTGGCGAGTTTTACGTGCAGCACTTGCGGTGCCGAAGTGAAGTTCAAGCCATAATCAGTCTCGTCGCCGTTCCAGATACGCTCAAAGACCCATTTACCTTGGTCGTCGTAATGCCCTTCCACAACCTTATCGAAGATGGGGCGCAGCGCGCTGTTTGTGGCGGTCAGTTGGAACGAGACTCGCGCATGCAATCCCGTGACTAGGAATTCGTCGGGGCCGAGCCGCGCAATGAGGACACCACCGCTGGGGTTCTCCGTGCCTGGCGGAATCGTGCGGCTCTTGTCCTTGGGCGAGGTTGAGAAGCCAAACTGCCATTGCTGGTACTCGACCTTGGCGGTCCAGCGGCCCAGATCGATGGTCTGCGTTGCGTGATTGTCAGGCTCCGACACACCCCAGACCGGCTTGTCGAAGCTGAGCTTTGCCCAGACGCGCATCATCGGCCCGATGATCCGGTAGTCGAGTGCGAAGGGCGCAATCGTCTTGGCATCCACGGTCAGAGCGCCCAGCGGGTAATTCGAATAACCTGTGAAATCCATGCCAAAGGGTGAGAAGCCAAGGCCCTGGTCTCCCAGAATTGCGAAGAAATAGCGCGCAAAGGACGGTGCGTTGCCGATCTCGACCACGACGAGCGGGTTATCGGGCCGATGATAGCGTCGGATCTGTCCGCTCACATCCTCATAGGTATGGCCGTAGATGTCCGGTGCCGCCGTGAAGATCGACGGCGCGGCGATCTTCCAGATGTCGAGCACGTTCCAGGTCGGACCGCCCGCGGCATAAGTCCTGGGATCTTGGTAGTTGTCGGGATCCCGCAGGGCAGCGTTGACGTACATCGGTAGCGGATAGACTGCCTGCCCCGCCTTCGCCACTTGGTCCACGAAGCGTGCGATGTTCCAGGCGTGGAAGGACTCGTCTGCATCTTTGCCGAACACCTGTTTCCAAGTCCCGGGCTCCTTGCGCAGTCCCTCGACCAAGTCTTGCGGCACAGTCTCGCCGAACAGCTTCTGCGCCGCCGGCGAATAGTCGCGCACCGTCCCATAAGTGCCAGTCTCGTTCTCGACCTGCATCATGAGAACCGTGCGCTGCGGATCGGCAGATTTGAGATGGGACATCAGGGCAACGAAGGCCGTCCGGTCGGCATCTAATGTCGACGGGTAGAGGGGCGACAGGGCGTAAATCTTCTCGCCCTTGGCGCCGATCATCCGCGGGAAGCGCTTGTTGTCGAGTTTTACCCAGGCCGGCGCGTAGTTCGGCCCAGTGTTCTTCCAGGTGCCGAACCAGAGCAGCACCAGATGCACTTGGTGTCTGCGTGCTTGGCGGAGCAGCGTATCGACATATGAGAAATCGAATTTGCCTTCGGTCGGCTCGATCTGCTCCCAGGCCACCGGGATTTCCAGTGTGTTGGCGCCCAGCATCTGGACCGCCGGCCACACCTTTGACAGCTCGGCAGGATAATTACTGGAGTTGTTGGCTTGCGCACCGAGAATTAGATACGGCGCACCACCTACCATTAGTGCGTAATGCCCATCCTTATGAGCAATGTAGGGAATTTCTGCCGCATTCTGAACCACCGGCATTGCCGATTGTGTTGCGTCCTTCCTCGCGTCGCAGCCGGAAAGGAAGAACGCAGCCGCAATCAACAATGCGATGCCATCCTTGCGGCCAAACCAACGCTTCGCGGCTCCTGAATACCGACGTTCCGACATCTTCCTCGCCCTAGCGTCCGAGTCCCGTGAGTCGCGGCCCCCAAAAAGCCGTCTTATATGATTTATATGATACCGCTAACACTGAACCTGCCTTGGCCCAAATGCAAGCCGATTTGTCACATCAAATTGGGGACTTATGGTCGGGAGCTCGTCGCACGGCGCATCAGAACAATTTCCGGCAAGACACGCTGCGCATACTGGCCAAAAGCGGTCCGATATTATCATGGTAACGCTTCCACAAGTGGGGTGGAGAAAAATCTATCGTATTTTTGCAGCGCAAAAATCCAGCGGGCCACTATTGGCGTCGATCTACGACACTAGACCGCCGTCGCCCGGCAATATCTGTCGATGAAATCACTATGGGTGGGCATCCGGTCCACAGTACCACGAATAATCGACCGCATATTCGACATCACCGACCGCATGGACGCCAGATCGAAACTATCAGTCAGCGGATCATAATGCTCCGGCTCGACACCCTGTCCCATCAGAACAGCAAGCCAGCTCGCCTCCTTGAAAAGATCGTCGGCATCAAGTGCCAAGCGACCGTATTTGCGGAAGATATCTATCCTGCGCTGCAGCGTCTCCGGAATCGACATGTACTTGCAATAGCGCCAGAACTCTGAGTCCTCGCGCTCGGTCGCATGGTAATGTAGAATAATGAAATCGCGTACGCGTTCGTACTCCAATGCAACCTTCCGATTATATTCGTCCATTGTCAGCGCATCGAAATTCCGGTCCGGGAACATCGTCAGCAACTTGGTGATACCGGACTGGATCAGATGAATGCTCGTTGATTCCAGAGGCTCTATGAAACCGCCGGCCAAACCGAGCGCAATGCAGTTCTTATTCCAGGCTTTCTTACGGCGACCCGTCGTTATTCGTATCAGCCGCGGCTCAGCTCGCGCTTTGCCGTCCAGGTTGGCCATCAACTTCCCGGCCGCCTCGTCATCGCTGATTGCGTAGCTGGAATATACGTAGCCGTTACCGATGCGATGTTGCAGTGGTATACGCCACTGCCAGCCAGCCTCTCGCGCCGTGGATATGGTGTAAGGCGTCAACACCGGCGCGTTCTCACATGGCACAGCCACCGCCCGATCGCAGGGAAGCCAGTGCGTCCAATCCTCGAAGCCAGTCTTAAGCGCCTGCTCGATCAGCAGGCCACGGAAACCTGAGCAGTCAAAGAAAAGGTCTCCGTCGATCCGCATGCCATTCGCCAGTTGTAAAGACTCGATGAAGCCGTTCACCGCGTTCATCTCGACGTCGACTATCCGCCCTTCAATGCGCCTTACGCCACGCTGTTCAGCGTAGCTTCGTAGGAATTTCGCATAGAGCGAAGCATCAAAATGATAGGCATACGAGTAGGTAGAGAAGACTGAATTCATATCAGAGCCTGGACGATCGAAGCGGCAGCTTCGCGCGGCCATAGCCGATAGCGCATATTCATCCAGCTCCGTCGCCTCTCCCAACCCGCGCAGCTTCAGCCAGTGCTGATGGAAAGGCACTGCGCCAAAATCGCCGCCGTATTTGCCGAACGGATGGAAATAAGTGTGCCCCGGGCGCGTCCAGTTCACGAATTGGATCCCGAGCTTAAACGTCCCCTGGGTCTTACGGACAAACTCGCCTTCATCGAGTCCAAGAAGGCGATTGAAAAGCATGATGACTGGGATCGTCGCTTCGCCTACCCCCACGGTCCCGATTTCGTCCGATTCTACTAGAACAATTTCGCATTGATCTCGGCGCAGCACCGATGACAGCGCCGCGGCGGCCATCCACCCTGCTGTGCCACCGCCGACAATCGCAATCTTCCGGATATTTCTGTCCGTCACGCAGGCCCTCCGCCAAGCACAAAACAGCTACGCCATCCCCCCTGGGTCCGTATGAAAATATTGTGAGATGAACTGTTCGTGGGTCGGCATGGTTTCGACGCCGCGACGCAAGATCGTCCGCTTTTCTATGAGCATTCGACGAATTTCATCCACGCTGTAGCGCTCGACGAGAGGATCGTAGGTCTTGGGAATAACGCCTAGCCCATTGTAGATCGCAATCCAGCTGGCTTCCTTAAAGCCATCAGATTCATAAATGACAGGGCGTCCGCGGGCGCGGAATACTTCCATCTTGTAGTTAAGGCTGTCCGGAAGTGGCATCTCGCGACAATAACGCCAGAGTTCCGAGTCATCCCGGCTGGTCGCGCAGTAATGCAAAATAATGAAGTCGCGGATACGTTCGATCTCCATGATCGAGTGGCGATTGTATTCGCTTTCCAGAACCGGGTCGAAATTGCGATCTGGAAAATATTCAATCAGCCGACCGATGCCATTCTGGATCAAGGAAATAGTGGTTGATTCCAGAGGCTCAATAAAGCCGCTGGCGAGGCCGATGGCGACACAGTTCTTGTTCCAGAGTTTCTTTCGGCGGCCCGTCGTGAAACGCAGCATCCGAGGCTCCGCCAAAACCTTGCCGTCCAAGTTGTCGAGCAGGGTCTTCGCGGCCGCATTGTCATCGATAAATCTACTGCAGTAAACATAACCGTTGCCGATACGATGTTGCAGAGGGATACGCCATTGCCAGCCGGCATCATGCGCGGTCGACCGCGTATAGGGCGTTAGTGGGCTGATGCTCTCGCATGGCACCGCCCAGGCACGGTCGCATGGCAACCAATGCGTCCAATCCTCGTAACTAGTCTTCAACGTCTTCTCGATGAGCAACCCGGCAAAACCCGAGCAGTCGATAAAAAGATCGCCTTCGATGCACTCACCGTTATCCAGCACGAGCGACTCGATAAAGCCATTTTCGCCTCGCAACTTCGCGTCGACGATCTTCGCGTTAGTCCGCTTAACCCCGCGCTGTTCTGCGTAATCTCGCAAATACCTTGCATAGAGCGCGGCGTCGAACTGATAGGCATAAAGAAATGCCGAAAACGGAGACTTAGGATCGGGGTGCGGCTGCGCACATCTGTTCAGTTCCGCCATGAGCGACGGCACGGAGTATTCTGAGAGAGCAGTCTGATCCCCCGCCATATGCAGCTTCAGCCAGTATTGGTAGGGTGCGACGGAATCGATCAATGGACCGAAATCACCAAAACCGTGAAAAAAGCGGTTACCGACCCTGCCCCAATTGACGAACTCGATCCCTAGTTTGAACGTGCCCTGTGTCTTCCGGACGAACTCCTGCTCGTTGATGCCGAGTCTCTGATTGAATAGATGGAGGGTGGGAAGCGTAGCTTCACCGACGCCGATAACGCCTATCTCCTCCGACTCGACAAGTTCGATCTTGGTGAAACTCGAGGGCAGGAAACGGCTGAGCGCCGCAGCCGTCATCCAGCCAGCCGAACCACCGCCAACGACAACGATTTTCTGGATACGATTGGGCGGTGTTGCACTTCCGGCCATGACGATTGCTCCCCCTTTTGCGCTTTTATGGAATGCAACTAAGCATCATTTTGTCATATAATATTCCTTAAATGGCCCCACTTGGAAAGAGGTAGTGGTGAGCTCTGTTAAGACTGACGCCAAGCAACCACGTCGGTTTTCTTTGTGTGGCCGTCGGCGGGCGAATGGGATTGTGTGGATTGGCTGACGGACCGGAATACGCTTGTGGTGTGGTTGGCGTGCGGTGTGCTGATGCTCGCCTCCTGATGCCGCGAGTTGGCAATATCCGTATTGTGCCGCACCATCTCGTGTTATGGCGTCTTCAGATTGCGGGGAGCACTTTGCGAACGTCATGAACATTCGTGGCGAGAGATCGGCGGCAGAAGAATATTTCGTGACCGCGCAGATGTTCCATCGCGAGGGACGCCTTGCCGAAGCGGAACAGCAATACCGAGCGGCCATCGAACTCGACGACAGTTATTGCGATGCAATGGAATGGTTTGGGGCTCTGTGCCTGCAAAGTGGGAAAATTGATGAAGCAATCCACTGGCTCGACAAAGCGGCAACGCTGAACCCCGAGAACGCGGCGTTCCACGATAATCTTGCCGCGGCACTGATGCAGGCACAAAGGCCGAAAGAGGCCGCTGGGGCATATCAGCGTTCTCTTGCCGCTGCGCCGGATGCCGTCGAGACGCGGATCAATCTCGCCAACGTCCTGCGGCGGCTTGGCCACCATGGCAAAGCGATGGCATTGCTTGAACAGGCCGTTGCTTCGGACCCGCACCTGAAGACCGTTTGCCGCGACCCAACCACGCCTTCGACCGGAGAGGCGCGCTGCAACACGATCCTGGAAAATTGTCGACACATCCTCGCCCGCTATCCCAATTATGCCCCGGCCCACTACAGCGCTGCTTGTGCGCTGTTGAATTTGGGTCGGACGGCGGAAGCGTGCCGAATCGGCGAACGGGCGATCAGTCTCGATCCCACGGTTCCGGTCTATTATCATATCCTCATCGAAGCAGGAGAAGTCGATCAAAAAGCGTCCGCAGTCTCGGCGCTTGAGCATTTGGCGGGTGATGAAACCATGCTTCCTGAAGACGGGCGAAGCATGCTGCATTTCTTGCTCGCGAAGGCCTATGACAATCAAAAACGTTACGAGGAAGCTTTTGCGCATCTGCAAAAGGCCAATGGCATCAAGCGGAGCATGATCGTCTACGACGAAACGCGCGAGATCGGCCGGATGGATGCCATTGCCACCGCCTTTACGCTTGATCGCGTCCGGTCTATGTGCGGTGCCGGCCATCCTAGCTTGGTGCCGGTATTCATTGTCGGCATGGTTCGCTCCGGCACGACGCTAGTAGAACAAATTCTGGCCAGCCACCCGGATGTCCACGGCGCAGGTGAGCTGACGTTGCTAAACGATCTCATCGGGAAGGGGCATGCGGGCACCCCCTTTCCCGAGGCGAGCGTTGCGCTCAGCGCCGGTGATTGGCGCATTCTTGGTGAGATGTATGCGACGCAACTTATTGCTATGGCACCTGAGGCCAAGCGCATCACCGACAAACAACCCTACAATTTCTTGAATATCGGACTGATTCATCTAGCGTTGCCCGGCGCGCGCGTCATCCATGTCAAACGGAATCCGCTCGATACCTGCTTCTCATGCTACTCGTTGATGTTCGCCGGTGATGTCAATTTTTCCTACGATTTGGGCGAACTTGGCCGCTATTACAAAGCCTATAATGCCATGATGGCGCATTGGCACGAAGTCTTGCCGGATGGAGTAATGTTGGAGGTGCAATATGAAGACCTTGTGACCGACCTCGCAGCGCAATCGCGGCGGATTATCGACTATTGCGGCCTCAAATGGGATGCGCGCTGCCTTGAGTTCCACAAGACCGAACGAGCCGTTTCCACCGCTAGCCTGCATCAAGTGCGGCAACCCGCGTACAAAAGCTCGATCGGCCGCGCAAAGCCCTATGAGGGTCATCTTCACCCCTTGTACGAGGCCTTGGAGTTACACTGAGCCGCCGAGCCACGGTCGGATCGCTTGGCGCAGCACTGGGATCAAGTGTCCGCACATACGCCTGGATAGTTCTCAAAATAGAGCCCCCGACATTGCTGCCGGGGGCCCACGCTGTGGTTTATATGTTCAGCTTACCAACTGGTGCGCACGACCACGGCAAACTTGCGGTCGGTCTTGATGTAGTTGGTCTGCGGATGGAAGTCCGAGTACCCCATGTCGGTACGGAAGTCGGCCCCCAAGATGTTGGTGACCTGCACGCCGATCTTGTAGTGATCCATGATGCTATAGAACACAGACCCGTCGAGCTGGCCGTAGTTCTCCACCCAGACGGGCAGCTTGGTATTGGCGTCCGAACTCGATGACAGGTAAGTGGAACGCCAGTTCCAGGCCAAGCGGGCATCGATGTCATACTTCGCGTACATGAGTGCGACGTTGTAGCTGTCGTTCGACATGCCTTCGAGCGGCAGGGTCTTGAGATTGGAGTTGGCGACGGCGACGCTGCTGGTGACATCGACCGCGCCGTTATGTCCGCCGGAATTATAGATCTTGGTGTAGTTGGCCTGGACACCAAAACCACTCCAGAAGCCAGGCAGTTGATCATAAAACTGCTGATAAGCCAGTTCGAAACCCTCGACCTTACCCTTGGAGCCGTTGACATAGGTCGTGTAGGAGAAGTCCTGCGTCGCGCCCGATATCGGGTGGGTGAACGGCACTGTCGTCGTCGCCGTGTAGATGTAGTCCGACAAATCCTTGTGGAATAGCGACATCGTCACGCTGCCGGTCGGCGCGAAGTACCATTCCACGCTCGTATCGTAGTTTCTGGCACGCATCGGCTTCAGGTACGGATTGCCGCCGTACCCCGAAGGCGCAAACTTAAAAATTCCGGATTGATAGGTGGCGGTATCGTAGAAGTTGTACTGAAGCGTAGCACTGCTGTTCATATTGGCGAAGTCTGGCCGAACAAGCGTTTCCGAATAGGCCAGACGTGTCTGTACCTGATCGGTCAGACGGGCCCGGAAGTTGAAGCTCGGCAGATAGTTGTTGTAGCCGCTCGTCACTGCGGGACGTGGAACGAGCGCCCCCCCGCCAGCTATCGCGGCGGCTAGGTTGCCGCCGCCGAGGAAGGCGATCGCAGCATTGTAGCCGCTGCAATCCGTGGTCGTGTTGCCGTGGGAATCGACCGTACCAATGACGCAGCTATTCTGATTCAATTTCGGCATGACTAGCGCGCCGCTACTGATCTGGTCCTCGGTGCGGACAATGCGCAGGCCGATGTTGCCGTCGATCGGAATGTCGTAGCCCAGGAACGTGTCGTGGGAGTAGTTCAGCTGGAGGTAGCCGGCGTAGGTCTGCTCGTCCACCGTGCTGATTCTGTTGCCCGAACTATTGCCGCCGACGGAGACGTTCTTATAGGCGTCCAAGCAAGTGAAGTCGGCGCCGGTGCATCCGGCGAGAGCCGCATACGGCTCCCAGCTTGCCCAACTTCCTATGCCGGCGCCGGCTGCGGCAGAGGCAGGTTCGACCGCACTCATGATCTTGAACAAATCAGTGGTATTCATCAGCGCCAATTGGGTTGACGGCAGCAAGAGGTTGGGCAAGGTGTTGCCGAAGATCGGGCTGTAATGAAATAACACAGCATTTTTGTTAAGGTCGGTGACGGCGCTGGAACCCGATGAAACGGTGCTCCCGTCCAACGCCGTATAAGAATGAGCTATCGTACCGTCGAGTAGCGGACAGCCGGTAAAGTCTGGTCCACCAGGCCATGAGATTCCCCAACTCGTCGGGCACGTGGCGCCCCAGTTGTAGCCGGTCGAACGCGACACTGCGATCTTCTGCTCCGTGCGGAAACCTGCATCCACGCTCTTGATCAAGCCGAAGAGGCCGCCTTCCTGGAACGTATAGCTGGCGTCAACGCGGGCGTTGGTCGCATGCCCAACGCTGTCCTGGAGGTGATCCATATCCGCCAGCCAATCGTAGCTGTGCGGGTTCTCAAGGTTGCCCCCGCTGTTATCCGTCCATGTGATTTTCGGGCTACGGTCCGCCACGTTGACATTGACGGTGGGACCTGCGCCGTTGAATCCCGTATACATTGTATTGTTTCTGTACGGTGAGCTGCTTTCGACGAATTGGACGTCGGCGCTGATTGCCAGCGCGTCGGTCGGATTGAACTTGATTTCGAGATTGATGTCGGTATTGCGATTGTGCCCGGTGCCGGCACGGGTATCGATCGAGGTCGTCGACGAATTGCCGCCCGTCCAATGACCGGCCGAATCAAAATTCGAGGCCAACATTTGAGTGTTGTTGATAGGGTTCCAGACATAATGTTCTATGTCGGTAGAATACGCATAGCTGTTCAACCCACTGACCGTGACCTCCCACTTATCGTTCGGACGCCACTGCAGCACGACGTTGGTAGCAAGGCGCTGGTTGGTGAATTCCAACTGGCGCCATGCGAGACCGGCCGGACCATACAAGGCGCCGGACGTGCCGGGAGTTAGAGCCGAGCACTCGTTGTAGAATGGGGCATTGAGCGCTGTGTGTGACCCAGCAGATAAATCTGTCGTTGCGGCCTCATTCCAGCATTGATACTGGTCGATGTTGACGCCTGTGGTGCGGTTGATCTGCTCCTGCCAGTCGACCGAAGCCAGCACGCCGATTTCACCGAGCGAGGTATTCCAACGATCGCTGATAAGCGCGTTACCCGACGGCCGTCCCGATTTCAGCAAATCACCATATGTGTAGTCGCCAGACACGGCGATCTTCAGACCGTCCTGGTCGAACGGCTTGCGGGTTCTGAGATCGACGGTACCGCCGACGCCGCCTTCGATCATTTTGGCGTCGGGGCTCTTGTAAACGTCGACGCCCGCCAGAAGATCGGCCGACACGTCGGAGAAACTCAAGGAGCGGCCGGCCTGGGCCGTGAACTCGTCACGGCCGTTGACCAGCGTCTTCACCCAAGACAGGCCGCGGACGTACACGGAATTTCCGATGGTGCCCATACGGGACAAATCGTTCGGCGATTGGTTGCGTTGCAGCGTCACGCCGGGAACGCGTTGTAACGCCTCGGCGACGTTGCGATCTGGAAGTGCGCCGATATCGACAGCTGTGATTGAATCGACGATCTGATCGGAGTTCTGCTTGATCGCTTGCGCGGATTCAAGGCTCGCCCGGATGCCCGTGACAACGACTGTTTCCAAAGGCTGATTTGATGTGGCCTGCGCGAAGGCGGGCCCTACGAACATTCCAATTGCCGCTGCGGATACACTGCCAAGCAACAATTTTTGCATTTGCGCGATGTTTTTCACGAAGTCCCTCCCATATGTTTCCTGCCCTAGCAGGTACAGCTCGCGACTTATCCGATTGATCTGATTGATCAGATAAATCGTGGCGACACACTTGCAAGTGCCAAACGTCGCTACGGCCAATTCCTCCCAACAATCGACGCGCCCCCCGTTGCTTCTTATCGTAGGTGGCACTACCCGATATCGATCGCTTGAGCTCCCCAGCCAAAAACGCTTGGTGACCTCTGAACAAGCCCACCGTTTTCACGGCCGCCGCCAACTAGCAGCAACAACCATCTACGGTGACTTTCCAGCAGCGTTTGCGCTAACACAGACAGCGCTTACCGACAAGATAAGACTAAGTAACAGCGCCAAGTTCTTCTGAGAATGCGCTATAAATATCTCTATCTATACTGCTAACAAGAATTATAATAATTATCACATCACTCTAATGCATCGTTTTTCCGTTTGTAATACAGCGCTATAAAATACATTTCTTAATGATACTTATAATTACTTTAGCTCTACTGCACACATTTGGTTTCGTATGGACGCGTAAAAATGCCCCGAGGAACCACTACAACGACTTAACCACATAACGGTGATCGCCTTTCGCCACGAATGTCCGATCTTCACCCTTGCCCATCACTGCCACCAATCGCCCCGTTGTCGCATCGTGGAAAGAGAACCGATTGGAGAAAATCGTAGTGCGAACACTGACCTGTCGGTCATGGCCAGCCGAAAGAATAACGCGCCGCGCAAGCCCTTTAGACCATCTTATAGCGAGTGTTATGTCGCCTCGTGCCCGCAATCCTTTGACCTCGCCTTCGGGCCAGGCGTGCGGCAACGCCGGCAAGATGTTGATGAAGCCGTTCTGACTCTGAACCAGCATTTCGGAAATACCAGCCGTGGCTCCGAAATTCCCGTCTATCTGAAACGGCGGACAGGTGTCCCACAGGTTTGGCAGCGTGCTCTCGTGAAGCTGCTGGGCGAGCATCAATTGCGCATGGTCACCGTCAAACAGTCTGGCCCAGAAGCTTATCTTCCAAGCCTTACTCCAGCCAGTGCCACCGTCACCACGCGCATTCAACGAAATGCGCGCTGCCGCCGCGTATTGCGGCATTGTCAGCGGAGAGAGTTGATGCCCAGGATCTAACGCATAAAGATGCGAAACGTGACGATGCTCGTCCTTCGGGTCGTCCCAGTCTTCCCTCCATTCCTGAAGCTGCCCCCAAGAGCCGATCCGCAGGCCTGGATCGAGTTTTGCCAGCGCAGCCTCGATTTTGCCGCGGAACTCATCGTCCTTGAGAATTTCCGCCGCCTGCAGCACGTCTGTGAACAATCCCCACACAATCTGCTGCGACATCGATGCGCCAACCGAAAACTGGCCATGCTCGGGCGAGTAACTCGGCGACACGACCAGCTTGCCGTCACGCGGATCGGTTACCAACGCGTCCAGCCACATTTGCGCCGCCCCCTTCATCACTGGATAGGCCCGTTGCGCCAAGAACGTCTTATCCTGCGTGAAGCGATAATGATCGTAATACTGCGAGGCCAACCATGCGCCGGCTTCAGGCTGCCAGAACGCGGTCGGCCAAGCTATCAGTCCCGTATAGCCCCACGGATCGGTGTTCAAAAACAAGGTCCAACCCCTGGCGCCGAGGACGCGTTCCGCGCCCACCTGCCCCGGCGCGACTAAACTATCGACAAAATCATAGAACGGAGCTTCCGTTTCGGACAGGTTTGTCGGATCAGCAGGCCAATAATTCATCTGCAGATTGATGTTGACGTGATAGTCGGCGTTCCATGGCGGAGTGTCTGAGTTATTCCAGACGCCCTGCAAATTTGCCGGCAACGATCCGGCGCGAGACGATGAGATTAGTAGATAACGGCCATACTGGAAGAACAGCGCCTCCAAAGCTCGATCGGCCGCCGACTTTCCGTTCTGAAAATGGCTGAGCAGCACATCCGTCGGCTCATTCGGCATCTTTTGTCCGATATCAAGCGTCACACGGTTGAACAATTTTCCATAATCATCTTCGTGGTCATGAAGAAGTCGTGGGAATCCTTTCGACGCTGCCTGATCGACCCATGCCGTCACACCCTCATGAGGATCAGGCCCTCTGTAGCCAGGATAATGTTGCGCGTAATTGGTACCAGTGGACAGGATCAAGACCACGGAGTCGGCGTCAACGACCGAAACCGTTCCATCGTTCGTATCCTTACAACTCCCGCCTTGTGCGATGACCTGCAGCTGTGCTTCGTATTTTAGGCCGTTATTGTTCAGGGTGCCAAATTCCGTAATACGTTCATCGTGGGCCGTTCGTGTTGCGCTGCGATTATCTGGAACGGTGAGCGCGGCAGTAAATGTAATTTTTCCAGGCTGGCTCGCAAATATGCGGACGACGATTACATGGTCTGGATAAGAGGCGAAGTATTCGCGCGTATAGCGCACGCCATCCTGTGTATAATGGAGCCGAGCTATCGCATGCTGGATATCCAGCGAGCGTCTATAGGCCTGTGGCGCTGCAGGCGCACCAGAAAACGTCAACATCACATCGCCGAAAGTTTGATAGTCGCCGTATGCGGACATTTTGTGCCCTAGAATGCTAGCGACGTCTTCCGGCGGAAGACGCGTGGATTTGTTCAGCATCACCTGCACCTTCGCCACTGCACCGGCCACCGGCTCCTGTGGAAGCCCGAAATCATAGCCTTGCGAACCGGGGCCGCCGGTCCACAATGTCTTTTCGTTGAACTGAATGTCGTCGACAGCCACACCGCCGGTGATTACCGCCCCCATTGCGCCGTTGCCGATGGGCAGGCCGTAATGCTCCCAATCTGCCGCAGGTTTGTCGTACCAGAGCGTCAGCGCAACCGACTGCGGATGGGCGAACGCACATGGCGAGGCGAGTATTGGCAGTAAGGCGAATACTCCTGCGAAGCAGATCGCTTTCTTTGTGCTGGTCACCGGCTGAATCGCCTGCATGGTACCTCCAGGAAAATTTATTGTATCGTTCGCTGACTTATATGATTTATATGGGCAATACTGCAAAAAGTTGCATCGGAGGTTGGCCATGGTAGTTGGATCACGCAGCGCAAGGCCGAAGCCGACATCGGCATTCCTTCGCCGACAATCTCTTGCAATCGCCGCGCTGGGGCTCTGCGCGTTACTGCTGACATTGACTTGGAGCCCCGTCGCTTCGGCCGCCGGATATATCTGGAGGAATGTCAAAGTCGGCGGTGGCGGCTACGTGCCCGATATCGTGTTCAGTCCGGTGGAGCCGGGCCTCGCCTATCTGCGCAGTGACATGGGCGGTGCCTACCGTTGGGACGCCGCGGCGCGAACCTGGATTCCGTTGCAGGACGCCAACCCAAACCCGAATTATCGTGGCGTCGAGAGCATTGCGCCGGACCCCGTGGCCCCCGACGTGGTCTACGCAGCCGTTGGCACCTATCACAGCGAGCCGGCGGCGATCATGCGATCGGAAAATCGCGGAGAGACCTGGAAGGTCATACCAGTACCATTCCGCATGGGCGGCAACGAAGACGGTCGCGGCCTCGGCGAAAGACTGGCGATTGATCCAAACGACACGTCGATTCTCTATTTTGGTTCGCGCTTTGATGGTCTCGAGCGCAGTACAGATCGGGGCGACACGTGGAAAAAGGTTTCATCATTTCCGCGTTCCGGACTTGGCCTGCCCGCAAGTCATCGCGGAACTGAAGCCGGTATCAGTTTTGTGATCTTCAACGATTCCCGAGACGCGAGAGGAACCCCGTCACGGAAAATATACGTCGGTGTTGCCGATCCAGGCGAACATCACCTTTTCAGCAGCAACGATGCCGGCCAGACGTGGACGGCCGTCATTGGTGGACCACCAGCGAATCTCCTCCCGCTCAAGGCTGCACTCGACAGCAAAGGCGTCCTCTATATTTCTTATAGCAATGCCATGGGGCCAAGTGGCATTACCGATGGCGCCGTCTTCAAACTCGACACGCATAGTGGAGCATGGACCGACATCACACCAGGCAAGGGCACCAAAGGACCGGCAGGCGGTTACTTGGGAATTAGTGTGGACCGCCAGCATGTTGGAACGTTGGTCGTCGCGACCATCGATCGCGCCGGCGCCGGCGATACCATCTGGCGTTCGACTGATGGTGGTCGGCACTGGAGCGACCTTCGTCTGCTGAGCAAGCGTGACGTTTCCGCCGTGCCGTTCCTTCTATGGGGTCAAAAAGAGTCCAATTTTGGCTGGTGGATATCGGCACTGGCGATTGATCCGTTCGATGCCAATCACGCCGCTTACGCAACAGGCGCCACGATCTATGCCAC
Source organism: Alphaproteobacteria bacterium (assembly GCA_028865545.1). Classification (GTDB taxonomy): domain Bacteria; phylum Pseudomonadota; class Alphaproteobacteria; order Micropepsales; family Micropepsaceae; genus Rhizomicrobium. Next base: position 67,873 of record JAGWJY010000007.1, on the reverse strand, counting down.
AAAGAATCTGACCGATGCAGATGACGACAAGACGGTAAACTGGCGTCCCTGGGTCGACGGAGTTGAGCAGACGGCCATCATCACGATGATGAGCCCGCCTAAAGGCCCATATCTCCTGAGCGGCTTTGGTGACATCGGCGGTTTTGCACATTTCGACCTCGATCGCTCGCCGCCAATGTTCATGCACCCAACCTTCATCAATACAAACAACATTGATTATGCCTCGCTTGCACCGAATATCGTCGTGCGCAGCGGGACACATGAGGCGCATGCGAAGGGCCGAACGGCAACGCTTGCATACTCGACTGACTATGGGAAAAGTTGGACTCCACTGTTTGCACCTATGCCACCTGGTTATACCGAGCCGAAGGAGGTGCCATACAATTACAGCGATCCGTACACCGACGCCGCCATCGTCACTTCAGCGGACGGCAGGACTTTCATCGTGATGGTACCCCCGACGCCAGTGCTGACAAGAGATCGTGGCAAGACCTGGATTTCCGTCAAAGGCCTACCGCAAGGCGGACGACCGGTGCCAGACCGTGTTGATTCCAAGCGCTTCTACGCGATCGATTTCTCCAAGAGTATTATTTATGCGAGTGACGATGAAGGTGCGCACTTCTCTTCTCTGCCAACGGTTGGCTTACCGTCCGACATCACTGCGGACCAACCGACTTGGCGTGAGGACGCTTGGCCACTGATCGCGACGCCCGGCGAAAAGAGCGACTTATGGTATTTGTCAAAAGGGACGCTCTACCATTCAACTACGGGCGGCCGCTCATTTATGGAAGTACGCAATGACTTGAAGATAGATGTTATGGCCTTCGGCAAGGCTCCACCGGGGCAAACCTATCCGGCGCTATTCGCCATCGGCTCCATGGATGATCTGCGCGCAATTTGGCGCTCTGATGACCGCGGCAAGACGTGGGTTCGCGTGAACGATGCACAGCACGAATACGGACGTGCGTTCCGCTGCATCGCCGGCGATCCAAGAATATTTGGACGCGTCTATGTCGGGACGGATGGCCGTGGGATCGTCTACGGTCAACCTGCAAAGTAACCGGCACGTACCTGCCATTGTTATCAACGGAATAACTGCTGCCAAGATGGCTGCGCGTGCAGTAACTTTCCCCTCGCCTACATCTGGATTGATTTGTCCTACTTCTCGATACGGTACGCCACATAGGAGTGCGGATTGATCGTAACGTGGAAAGTCGTGCGTGGTGGTTCCGGATAGGTGTGTCGACGACGCGGGTCAGCGGTGGCTTTCACAGCGTTTTCCGCAATCAGAAGCTTACCAGTCTCCAGATCACGTACCTTCACGCCTGTACCGGGCACGACAATGTTCGCATGCGTGACTGTCGATCTATAGGATTCAACGATGAACGCGTTATTGTCATAGGCAAACAGGCTGACCAGAGGCGGCGCATCGATACGCACGGGAAAATCAGCCAGAAGGTAGTTCTTTACCTGCGTAATCACGCCCTGCGGCAGATTATAGAGATCGCCTTCGTTCTCCGGAATCGTCAGTAGATAGATGACGCCTTTAGAGTAGTGATTCATCAAAAGAATCGGATCGCCTTTAGCGCCAGCGACTCCGCGAACAATTCCCCATGAATCGTTGGTGTAAAAGCGAATTTCGGGGAACAGAATAGACGGATTGTCATGCTTGGGGTCGTTCAGGCTTGTGCCGTTACCAGCGCCAAAGCCGTTGAGAAAATCGTGGATCGAAATGATCCGGCCGGTATCCTCCCACTCGACCACATCTTTAATGCCTTTATTCTGCAAAGCGCGCAGCAGACCAGACGTGATTACGACGTTTCCACCGGATGCAAGCTGGTGTTCGATTTTCTTGACGATGTCGGGGTCGTACTTTGCCTCTTCGGTGAGCAGTACGAGTTTGGCATTTGTCGGAAAATTCGGCGTCATCTCAATCGGGATGCCAACATTGCCCAAGTAATTCTGCAGAAAGTCTTCGCCGTCCGACTGGTACGGTTTATAACTTGGGATTCCGATTGGATTCCCTAATTTTCCAAGAACGTTGTCCACACCTGTGAGAGCGGCGTCGGCGGCAGTCGCCCAGCCAGGGCCGGGGCCATTCCTTCCGGCGGAATGATATGACTTCACGATAGCGTTCCAATCGAAGCTGGTCGGTGCCCTCTCCCATTGGGCACGGTCGCCCGCCACTGCAGGGAATGGGCCGGCCATGTCATACCAATTGAACAGTGTGATCTCTGGCGCCTTGGCGAACAGCGTGTCCCATAACTGCTCGGCATAGCGGTCGACATAGCGCAAACTGTAGGTATCGACCCAGCCACCGCGGTTACCTCCTTCAGGCCGGATGTTGTCGTAATAGCGGACGATCTCGTAGCTTTCGTACTGCTGCAGGAGTTGGTCGGTAATCAGAGGGTCACGTGTCTCGGTGCCGGTATAGATGTAATCGAACATGTGCGATTCCTTTTCCAGGTCGTATCCAAGACCTTGGAAATGCTCGTACCAGTTCGGGTACTTGATGATCATCTTGACGTTCGGATTGACTGCCCGGGCCGGCCCAAGCACCAAGTCCTGCGCGACCTCGCGCATCTTGTCGAGACGATATTGCGTCCAACTCCGGGCTCCCTTGGCAGCGATGTCAGCGTCGCTCTTGCTTGTGTAGAAGAAGAAATCGTCAAGGATCACTTCATTGAAGTGCTTCGCAGCCAATTCCGCGGCCTTCTTGCATTCTTCGCGGTCAGTTTCGTCCTCATAATCGAAGGTTCCAAACTGCCCACCGGCCCCGCCAGCGGCCAACGTGACGCCGCCGGCTACAGCGATACCCTTAGCTTCAAATTCCTTCTTGACGGTCTCGATCTCTGCGTCAGTTGCAAACAAATGGTTGCGATAAACTTCGATGTACACCTTGTCGAACTTGAGCTGTCGACTGACGCGGTCGTATTGCTCAGCAAAGACCTTTGGGTCAACCAGTTCCTTGGTGGCATTGACCACGACGTAGATTGCAACGCGGAAATTCTTGTAATGCCCGTGCTTTGCCACGTCTTGCGCCTTGGCGCCAGAGACCAACATCAGCGACAGAAAAAATACCATACAAATCGCTGCGCGGACAAATCGCATCGTGCCCCTCGCCTTCCTCTTTTATTTGGGCGCGCATGGAACTGCGCAGCACCAATCCAAATTCTGCAGAAACAGCGGGATCGTAAAGTGATAGCGCAGACAAGCATAAGCGCCGACGAACCTGACGCAAGTAAGTGCACGGCATTTTGAACGAGAATATTTATCAGATTAAGCGGCGCCAGCAGCGTATCCGGTGCCAGCGAGCCGCGCCATACACCCTCGTGCTGCAGAAAAAACCTCCGACACAATCACCAAATTTTAGGTGGTTGTGCCGGAGGGTATAGCTTTACGTCTCAATTACCAGTTGGCGCGGAGAACAAGAGAAATCTTACGATCTGTTTCGATCCAATCATACCGTGGATGGTAGTTGGTATATCCGACGTCAAGGATCGTCGAAGATTTCAGCAGATTGGTCGCTTGAATACCGATCTTGTAGTGGCTCATGAAGGTATAGAAGATCGACCCATCGAGCTGCCCATAATTTTCCGACCAGATCGGCTGATTGACGTTTGCTGCCGAACTTGTCAGCAGGAAGCGCGAACGCCAGTTATACGCCAATCGGCCGGAGATCCCGTACTTCTCGTACAGCAGCGCAAGGTTGTAGCTGTCTGGCGACATACCTTCGAGAGGAAGAGGAGCTTGAGCGTTACCGATTTCGACAGTCTCAAAGAGATTGACCGTCGGATTAGCGCCACCGCTATTGTAGATTTTCGTGTAATTCGCCTGCAGGCCAAACCCACCCAAAAAGCCAGGCAGCGAGTCATAGAACTGCTGATATGCAAGTTCGAAGCCTTCAACCTTGCCTTTGCTGCCATTGACCGTCTCCGTCACCTGGAACGTTTCCGTGACTCCATTGTTGGTGAACGTCACAGGTACCGGTCCGGTGAGGAAGTAATTCGTCAAGTCCTTGTGGAACATGGCAAACGTTAAGCTGCCAGTCGGCGCGAAATACCACTCCAAGCTGGCGTCGTAGTTATTGGCGTGCATCGGCTTCAAGTAAGGATTGCCGCCGGTGCCTGTCCGCCCTGTAGTGACGCTATTGAAAGTGCCCTCAAGCGCCGTTCCCGATTGACCGAAACCAAAGCCCAAAGAGTCAAAATTTTGGGTGTAGCTGAAGTCAGGCCGCACAATCCCTTGCGAGAAGGCAAAGCGGGCTTGTAGGGTATCACTCAGATGCGCGCGGAAGTTAAAGCTCGGCAGCACGTCCGTATACGTATTTGACACAGCGGGAATAGTCACTGAACCGCCGCCGTTCGAAAATGCGATCGCCGTGTTGTAGTCGGCGCAAGACGATGCTGGCGGCGACGAGCATCCGCTCGAGATTGACGGAAGAACCAGCTTACCTTGTGTCGTCTGGTCCTGTGTCTGGACAATACGTACACCGATGTTGCCATCGACCGGAACGCCCGTGCCGAGAAAATCGTCGTGGCCGTAGTTGACCATCAAATATCCACCGAAGGTATCTTCCTTCTGGTCGTTGATACCCGCGCTGACGTTGTCAGCTTCCGGTGTAAACCCACCGTAGATGGCATTGCACTTGACATCGACGCCCTTCGGACAGTTCTGCTGCGTCGCGTAAGGCGTCCACCCCCAGCCGGCGCTCTCCGTGTCCTTTAGGATGGAATAGATGTTGGACGTTCCCGACAGAAGAAAATTCGGATTGACGAACCAAGCCTGGGGGCCTTGGCTGCCAAAGAAGCTGCCATAGTTGAACAGCGATACAGTGCCGGGCAGTGCGGGGTTCTGTGTTCCACCCGTGTAGCCAGTTTGCCCCATGAAGACTGGAGGACCGCCGCCCCACGACTGGTGGCTCAAAAGGCTCCAATTATATCCGGTCTGTCGGGTGACAGCTTGTTTCATCTCCCCGCGGAAACCAAAGTCGACCGACTTTAGCCAGCCATCCTGATCATGGAACGTGTACGACCCGTCAGCTCGATAGGCCCAGGAATGCGCGAAGTTGTTCTCCATGTGGTCCATGGCGGCGGAGTAGTAGTAATTTGTACCGACCGCCATTGCTGCTGGATCGCTCACTGAGAGCACCGGCGTACTGCCTGTCAGGTCGATTTTTACGTTCTCCCCAGGCACTCCGGGAGTCCCCGCGTCATTTGGGTTCCCCATGTCGGTATAGGCCGTCATGCTGTAGTTGGTCGCCCTGGACTCCGTGTACTGCACATCTGCTGAAAATGCCCACGCTTCGCTTGGATTGAATTTGGCGTTGAACGTGTAATCGCCGTTGAAGTCGTGATGCCTGCCAACACGCGTGTCTATGCCGCCCGTCTGACCATTCGTGATGGTTCCGCCGGTCCAAGTCCCATTCGGGTCATATGTGTAATTGACAGCTGATGAGGTCGGATCCTGCGGAACGTTATAGGGAAGTGAGTGTTCAATATCGGTGGGATCTGCTTTGGAATAAAAGGCCTCCGCCGTGAAAAGCCATTCGTCATTCGGACGCCACTGGAATGAACCGTCGAACGCCAGGCGTTTTTGTTCCCAGTCAATCTGTCGCCAATCCAGATAGTTTGGAATGTACCGGCGATTGCTTGTTGTTATCGCGTTACAGGCCGTGGAACCGTACAGTGACGGCGAACTGCCAGGCGTCGACGCGTCCACGCAATCGAAATGGCTGAGAGAGTAACTGTTGGTGCGGTTCTGCTGGTCTTGATAGTCGACCGACAGCAGCGCACCCATTTCACCGATCTTGGTATCCCAGCGGTCACTATATAGCGCATTGCCGGAGAAATGCCCCTTACCGATCAGATCGCCATAAGTGTAATCCGCCGACGCAGCGATCAGCCGGCTGTCTTGATCGAATGGTTTGCGGGTCAAGAGATCGACCGTGCCGCCAACGCCACCTTCGATCATCTTGGCATCGGGATTCTTGTAGACATTCACGCCCGACAGCAAATCGGCGGAAACGTCAGCGAAGCTCAGCGAACGGCCGTTCGAAGCGGAAAACTCGTCGCGGCCGTTTACGAGGCTGTTAACCCAAGCCAAGCCACGAATATATACACCGTTGCCGGTACCGCCGTAGCGCACAGGATCACGATTCTGGTCAGTGCGCTGGAGTGTCACGCCAGGCACGCGCTGAAGCGCGTCGGCGACGTTACGATCAGGAAGTGCGCCGATATCAACCGCTGTGATCGAGTCAACAACCTGACTGGAATTTTCCTTGATCGACTGCGCCGACTGCAAACTCGCCCGGATACCGGTGACGACCACCGTTTCGACCGGTTGCGCGGCGTTGTCCTGCGCAAGCGCCGGTCCAATAAGTGCACCAACCGCCAAAGCAGAGACGCTTCCGAGCAGTACCTTATGCAGTCGAAGTCTGCTCCGCTGCCCCATCGATTCTGCTTGCACCAAGTTTCTCACGTCATTCCTCCCGATTTGTTTCTGCGCCAGCTGTCGCCAGCACCAGATTTTTCTTATTAATCATACAATTAGTGCATGTCCGCCTGAGTTTAGGGAGCAGTTGCAGCACATTGCCCTAAGAGCGCCCATTTCCAGGACACCAAAGCAGCTGCAAAAACTACCCTAATAGCATGATAATATTAGAAATTGTTGCCCCTGGAACACTTGCACTCCCTGTACGAATGCCCTCGCCTGATCTCTACCGACGTCTTCGGTCAGCTTTGTCAGGCATCACGTTACCGATACCATAGACAGCGTTTACCTGCCAGTTTTTTGCAAGCGCAAATTAGTCTATTTATAATATTTTTTGGTTTGGTGCTTCATAAGTGCCACACTCTCCACGACCTCTCCGAGCATCCAAAAAGCAGCTATAAGCCTGCCTAATCCATCGTCGGCGCAAAGAAGCGGGACGCGAACCCGCGTGCGTCATTCGGGACGCAATCAAAGGCTCTCGGCGTCAGATCCGTATTCCTCATTAGACGTGCCGGCACAACTGCCGGGTAACGGCACTTGTCATTCATTCTTAAATTGGCTGGCATCTCCCGAGATCTCCAAACGATGAAAGGTTGTCGTTTCGATAGACATCGCCTTCAAGCAGACATGTCCGCGGAGACAACACCAGGTGCAGTGCAAAGCCATGCACGGCACTTGCGGCGCCGTACACAATGTCGGAAAATGCACTTATGACTGCGGGGACAATTCGCAAAACAGCTGTGGAATCCAGAACCACAGGCAGGGCCGGTAACAAGAGCCAGAACGTCGCTACGATCTACGACGTTGCCAGATGCGCCCAGGTCTCGAAGACAACCGTCTCGCGCGTCCTCAACGGTTCGCCGAATGTCGATGACAATACCCGTGCTGCCGTCCTTCAAGCGGTAAACGAATTACAGTTCAGGCCAAACAAAGCTGCGCGCAGCCTGGCCAGCGCCGCCGAGATTCGCATTGGCCTGCTCTACAACAACCCGAGCGTGGCCTACTTCAGCGAATTGTTGATCGGTGCCCTCGACAGCAGCAGCCGCAACGGTTCTCAGCTCGTCGTCGACAAATGCGAGATCAGCAACCCGGAGGCCGCATGCGCTGCCGTTCGCAATCTCGTCAAGGGTGGGATCACCGGGATGATGCTGACGGCACCCGTAAGCGAGGCATCAGAATTGATTGCCGAATTGACAAATGCCGGCGTTGCCGTTGTCGCTCTCGCCACCGGAGGATTTCGCGGCGAAGTGACATGCGTCGGAATCGACGATTTCAGCGCCGCCTACGAGATGACCAACTACCTCTTGAAGCTGGGACATCGCCGGATTGGCTTTATCAAGGGGCATCCCGGTCACACATCGAGCATCCGGCGCTTCCAGGGTTTCGAAGCAGCATTGCGCGATGCAAAACAGACGGTTGACGAGCCGATCGTTGCCCAGGGGCTGAACAGTTACCGTTCAGGCCTGGACGCCGGCGAACAGATCCTGACAACCGAAGCGATGCCCACCGCTATTTTTGCCACCAATGACGACATGGCATCTGCCGTCATGTCCGTCGCCCATCGCAAAGGGCTGAACGTCCCGACCGATCTTTCCGTCGTCGGCTTCGACGACACAATCGCGGGCTCGGTGTGGCCGCAACTAACGACCATCCGCCAACCGATTCACGATATTGCGGCGGCGGCGATCGACGTTATCGTGCAAAACATGCAGGTCATCAGATCAGGCGGACAGCCAAAACCGCGCAATCACCTCGTCCCCCATTCGCTCATCGAACGCGAATCCGCGGCGCCTCCCCGACAAACACGTTGACTTCGCTGCGGCCGTTACCCGATAACGTGGAATTAGAAATAAACCTTGAAAATAGCGCACTAGGCGGTCGAACGCCCGCATGCCAGAGCAATCTGGCGGGGCGGCTACAATTAGATTCCGAACAACACTTGAAGGCGGCAACAAACAGCCGTTTGCACATATTTTATACAGATCGGTTGCGCGCGCTCGTTCTTCGCATCGCAAAGACTGTGATACCGCTTTACAAGGAAAATATTTATCATATTAATAAGAGCAACGTTTTGCGTCGTGAGTAACGGCATGCGGCGCTGTTAACTATTGGATTGGATTACTCCTATGTTGCGACGTTCGACGCCTTCATTCGCCGACGCGACGGACCGTTCGGTGGAGGTCGAGCTTCGGCTCGTCGCAGATGTCGGTGGCACGAATGTTCGTTTCGCCTTGGCAGACCTTGCGGGCTCGACGCCACGAATTTATGCCTGCGAAAGTTTTCCATGCGCGGCCTTCGAATTTTTCGAAGATGCCGTCGAGCATTTCCTGAGCCGCACCGAGACGCGCCCCGACAGCGCCGTGATAGCGGTTGCTGGGCCGATCGAAAACGGCGAGGCCCGCCTTACCAACGGCCGTTGGAAGTTCTCCGAGGCGGCGATCGTTCAGCATGGCTTCGCCTCCGCGAAACTGATCAACGATTACGTCGCGCTCGCGATGTCGATGGAGTATCTGACCGACCGTGACGTCGGTACAATCGGTCCGACAAAGACGGTCGATCACGGCATCACCGTCGGCATCGTCGGCGCTGGTACCGGCCTCGGCGTCGCGGCCGTTGTCCGACAAGGCGACAGCGCCGTCGTTGCCGCCACCGAGGGCGGACACATGGCCTTCGCTCCCGCCGACGAGGCGGAGATCGAAATTCTAAGATTGCTGACGGAGCGTTTCGGGCGGGTATCTTTGGAGCGCGTGCTGTCCGGGCCGGGGCTCTGCAATCTGCGATGGGCGCTTGGCCAAATGAGCGACGTCGATGTCGATCCGCTGCCACCCAACGAAATCGTACGGCGTGCCATGGCGCGCAATGACGCGCTTTGCGTCGATGCACTGAATCGCTTCTGCGGCATCTATGGACACGCCGCGGGAGACATCGCCCTCACCTTCGGCGCGCGCGGCGGCATGTATCTGGGCGGTGGCATCGCGCCGCGTCTGTTTGACTGGCTGTGCGCCAGCGACTTTCGTCGCCGTTTCGAAGCCAAGGGGCGTCTGTCGGGCTACGTCGCCGATATCCCGACGCAGGTTATCTTGCACCCCTACGCCGCCCTCCTTGGCGCCGCCAATATACGAATCGAACAGCACAGTCACGTCGCAGCGCGCCTTTCGGCCGGCGGTCTTGGCCGACGCTGAACTGCGCGTGTCGGCGTGCATATGCCGCATCGCGTAGGAAAGAACGCACGGCGCTTCCGCGCATATGAAGGCGCGTTCGCAACATTTGCGGATGCGGCTTCTTCTAACGCCGCGACGCCACATCGTCGTTTGCGACCGTCAGGAACGAGGTAAAGACCCATCCCTGCAGCACTTGATTGTTACCGCCAGCGCCCTGCACAAGCGTCCAGTGCCCCTGTTTCTTTAGGACAGAAACCTTCAATCCGTGCCGCATGGTCAAGATAATTGCCGCTGTCGGCGACGGCTCCGCACGAACGTTGACGTCTCGCAACACGACTGCCTCCGGTGGCTTGGCGACTGGCGCCGCCGTTGTATGTCGCATGACGGGAGAAGATGTCTCGCCACTGCTGCTCCCAGCCAACGAGAATTGGGTGAGAACGTTCTGCGGAACGTATGGCAATATGGCCGGATAGAAAAATATCGCCGAAGCCACAACGCATGCCGCGACGACAGCATCGCGCAGGTAGTGGTGCGTCACGACAGGACGGTCTTCGTCCCGCGGTTCGACAGCGGACCATTGCCGACTGGTTCGGATGACAATTCGCGATCCCCTCGAGGCAAAGTCGTCGTTCCGACCTTCCGCCTGGCGTGCATTGACCAGCGCTTGCTCACGTTCTGCGAGCGTTTCCTCAAGTACCGACACTTTTTTGCGCAGCCGCTGGAGTTCCATCTCCTTGCCGTGATCGCGCGCGGCTTCGGCGCGCGCGGCCGCCACCGCTTTGGTGAGTTGCGCGCGCCACTGTGCCTCGGCATCTGTCAACCGCGCGGCCTCCCCCGCTTCCCAGGCAGATTTCGCCTTTGACACTGCGGCGTTGGCTTCCTGCCGCCAATTCTCACGCATCTGTTCGGCCTCTAGACGCGCTTGCTTCAATTCGGCCTCGCGGGACGCCAAAGCCGCCCGCGCGGTGGCGTGTTCGTTACGCAGGTGCTGAATTTCGCGGTTGACTTCATCGCGCTCGGCGGGGATGGCGGCACCAGCTTGGATAAGCTTCAGCGCTGCTTCCGCCTTCTCGTAGCGCGCAACCATGGCCGCCATATCCTTTGCCGACTGTGCTCGCCACTGCGCTTCTGCCTCCGTAAGACGCGCCGCTTCGGCGTCCTTCCAGACGGACCGGGCTTTCGACACCGCTGCGTCCGTCTCCTGCCAGACCCGCGCACGGGCGCTGTCAACTGTTTGACGCATTTGCGCCAACTCTGCCTCGCGATCGGTCAGAGCCGCCCGCGCCGCTGCAGCTTCGTCGCGCAGTCGGCGAAGCTCCTCCGCGACATGGTCACCGCGTGCCGTTGCGGCCGACAATTCCTTCGCCGCGGTCGCCCGCCATTGCGCCTCGGCTTCTGCGAACCGCGCCGTCTCGCCAGATATCCAGGCCGTCCTGGCATCCGACAATGCAGCGTCCGCCTCCTGCCGCAGGCGCTCATGGGCCGTGTCCGCCGCGAGGCGCATTTGCTTCAACTCCGCATCGCGGTCCGTTAAAGCTGCGCGCACAGCCGCGCATTCGTCGGTCAACCGGCGAATTTCCGCGTCGGATGAACCACGCGTCGCAGCTACGTCGGTGCGAGAAGACACGTCACTCGAGTGAATGACCGGCAATGCTTCCTGATGTTCGCCAACCCCGCGCGTATCCCAGACCATAGTTCGGCCATCATCAGACTCGCTTAGGCGCGCGGCGCGGCGAGCGGCCAACGCGGCATCGAGCTTCTGCTTGAACGCTGTTTTTTCTGCCAGGTCGGCATCAGGCGACGTGGCAGCTGCATTAGCTTCGGCCAGAACCGGTACCTCAATCACCGCCAGCGTAGCGCCGTCGTCGCGCGCAATGACCCGGACTGCCAGCGTATGCGGCTCGTCCAAGCTTTCCGGGATCAGATAGCGGAGCTCGTCCAATTCGTCATAAGCCAGCGACCAGGAATGGTCGCCGTTGTTTCTTCCCGCCGACAGGCGAGCCGAAGGTGGCAGCCGCTCAATCCGGAAGGAAAGGCGCCCGCGCTTTTTATACGGCGACACCAACGGACCAAGCGCAAGCGGAATGGCGCGCACGACGGCGGGCGCCTCGACCGCCTGGGCTTGATCCGACCCCGCTGTCGCCGGCTTTTTCCCAAATCCAACTGCGCCATGCGCCATCGCGCAGGACTCCATGTTTGCGGTTCCGCACGCACGGCCCCGATTTTGTTGCGCGAAGTACTCGGGGGCCGCACAAGTTGGCTATCCGGCCGAGGACGTTACCGGCCCGAGGATGCCGCGGCGTTATTCAAATCCACGGCAATTATCTAAATTTGTGTTTTCTGCCGAGCCGCCAATGGAAAAAGGCGCCGGCAACTTCCGCCGCCGGCGCCTAGTTTGGACTTCCGAGGTCATACGCCTCAGTGCAGGTCGTTTTCCTGTGCCGCGATCCAGGCGACAACAGCTTCGGAGAAGCCGTCGACGCGCTGCCACGGGCCGGACCCCACGCCGTGCTGGTAGGAGGCGATGTTGATCATCGTCCCCCTGCCCTGCGGCACCGGAACCGGATCGTGCGACTGCTCGTCGGTGAAGACGACCAGACGCCTGCCCTTGGCATCGACCTGCGCAACCGCCGCCCCCAGCATGGTGTTGCCATGCGGCTGGGAGTTAACGATCGCATCGCGCAGCGCAAAGCCGCGACGCGGCGGCACCTTCACGGTCTTGCTCGAGAAGGTGAAAATTTCTACCTCGTCGCAGACCTCGCGAGCCAGGATCGCCAGACCGCAGGCCGCCTCCATCCGCGTCATCTCGGACTGCGCCGAGAGCGGATAGGTCATCGACCCGGAGACGTCGATCAGCAACGTCGTACGGCCCTTGAGCCGCGCGTGTCCGCCTAGCGACTTCAGCATCGCGGATTCGAGTTCCGGCTCGAAGTCCGGCGCATAGCGCGCCGCCGCGATGAAGCGGTACGGCAAAATGCGGTCCGTGCGCATTGCCTTGATCGCCTCGCCGATGATGGCCCGCTCGACGCCCGCGTTCTGCATCAGTCGCAGATTGCGCAGCAACGCCAGCCCGCCCAGCTTCTTTTCGGCGATCAAGCGCTCGAAGGTCTCGCGCTTGTCCTTTCCGCCCGAGAGCGAGACCTCCCAGGTGTCGGCCGAAGACAGCGTGCCGTCGACAAGCTGCTTCCACACCTTCTCCTGGCTCGCATCCTTCGGCTTGGCGTGAACCAGGAACAGCACGTCCCTGATCCGCACCGCGCCGTCGCGGTCGTATTTCGCGAGTTGGTAGGCGTCGAACTTGGTCAGCGCCCGCGCCAGTCCCTTCTTGATCTGCGCCGAGACGGGCTGTTTCTTGCGCTGCTGCATCGGCCCCAGCGCGTCCGCCCAGTAGATGGCGAGCAGTTCCGTCATCTCGTCTGGCCGCTGGATGATACGCGCCAACGTATCGGCAACGAGCACACGATGCTTCTCGTGCCGCGCCATCTCACGCACGATCAGCAGCGGCGCATGGCGCAGCTTCATCACGTCGCGCGCTTCTATGGCTAGGGCCGCAACACGCGCCGGCTCGACCATCGGCACCAATATATTGATCCGGTCAGCGAGCGTGACGCCGTCGACATAGAACTGGTCCTCCCACAGGAGGCAGTTCATCAGCGTGCGCTTCAACTCCTGCTCCGGCGTGAAGCGTCTGCCTTTCGCGCCCTCATGCGTGAAGACGCGCAACAGCTTGTTGAGTTTGGCCATGGAACACCCCCTTTCGGCCAGTCTTACACAGGTTTGAGAAAAAAGCGCCGGGGAACGGTCGAGACTGTACTGGCCTTGCGGCCACTGACGTGCGCTACCAGATTACGCCACGGACGTTTCCGCCCGGGAGGATTTGAACCTCCATGCCGTCAACCCGAAGCAACAGTTCTCTTCACCACCGGCCTTTGCTGCAGCGCGGCTTCGTCCGGCAAGCCGACCTGATCGAGCAGCAGCAAAACACGAGACAGTCGTTTGGGAAATTCACAACGCGTAAGATTAAGGCGCCGAGGAACAATCGAGCCTGTACTGCCTCTTTCGAGGCGATGATGCTCTGCCACTGAGCTACGGACTTACGTCCGGGCGGATTCGAACCGCCGCCCCTCACCTGAGCGAAGTAACAGCACTCTTCACCATCGGCATTGCAGATAGCTGGGGAACATTCGAAATCGGAGGCAACGATCTCAACGCGGGCGCCACCTTGCGGCAACGCCGAACCCGCGACACACCTGCCTTTCGGAGGCAGGCTCCACGGCACGATCGATCGAGGGCAGGAATCGAACCCGCGTTCACCAGGTCGAAGTATCCGAAATCTTCACCACCAGCCTTCGTTGCTTTGCAGCTTCATCTGGCAGGCCAGCCCGAGCTACGGACAGCTGCTAAATAACTTCCAGGGGAACAGTCGAGCCGGATCCCCCCATCAAGGGAGGTTCGTTAAGGGCGAAGTATCCGATGCCCATCACCACCTGGAACTAGACGCCGCACATGGCGGCAAAGTGCAAAACGAATTTCGTCGCGGCGCTCTCGACTATGGCACGCCGCCGAAGCGAACCTTACGTTCGCCCCGCCATCGGTGGACCGCGAGCATGCTCGCGCCGTTCCCTCCGGCGGGCCCCGCGCTTCGCTTGCCTGTCGCAAGTCGGGATCCGGGTCTCCGTCCCGGCAAAAGCCGGGCTGCGATTTTTGCGAGCGACGCGGAGGGATGGAAAATAAAAAACCCTCCGGAGCGTCGGCTCGGGAGGGTCCGTCGAAAAACGGATGTCGGCCCGCGTTATGCGGAACCGCCCTCGAGAGCCGGGCGCGCGCCATCGACTGGCCGCTGGCCATTCGACAGTCTCGCGAAGCTTTCCAATGCGCGTTGCATCGTTCGACTCTCGGTTTTTCGCGAACCCCACGTCCGCGAAGGGGGCGGCTTCTACGCTCAGCCATATGGCAAGTCAAGAGCGCGATTGGAAAAGAGACACGCCGGCGCTTGAAGACCGGCCACGCGGCCATTACCTTTGCAGGACCGTATTATCTGGATTTTTTGGCGCATGGACATCAAGCACGACGCACTGGCCGCGATCGGCAACACACCGCTGATCCGGCTCAAACGCGCGTCGGAAGAGACGGGTTGCGAAATCCTTGGCAAAGCCGAGTTCATGAATCCCGGTCAATCGGTCAAGGATCGCGCCGCACTGTTCATCGTCAAAGACGCCGTTGCGCACGGCAAGCTGAAACCGGGCGGCGTCATTGTCGAAGGAACGGCCGGCAACACCGGAATCGGTCTGGCCGTGGTCGGCAATGCGATGGGTTTCCGTACGGTGATCGTCATTCCGGAAACGCAGAGCCAAGAGAAAAAGGATGCGTTGCGCCTGCTCGGCGCCGAGCTGATCGAAGTGCCCGCGGCGCCTTATCGCGACGCGAACAACTACGTGAAGATCTCCGGCCGCATGGCGGAACAGCTGGCGCAGACCGAAACCAACGGCGCGGTGTGGGCAAATCAGTTTGACAACCTGGCGAACCGGCAGGCGCATATCGAAAGCACGGGGCCGGAGATTTGGCATCAGACCGGCGGACAGATCGACGGCTTCATTTGCGCGGTGGGCACTGGCGGCACGCTGGCCGGCACGGCGATAGCGCTGAAGGAACGCAACCAGAAAGTACGTATCGCCGCCGCCGATCCGCTGGGCGCGGCCGTCTATTCCTGGGTCAAGACCGGTGAACTCAAGTCACATGGCTCTTCCATCACTGAGGGAATCGGACAGAATCGCGTCACCGCCAACCTGGAAGGCGCGCCGATCGACGACGCCTACGAGATTGCGGACGAGGAGATGCTGCCGATCGTCTTCGATCTGCTGGAGCATGAGGGGTTGTGCATGGGGGGCTCGACGGGCGTGAATGTAGCAGGCGCCATCCGCATGGCGAAGGAGATGGGGCCGGGGCACACCATCGTCACCATCCTTTGTGACTACGGCACGCGCTATCAGAGCAAGCTGTTCAATCCGGATTTCTTGAAGTCCAAAGGGTTGCCTACGCCGCGCTGGTTGGCCGGAAAACGCCCTCCAATCGCCGTCCCGTTTGCGAAATGACGACACCCTCCCCGCTGGTCTCCACGGAATGGCTTGCCCAGAAACTGCGCGAGCCGAACGTCCGCGTTGCCGACGCCTCGTGGTACCTGCCGCAGGCCGGGCGCAACGCGAAGGCCGAGTATGAAGAGGCGCACATTCCGGGTGCGGCGTTCTTCGACATCGACGATCTGTCGGACGAAACGAGCCCCTACCCGCACATGCTGGCGCCGGCAGGGAAATTTGCCGCGCAGATGCAGAAGCTCGGACTGGGCAGCGACGACCTGATTGTGGTCTATGACGACGCCGGCATCTATTCGAGCCCGCGCGCCTGGTGGATGCTGCGCGCCATGGGACATCGCAATGTCTTTGTTCTCGACGGCGGCTTGCCGAAATGGCGGCGTGAGGGACGGCCGGTCGAGAACGGCATTGCGCAGCAGCAGCCGCGGACGTTCGCGGTGAAGCCGGACAAGGCGATCCTGCGCGACTTCAGCCAGATGATGGGCAATGTCCGGACACATGCGGCGCAGGTGGTCGATGCGCGTGGCCGGCCGCGTTTCACCGGCCAAGAACCCGAGCCACGGCCCGGCGTGCGCGGCGGGCACATGCCGGGCAGCCTCAATGTTCCCTATACGGAGCTTACCGGCGCGGACGGCGCCTTGAAGTCCGCGGAGGCCCTGCGGGCGCTGTTCGCCGAAAGGCGCGTCGATTTGTCCGCGCCGATCATAACCAGCTGCGGCTCCGGCGTAACCGCCGCTACCGTTATGCTGGCGCTCGAGATCGCAGGCGCGGCGAATGTTGCCCTGTATGACGGGTCCTGGTCGGAATGGGGCGCACGCGCCGAGGCGCCGGTAGAGACGGGTTGACGACGATGACGGGGATCGGACAGCGCAGAAACATTCCGATGACGGTGACCTTCCTGGAGATGAAGGCCAAACCGCCGGCCTTTCCGCCGATGTCGCCCAAAGGGAAGGTTGCGATTCTCCGAGCTGAGAATCCGGCAGTACACTTTTACCGTTATCTCTATGAGACGATCGGTCACGACTACTATTGGGTCGACCGGGTCAAGATGGACGATGCGAGTCTGTCAGCGATCATCTGTCATCCACAGGTTGAGCTTTACGTTCTTTATGTGAACGGCTGCCCGGCAGGCATGGCCGAGCTCGACTTTCGCGATGCTCACACAGGATTGATCGCCTATTTCGGATTAATGCCGGAATTCGTCGGTAAACGACTCGGATATTTCTTTCTCTACCATGCTGTGGCGAACGCATGGGCCAAGCCCATTACGACGCTTCTGGTCAACACGTGCACGCTGGATCATCCCCGCGCCCTCGCCCTCTATCAGCGCATGGGTTTCAGGGCCTATTCCCGCGAAGACCGCAGCGTCGAGTTGCCTTGAGCTGATTTTCCAAGCAACACTGCGCCCCGGGAAACTAGCGGGGAAGCAAGCATGGCGGCGAACGGTGCGACCAAAGAGCGAACCTTATTCGGGCACCCCATCGGGCTGAGCTACCTGTTCACCACCGAGATGTGGGAGCGCTTTTCCTACTACGGGATGCGCGCCATCCTGATCTACACGCTGACCAACTATCTGCTGCTGCAGCCCACCGCCGAAACCGTCATCGGCTATCACGCCCTGAAGCATTTCTTCGAGCTGATCTACAACGGCGGTCAACCGCTGGCGCCCCAGCCGCTCTCTTCCATCATCTACGGCAACTACACCTCTTTTGTTTATCTGACGCCGATCATCGGCGGCTTCATAGCCGACCGGTGGTTGGGACAGCGCCACAGCGTCGTCGTTGGTGCTATCATCATGTCCATTGGCGAGTTCACGCTGATGGCGCCGCAGCTCTTTTTCCTCGGCCTGTTCCTACTCATCATCGGCAACGGCTTCTTCAAACCGAACATCTCCACCCAGGTCGGCAATCTCTATAAGCCGGGCGACAGCCGCATCGACCGCGCCTTTTCGATCTTCTACGTCGGCATCAACCTGGGCGCTTTCTTTTCGCCGCTGATCTGCGGCTCCCTGGGTGAAGCCTATGGCTACCATTGGGGCTACTTCGCAGCCGGGGCCGGCATGGTGATCGGCACGATCTCCTATCTGATCGCGCTGCGCGCGCTGCCTCACGACCGTGCCGGGCGTATCAAGAAGAAGACCGAAGTAAAGACACCCATGACGCTCCAAGACTGGAAGGCAACGCTTGCGCTCTTCCTGTTATTCATTCCCGGCAGCCTGTTCTGGGCGGCGTATGAACAGCAAGGCAACACCATCGCGATTTTTGCACAGGATCTCACCGATCGTCGCCTCATTCCGGGCATTATCAATTGGGAAATCCCTTACACCTGGTTCCAGTCCTTCAACCCCGGCTTCATCATGCTCTTCACGCCGCTGGTGGTGACCATCTGGGCATGGCAGGCGAAGCGTAACAAGGAGCCGAGCGTGCTGACCAAGATGGCGCTCGGCAACTTCATGCTGGGAGCTTCCTATCTGGTGATGATCGCGGCCGTTCACTTCACCGGGCCGCACGGACAGGTAAGTTGGCTCTGGCTTTTGCTGTTCTTCGCCGTCCTCACCATGGGCGAACTCTATTTTTCGCCGATCGGATTGGCGCTGACGGCGCGCGTGGCGCCGCCGCAGATTATGTCGATGATGATGGGCGTCTGGCTGATGACCAGCTTCACCGGCAACCAGTTGCAGGGCTATATCGGCTCTTATTTCAGCCGCATGTCGAACGAGCACTTTTTCCTGCTCTGCGCGGCGGTTAGTGCCGTTCCCGGCGTGGTGTTCTGGCTGTTCAACTTCCCGCTCCGGAAAATCCTGGAAACCCGAACGAATGGGACGGTAATGGCCCCGTTGGCCGAGCCATAAGCAGACCGGCATTGCACTCGGCGTGCTTGTCATTTCTTGCCACGCGATCAATAACGCGAGGGATGGAACTATGAAGGTAGAGACGTGACCAGCGACAGTGAAAAACCGGAAACCATTGCGATTTCCGTCGGACGGATGAGCGAAGAGCATTTCGGCACCGTCAACACGCCGGTCTACCGCACCTCGACCATTCTGCTGCCAAATGTCGCGTCGCTGAAATCGGGGAACGCGCCCTACGTCTACGGCCGACGCGGCACGCCGACCACGCGCAGCTTCGAGGACGCCATCAGCACGCTGGAAGGCGCCGCGCGCACCGTCAGCCTGCCCTCCGGCCTGAACGCCATCGCCACCGCCATCATGTCCGTCTGTCGCGCCGGCGATCATCTGCTGATGGTTGACAGCTGTTACGGACCGACACGGCACTTCTGTGACACGGTTCTGAAGCGCTTCGGCGTCGAAACCACCTATTACGACCCGTCGATCGGCGCGGACATCACCTCTTTATTTCAAGCCAACACACGGGCGGTGTATTGCGAAAGCCCTGGTTCGTTGACCTTTGAAATCCAAGACGTTCCGGCCATCGCCGAGGCGGCGCATGCGCGAGATGCTTCCGTGCTGATGGACAATACCTGGGGCACGCCGATCTTCTTTCCGGCGCTGAAGCGCGGCGTTGATCTGTCCATTCACGCGGCGACGAAATACATCTGCGGCCATTCCGACGTGATGATGGGAACGATCAGCGCCAACGAAAAGCACGCCAAACGTCTTTCCGATTTCGTGGGCGAGCTCGGACTTTATGTCGGCGGCGACGATTGTTTCCTTGCCCTGCGGGGATTGCGCACGCTGCCGGTGCGGTTGAAGCGCCATCAGGAGACGGCGCTACGCCTGACGCGGTGGTTGAGCGGTCGGCCGGAAGTTTCACGCGTACTCTACCCTGCCCTGGAGACTGATCCCGGTCACGCCCTCTGGAAGCGCGACTTCCTGGGCGCTTGCGGGCTGTTTGGCGTCGTGTTGAAACCATTCAGCGACAAGGCCGTGACCGCGATGATCGACGGCATGCGCCACTTCGGCATCGGCTGGTCATGGGGCGGCTATGAGAGCCTCATCATTCCGTCCGAATTCGAACGCACGGCCTGCAAATTCAACGCGGCTGGTCCGGTAATCCGTGTTCATGCGGGGCTTGAGGACCCAGACGACCTGCTGGCCGACCTGGAAGACGGCCTTGCCAGACTGAGATCGTCATGACCGATGTCATCTCGCGCGATGCCTTTCTTCACGCCGTGAAGTTCAACAGCGATGGGCTCGTACCCGTCATCGCCCAGAGCCACACCACCGGCGCAGTGCTGATGCTGGCATGGATGAACCGCCATACACTGGAAGAAACGTTGTCCACGGGGCATGTCACCTACTGGTCGCGCTCACGCGCCGAAGTGTGGCGCAAGGGCGAGAGCTCGGGCAACGTGCAGCGGCTGGTGGAAGCCTGGATCGACTGTGATGGCGATACGCTGCTGTTGAAAGTCGACCAGCTCGGGCCGGCCTGCCACACCGGCGCGCCGAGTTGCTTCTTCCGAAAACTTGGTTGACCGATATCAGTGGAACGTGATCGTCACGTAGCGATTCATCGGCTCGCGGACGCGCGGCCCGGTCGGCGTCATGAGTTCCTTGGCGCCAACGCCTTTCATGACGACGTGGACGGATTTGGACAATCCGAAGCGGCGTAATTCCCGCGCCACGCTTTTCGCGCGGAGTGCCGAGATCTTCATCGCCGGGCTTTCCGATGTGTCGGTATGGCCAACGATGTCGACCTCCGTCGCGCTTTTTGCGGCGTCGCTTGTTGCGGCCATTTTCGCGACGTCGTCGGCCGCCAAGGTCAGATTGACCATCTTGTAGTCGAAGAAGACCGTGAACGACGAACTCTGCGTTTGCGCGCCCGCCGGCAGTGCGGCCGAAACCATACAGGCAAACACAAAGGCTGCGACACGAAGCGCTTTGGTATTCATTGTTTCCTCTTTGATCTCGTACGACGGCTAAGTCGCTGGAATTGTCTACGCTTCACCGCCACCTTGGCAAGAATGGCCGGCGCCCAGCCAGCAAAACCAGACGCTGCGGAAGCCTACGAACCAAACCGGCGATCCGTGCAACGCGGTGCCTCTATCTTCTTCTCGGCGTAACCGACGCGCGGATAGGAATGCCAGAACAGCACGACGAGCAGCCCGACACCGATGCCGACAAGCCCGCCCAGCAAGGTTCCGGTCTCCGCCGTCAGAACACCGATTGTGCCGAAAATGATTGCGCTAATGACATAGTGTTTTGGCGACCTGCGCATGATGAGCACTCCCCAAGAACGCCCTTATTGGAATATGCCACGCAGATGATCGTTCAGGAACTTTCCTTCGGGATCGAGTTTCCTTCGTAACACGCGGAACGGCTCGCACTTCGGATAAAGTTCTGCAACTTCCGCCGCCGAGCGCGTATGGCGTTTGCCCCAATGCGGCCGGCCGCCATAACGCTTGAAGATAGCCTCGCACGCCTCGAACAGTTCCGTCGTATCGACCCGGTGGTATTGATGGACGGCAATCGTGGCGCTTTCGCGGCCATAGAATGGGCTGAGCCAGACGTCGTCCGCGGCGACCGTGCGGTATTCTATCGGAAAACCCGTATTTATCCGCCGCTTGCGGATCATCTCGACGATTTCGCGCAGGATATCCGGCCCATTCTCGTAGGGCACCGCATATTCCATTTCATTGAAGCGCACGGTGCGCGGGCTGGGAAATATCTCGTGGCTCCAGCGTACTCGCTCCTTGCCTGGCATCAAGCTGGAAAAGAGTCGATGCACAGGCCCGAGCATAAACGGCATGTAAGGCAGAACCTCGTTTATGGCGGCAAAAGCGTATTCGTCAGCAGTCCTATGCTCGCCGCGCGCCTGCAGCGTCTTCGCGCTGTGTCGCATCGGCGCATTGGCGTCGGTCTCGTTGAGCGACTTGCACACTGCCGCGTCCGCGTAGGGAAACCAAAAGAACTCGAAGTGGCGGTTGGCCTCGACCAGGCCGTTCAGCTGGCGGAACAATTCATCGATCGGATGGATGAAATGCTTCTCCACCAGCTTATAGGCTGGACGAACGTTCATTTCGATCTCAGTCATGACTCCCAGCATGCCCATGGAAGTCCGACCTGCGGCGTAGATCTCCGCGTTCTCTTCGGGCGAGCAGTGAATAATTTCGCCGTTCGCCAGCAACAGACGAAAGCTGGCGACATCGGCCGAGAAGCTGCCCAGTGTACGGCCGGTGCCGTGTGTACCCGTCCCCACTACGCCGCCCAGCGTCTGCCGGTCTATGTCGCCCATATTCTTGAGGGCAAATCCCAGAGGATGCAGAAGCGAACCCATACCCCACAACGGCGTCGCGGCGGCAACCGTCGCCAGCTGGCGTTCGGGGTCGCAGCCCTTGAGGCCGTTGAAGGCGGAAAGATCGACCAGCGTGCCATCGGTCGCATTGAGCGGCGTGAACGAATGCCCCGAACCCGGAACGCGGACGCGACCTTCGGCCTTGCGTACCGCAACCGCGAGTTCGACCTCATCTTTCGGCGCGACGATCTCGCGCGGCTTGCAGGAAACGCCGCCCGACCAGTTCGACCAAGTACCGCCAACGATCTTCATGAACACCGCCCCAGACCAGTGTTTGTGGGTCGGGGTTTTGAGCCGGACCGGCTACCGGCGTCAACCTTGCAATTGTACCGCGTTTGGGCCAGCCGCCTGTGCAGGCGAATACTGGCGACCCCGGCGTGACTCGAACACGCAACCCCTTGCTTAGAAGGCAAGTGCTCTATCCGGTTGAGCTACGGGGTCTCGGCAAAACGCGAAACACAGAGTTCGGCCGTCAGAATAGCACTACTCCCGGTTTCTGACGTCCGGTTCAATGAGACCAGGGTACCTTCCTGTCGTATCGGAAGTTGTCCGCATAGGCCTTTGGCTTGGGCGTTGGTCTGTGGGGCTCGAACAGGTCAAAGGCGATGCCGTGCTTTTCGGCATAAGCGACCGCCTCTTCCTTGCTGTCGAATTCGAGCTGCACCTGCGACAGCATATCGCTCGAACTTGTCCAGCCCATCAGGGGATCTATGCGGCGTGGGCTGACCGGCTCGTATTCGAGCGTCCACGCCTTGGTGCGGGCCTTGCCGGATTGCATGGCGTTCTTGGCCGGCTGATAAATGCGCGCGCGCAATGTTCTCTCCTTCAAACCGGAACAGGTTGGTCGGGGCGGTGTGATTCGAACACACGACCCTCTGCTCCCAAAGCAGATGCGCTACCAGGCTGCGCCACGCCCCGTCAAAACCGTTCCAAACCTCGGGCAAGCCCGTACACGAAAGCGAGGCGTATCTTCAACCCATCCCTATTTAGAAATCCCGTTAAGCACTTACGGTCCGTTGCCGAAAATGGCGGCGTGGACCTTGTCGCCTTGCTGGATATTAAGGGCATAGGCACGGCCGCCATTGATCTCCAGAACGGCGCGCACCGGCTCGCTGGAGGGTATCTGATCCTCGCTGTAGGGAACCGCATTGGCGGCGATTGTGGAGATGGTGCCGTCCGCCTTTATGAACAGCATATCAAGGGAAAGCGGCGTGTTTTTCATCCAGAAGACGACGGGTCCCGCCTTGTGGAAGTCGAACAGCATGCCGGCGTTCGGCGCCAGCGTCTTGCGGAACATTAGGCCGTGTTCCTGCGAGGCCGGATCTGAAGCTACCTCCACGGTGAAGGCGACAGGCCCCTGCTGGGTATCGATGACCACCTTGGCCGTCGGCAAGGTCCGCGCCGCCGGCTCTTCGGGCGTACAGGCGGTGAGCAGAACAACGGAAAAAAGGGCGATGAGATATGGACGCATGCGACACTCTGCCGGGCCTCGCCACGGCGGCGAAGTGGCACGTGAAGTACGACAACTGCCTTCAGGCGTCCAGCACCACGATTTCGGCTGCGAGTTCGCCCTTCGGGCCGTCGCCTGCCCGTACTCTGACGCGCTGCCCCTGCCGGAGTTCGCGGATACCGCTACGCCGCAGGGTCTCCATGTGGACAAAGACGTCCGGTGTGTCTGGGCCGCGCGACACGAAGCCGTAGCCCTTGCCGCGATTAAACCACTTCACCGTTGCGTCAAATGCCGGCCCCCGCGGCTCGGCCGAGAAGCGCGCGGCACGCTGAGCCACCGCTTCGCTGGGCTGGGCGGTCGAGTTGTCGAGCGAGATCAGCCGACGCGCCTGCAGACCCTTTGGACCCTGCACAGCCTCACAAACCACCCGCGCGCCTTCGTAGGCCGCTTTGAAGCCTGACTGGCGCACGCATGTCTGATGCAGGAGAATATCTCCCTGCACGCCACTTGCCGGCTTGATGAACCCATAACCTTTGGTGAGATCGAACCACTTGATCTGACCGATAACTTCCTGTGCAGCTTCCCCTGGCAGGGAAGCCATGACGCCTGTATCCATCCCCGTCCCCGTACTCATGATGGTAAAAATAAGGTTAACACAGTTGCCGTTCTTCGTGAAGTCGGAGTGTCGCGGATTTGTCTTGATAATTCAATCTCAGGTGGCGTGGCCGACAACCGCCTGCGCAAGGTGTAATATATGGAATTGACTGGCAGATATGTCATTCCCGCAGCGCCAGGCGAGGTTTGGGACGCCCTCAACGACGCTGCAACCCTTCAGGACTGTATCCCCGGCTGCGAGGCCGTGGAGAAGACCAGCCCTACCGAATTCCTCGCCACCGCCACCCTGACAATCGGTCCGATGAAAGCAAGCTTCAAAGGGGTGGTGTCGCTGACAGACCTAGACCCGCCGCGGCGGTGTGTGATCCGCGGCGAAGGTCACGGAGGTGCGGCCGGCTTTGCCAAAGGTTCGGCCGAAGTCGTCCTTACCCCCGACGGCGACGGCACGATCCTGACCTACACCGCGAAGGCCTCCGTCGGCGGTAAGCTTGCGCAGGTTGGCCAAAGACTGATCGACGGTGCAGTCCGGCAAATCGCCGACGACTTTTTTGGACGCTTCGCCGCGGCGCTCACGCGACGTAAAACCGGTGCCGCCGGGCCGAAAGGCGATGCGCAGCAGGACGCGGGAAATATGGTCGTGACCGAACCATCGCCGCGCGAAGGTCTACCTCCAAGAATCTGGGTTGCCGGCCTCATCGCTATCGTCGCGATCCTGCTGTTTGTTTTTGGCGTCTTGACCTGATCGCCGGCTTGACCCGCCTGTGCGGCACCGCCAACACTCGCCGCTGCCCCCGGAGACGCAGATGACCGCGTTGAGCATGATCGTGAACGGCGTGAAGGTCTCCGCGGAGACGGAAGATCGCACCCTGCTGGTCTATTTTCTGCGCGAACAGATTAGGCTGACCGGCACGCATATCGGTTGCGACACCGGTCAATGCGGTGCGTGTGTCGCGCACGTGAACGGGCGTGCGGTGGCGGAGGCCATGGCGTGAATACCAATGAGGACGATGTCCCGTGTATCGCCGCACAATGGCTGGCGGAAGGCCGCAAGGTGGCGCTCGGCACGGTAATGAAGACCTGGGGCTCAGCGCCGCGGCAGCCCGGCAGCCAAATTGCCGTGCGCGACGACGGCGCTTTTGTCGGTTCCGTATCCGGCGGCTGCGTCGAAGGCGCGGTGATCGAACATGCGCGCGCCGCCATGGAAGACGGCCAGGTGCGCAGACTGGAATTCGGCGTAGCCGACCAGATGGCCTGGTCGGTCGGGCTGGCCTGTGGCGGACGCATCGAAATCTTTGTCGAACCGATCGACGGCGCGGCATCACGGAACACCTTCCAGGCGCTGAACGTCGCCAGACAAGCCCGCCGGTCCCTGGTACGCGCCGTTGATCTTGCGACCGGAGAACACCGCCTCATCGACCCGTCGACCGATACATCTGCGCTAAATCCCGCCGCTTCGGAGGCCATTCGCACCGATCGCAGCGCCAGTGTGGAGGTCGATGGCCGGTCATGGCTGCTTGTCGTCTTCAATCCGCCGATCGACCTTGTGATCGTCGGCGCCGTGCATGTCGCGCAACCGCTGACGAAAATGGCCGCGCAATGCGGCTATGATGTGCGCGTGATGGACCCGCGTACGTCTTTTGCCACGGAAGCACGATTTCCCGGTGTCGTGCTCTCTCACGAATGGCCGGACGAGGCGTTGGCCAAACGCCCGCTCGGCGCACGCAGCGCGCTGATCGCCCTGGCGCACGACCCAAAACTCGACGACCCCGCGTTGTCGGCCGCCCTATCGTCCCAGGCTTTCTACATCGGCGCCCTGGGCTCGAAGCGGACGCATGCTTCGCGGCTCGAGCGCCTGAAGGCCCACGGATTTTCCGACGACGCACTGGCGCGCATCCACGGTCCCGTGGGCCTTTCGATCGGTGCCAAGACGCCTGCCGAAATCGCAGTCTCCATCATGGCCCAAATCACCGAACGACTTCGCGTTCTGCCTCAGTCGTAACGCGGCGTCGCGCGATTGCCGCGATCCCGTCTGGCCTGAAACCGTGGCTGAAGTTCATTTGCCTCGATTATGCCGTCCTTATTTTTGTCCATGCGTGCAAAAAGCCTGAGATCGTTGGCGGCGAATTCAACGACTGTGAGCCTGCCGTCGCCGTTTTTGTCCAACCGCTTGAACGCTCGCGTCTCCCGGTCCGCAAAGCGCAACGCTTCGTCGCTGACGTACTGGTCGGCGGTCATGGTCGCCGCGCCGCGCGCCGCGGCGGAAAAACGCTTGGCAATGGCGCTGTCGAATTCCGCCCGCGTAACATTTCCGTCCTTGTTCAAATCATTGTCGGCACAAAATCTGGCCAGCGCAAAGCCGCTGCGCGCGCTCGCCGACATGCGCCCGCGCCGAACGCCGTTCCTGCCGGACGGTTTCGAATTCGCCGTGGGGCGATAAGCGACGTCGGCGGATGGCGCGCAGGAAATCGTTCCCGAACCATCGCGGTCCATCATCATGAAACGCGCATGCTGCGGCGCCGCATAATCTGCAAGCGTCACCTTGCCGTCGCCGTTCCAGTCAACTCGTTTGAACATCTCGCCGGCATGCTGACGGAACGCTGTGGAATGAAGCGCTACGAACTGTTCCACGGTCATGGTCGATGCACCGCGCGTGGCCCGTGCGAACCGTGTCCCGATGGCGTTGTTCATCTCGCTATGGCTGATCTGGCCGTCGTGATTGCTGTCGAAACTGCGCAAGAGCCTATCCGCCAAGCGTCCTTGTCCGCGCATCAGACCCTGCATCGGTCCGTCGGGCGGCGGCGGCGCTTCCATTTGCGCAAGTGCGACACCGGTGAAAACGGTCACTGCCCCCAAAAGCAGGGCGATCTTGAAGCTCTTATTCATGAAAGAATCTCCTCCAATACGCGCCTGCCAAATAGGTGGCCTGCCGTGGCGGAACTTTGCCAGAACAAAAAGTAGTCGTCGCAAAGTTTATGGTCCGCCTTCCGGTCGACAAACTTTGCGGCAAATAAGGGTTTGCGAGGCATTAGCGGACGCCGCACAGTGGGGCATGCTAGAATTTCCAGCTATGACGAAAGACGAATCGAAGCCGCACATTTTGGTGGTCGAGGATGCGCGCGACATTCGCGAACCGCTCGCCCGGTATTTGCGCGAGCACGGTTATCGCGCCACCACGGCTCCCGACGCATCCGGCGCACGCAAGGTGATGAAAGGCGCGGCCATCGACCTTGTCGTCCTCGATATCATGATGCCCGGTGAAGATGGGCTGAGCCTTTGCCGTTCGATCCGCGAGACTTCGCAAACGCCGGTGATCTTGCTGACCGCACGTGGCGAAGAAGTGGACCGTATCATCGGCTTGGAAATGGGAGCGGACGACTACATTCCCAAGCCCTTCAGCCCCCGTGAGTTGATCGCGCGGATCGCCGCTGTCTTGCGGCGGACACAAGCGCTGCCACCGCGACAGAAGCCGCCATCCGCCGCACGCATCCGCTTCGGCGATTGGATGCTGGACACCGGCCAACGCGAGTTGATCGGGCCGGACGGCATCGCCATGCCGCTCTCAAGCGGGGAATTCAGATTGCTGGCCGCCCTGCTCGAACGGCCAAAGATTGCGTTGACGCGCAACCAGTTGCTGGATCTCACCAAAGGCCGAGACGCCGATCTCTTCGACCGCTCGATCGACAATCACGTCAGCCGGCTGCGCAAAAAGATCGAACCGGACCCCAAGAGCCCGCGCTACATAAAAACCGTGTGGGGCGGAGGCTACATCTTCGCGATGGACCCGGTGACGGAATGAAGGTGTGGCCTCGTACGCTCGGGATGCAGCTTATCATCGTCACGGCTGTGGCGGTGTTCCTTTCCAACGTCGCCGTTGCCTTCTGGTTCGAGCTGGGCAGCGAGAAGCTCAATGAGAATGCGCTCACCGAGCGCCTGCTGGACCGCGCGGGGTCCATCGCCACACTGATGAGCTCCATCCCGCCAAAGGCGCGCGACACGGCCGCGCACGCTCTGACCAGCAATGTCTGGCACTTCGAACTTCACGCCGGCAAAGACATTCCGCAGTCGATGAATGCCGACGAAGAGAAGCTGGCCAACAGGCTGAAGGCCATGCTGTCGCCCAAGGTCGCGAAACTACCGGTGACCGTGCGTTTTCGGGATGAAACGTCGGACGATAAGTTGGAGCATAAACATCACCCTCCAAGGGAGGGCACCGCCATCGAGATGACAATCCCGGTTGTGCGGAACACACAGCTCGTCGCGACGTTCTTTCGCCCCCCTCCGCCGCCGTGGCCGGCGGAGATTTCGCTGGCAGCCATTGTCGCAATCATTGTCGCGTCGGCGGCCGCCGCCTACATCGCCCGCCGCGTGGCGCGACCTTTGTCCAAACTTGCCGATGCCGCATCGGTGGCGGCCCGTGGCGGCGCCGCGCCGCGGGTGCCCGAAGTCGGACCTGACGATGTGCGCAATGCCGCCATCGCCTTCAATGCGATGACCGATCAGGTAACACGCACGCTCGAAAGCCAGCGCCAGCTTCTGTCGGCGGTTGGTCACGATCTGCGGACGCCGATCACGGCCATGCGGATAAACATCGAGTTCGTTGACGAACCGGAGTTGCGCGAGCGCCTGCAAAAGAACCTCGATGAGCTGCAGGACCTGACAGAGGCCGTTCTTTCCGCTGCCCGCGGCACTGGCGGTGAGGTGCGCCGACAGGTCGATCTGGCAGCTCTGGTGGAAAGTGTCTGCGCAGATCTCGACGACTTGGGCGAGCCGGTCGAATGGAGGGGACACGAGCCTGCTCCCATCTGTTGCCGGGCGAACGAAATCCGCCGCGCGGTCCGCAACCTCGTCGAGAACGCCGTGGCCTATGGAAAAAAGGCGGATGTGGCGATTGAAGAGACGACAAAGGCCTATGAAATCGTCGTTGACGATGAGGGGCCCGGCATCGCTGAAGGAGACCGCGTTCGCGTCTTCGAGCCCTTTGTCCGGCTTGAGAGCTCGCGCAATCTTGAGACGGGCGGCTCGGGACTGGGGCTCACGCTGGTCAAAGCCATAGCGGAGGGCCATGGCGGCGCGGTTGTGATGGAGAACCGCACCCAAGGAGGGCTGCGCGTCCGCATGCGGCTGCCGCGTGAGGTGGCTGTTGCCTAGGGCGCCGGTCAGGGAGTGTTTTTGAGCAGCCCAGTGTCCTATGAGCCCAAGATCGGCGCCGTCGTTCTCGCCGCGGGGCTGTCATTGCGAATGGGCGCAAACAAGTTGTTGATCCCGCTGGCCGGCAAGCCGCTGGTCCGCCATGCCGTGGAAGCCGCCGTCGCCAGCCGGGCTAAGCCCGTCATTGTTGTCACCGGAAACTCTGGTGAGGAAGTCCAAAAGGCGCTTCGCGATCTCGACGTTCAATTCGCAAACAATTCTGATTTTTCAGTGGGTTTAAGTACATCGCTCAAGTGCGGTCTGAGGGCGTTGCCGGGAGATTGCGCCGGGGCCGCCATCCTGCTCGCTGACATGCCGAGGGTTACGCCAACGCTGATCGACGCCTTGATTGCCGCTTTTGCCCCTGAGCGGGGACGCGCCATCTGCGCGCCCGTCGCCAACGGTCGACGCGGAAACCCGGTCCTTTGGGCCAGGCGTTTCTTTCCCGAGATTCTGGCGCTGGAAGGCGATACGGGAGCGAAGGCCCTCCTGGACGCGCACCGGGATTTGGTTTGGGAATTTCCGGCGATGGACGACGGCCCGTTTTTCGACATCGACACGCCCGAGGCCATGGCGGCATATAAACCGGTATGAGCGATGCTTTGTACACCAAGGACGTCTTGAGGCTGGCCGCCGAAGCGGCCGGCGCCGGACGTCTTTCCGCGCCTGACGGCAGCTATAGCGCACATAACCCAGCCTGCGGCGACCGTTCGACGATTGATATGCGCATCGTGGACGGCCGCGTCGCGGCGATGGCGCATGACACGAAAGCGTGCGTGCTGGCCCAGGCTTCCGCCTCCATTCTGGGAGCCGCCCTTCCCGGCCACACCTATGACGACCTGGTGAAACTCAAGGTCGAGATGACGGACATGTTCGAGGGCCGCGGCCAGCCGTCTTCGCCCTTTGGCGCTTACGCCGTCCTACGCGACGCGGCTCACTATGCGAACCGGCGCAAATGCGTGCTTCTCCCGATCGAGGCCGCGCTCAAGGCTTTTGAAAATTCAGATACGCGCGAACCAGGCGGACAAGGGAGCCAAGGCTAGTTCGTCGCCGTTTATCTTTGCCCCGCCGCATCCCCAGTCCACAGGGATCGCATTGGAGATGGCCTTGTCGCGAAACACGACCTGCTCGCGGCTCATATTGAATATGCAGAGCACCCGGTCCTCTCCGGAGATGCGCTGGAAAGAAAGAACCGGGTCCGGCGCATCGCCAAACACCATCTCGCCGAGGCGTAGCGCCGCACTGTCCTTGCGCTGCGCCAGGAAGCGTTTCGCGAAGTGCAGCACCGATCCGGTGTCGGCATTCTGCTTGGAGACGGCCAACGCCCGATGCGACGGCCCGGGCGGCAGCCATGGTGTACCTGACGTAAAGCCCAGATTGGGCGCCTCGGCGTCCCACGGCATGGGCGTGCGGCAGCCATCGCGCCCCTTGAACAGCGGGTAGTAGAGATCACCGACGGGGTCCTTGAGCTGATCGCGCCGCAGATCGACTTCCGGCAAACCCAATTCCTCGCCCTGGTACATCAATACCGTGCCTTTGATGGACAGGAGCAGCGCCAGCATCAGCTTGGCCAGCGCCGGATCGCCGTCCGGACCGCCGCCGAAGCGCGTCACTGTGCGCACGATGTCGTGGTTGCAAAACGATACGCAGGGCCAATGGCGCGGATGGCGCGCCAGCTCGGCGAAATTGTCCTTGATGAATTTCGCTCCCAGTTCGTGAGCGCGCAGCATGAAGAACGTATAGCCGGCGTGCAGTCCCTCGTCGGGCGCGGCATAGGCGCCGGAACGCTCGAAACCTTCGGAGAATTCGCCGAAGACGAAACGGTCGGCGTGTCGCTCCACCGTCCGGCGGATTTCGTCGAGGCAGGCGATGTTTTCGGGCAGATTGCTGTCGTGGAAATGGTGCTGCAGATTGGCGGCGTCCGCCCAGACCGCTGGAGTGCGTTCGCCGAAAGGAACGGCCTCGTTGTCGGCCAAGGTTTTGTCGTGAACATAGGCATTCGCCACATCCAGCCGGAAACCGTCCGCGCCGCGCTTGAGCCAAAAATCGAGCACCGCAAGCGCCGCCGACTTGGCGTCCTTGTTGTGCCAGTTCAGCTTGGGTTGCTGGCGCAGGAATTTGTGGTGGTAGTGCTGGCGGCGGCCTGGCTGATACGACCAGGCCGGGCCGCCGAATGCCGACAGCCAGTTGTTGGGCGCCGTGCCGTCCGCCTTGGGATCGGCCCACACATACCAGTCGGACTTAGCGCCTTTGCTGCGACTATCGGCAAACCAGGTGTGTTCGTCCGACGTATGGCATAGCACTTCGTCGATGAGGATTTTCAGCCCGCGCGCATGGGCGGCTTTGAGCAGCGCGTCGAAATCGGCCAACGTGCCGTAGTCGGGATGGACGTCTTGGTAGTCGGAAACGTCATAGCCCCAATCGCGGTTGGGCGACGGATGGATCGGCGACAACCAGATCGCATCGACGCCCAGCCCCGCGATGTAGTCCAGCTTGCCGATCAGCCCGGCGAAATCGCCCTGCCCGTCGCCGTTGCTGTCGCAGAAGCTGCGAATATAGACCTGATAGACAACCGCCCCCCGCCACCAGGCCACGGTATTACTCACACCTCGCTCATGCTCGCGACGATCTTGGCAACCAGCCCATAAGCCTTCGCTTCCTCGGCGCCCATCCAGAAATTGCGTTCCGTATCGGCGACGACCTTCTCGAAGGACTGGCCTGTCTCGCGCGCTATAATCCGGTTCAGCCGCTCGCGCATTTTGATGATCTCTTCGGCTTCGATGGAAATATCCGAAGCCTGACCGCGTACGCCGCCCAAGGGCTGATGCAGGAGGAAGCGCGTATTGGGCAGGCAGTAACGGTTTTCCTTCGCCGCGCCGAGATAGATGTGGGCGCCGGCGCTGGCGACCCAGCCCGTTCCGATCATCTTCACCCGCGGACCGACGAAGCGGATCATATCGTGGATCGTGTCGCCCGACTCGACGTGGCCGCCCGGCGAATTGACGATGACGCGGATATCGCCGTCGCCTTCCGCGGCGTAGGCGAGCAACTGTCCGCTTACCCGCTCGGCCATTTTCATGTCCACATCGCCGAAGATCAGCACGGTGCGTGATTTAAATAATGCTTTTTGTACCGGAGACGACTGCGATTCCGGCAGCTCGATCTGCTTCTTGTCGTCGTCATCTTCGTCGAGGCGGAACATAGGCACTCCTGTAGCAGGGAAAGAATCTGAGGGCATACTAGCCGAGCCGAGCTTGCCGTCCATGTGCTTAAGGCGCGTTAACATGACGGGCCCGACCGGCCTTTCGACCGGGCTTATAAGCCAAAAGGCGGCTGATTGGGCAGGTAAAAATGCGGCTGCCGGTCCCCACTCCGGGAAGCCCGGGAGCACCACGGTGCCGCACGATCATGTTTCCGGAAACCTGCTCAACCCGTCGTGGGCTGCTTCTTGCGCGATGCCTGCTTGCGCGCCGCTTTTGCGCTGTTTTCAGCTTTCTTCTCTGCCGCCAGCTTCTCAGCTTCCACTTCGTCGGCCGCTTCCTTGGCGAGACGCAAACTGCGCAGCTTCTCGATCTTCGCGATGCTGGCGGCGCGTTCTTTTTCAATTTCCTTACGCACCAGCGTGTCGCGCTGTTCAGAGGCGGCAAAATGGTTCTGTGCGCGTTTGCGGGCGGAGTCGGATTTATCGTTGGAGCTGGACATAAACCTCTTTCATCAAGTGTCTAGAACCCGGAACGCTTGTCGCGGGCCGGAGGCAATTCATCTGTGCGAACGAGAAACGCGCAACATTGCGCTTCGGAACTGATACCACGCCGCGGCGCCAAACGAAAATTCGACGGATAACCGGCTGAACCCTGAAACGGAGCCATCGAACGCGAGAGGTGGGATCGCCAATCCGACCATTTGACAATAATATATAAATTACAATATCTTACTTACATTCGTTCATTTGATGCCTGAGGGTCTGCGCCTACAGCGTGAACCATCTTTCATGCTCTGGAATGTCCGTTCTGCGCACACCTCTAAATGACTGATACTGGGTTGCACCCAATATTCCGTCACCCAGGACGCCGTCGTCCGCCAGCGGCATCATAATCCGCTCGCCGTGGCCGTAATGGTCCACATGCTTGAAGACCATACCCTCCCCCCAGTACAGCGCCGGCTCGCACACGAGACGTTTGGACCGCGCAAACAGTCTGGGGAATTCATCGGCCGGGTACAGTGTGCTCATCGGCGATCCCCGGAAATTCTTACCGAATATTTGTTCGATCTGATCGCCGGCGAGCCGCCCTGTGAATGCGTCGGCCACCCGGTCATATCTGTAGGACCAGATAATCGGAAGCTGCGCGGTAATTTGCGAGGGCCGGATATCTGTCCAGCCTGGCATGATCCGAGAACCGCGCACGTCGTTCCAGTGCCGCGCGACTTGTTTTAGCGCCGGTGCGACGATGCTCTGTTCGAATTCTTGATAACTCATGACGCTTTGGCCCTGCTCCAACAGACGCACCACGTCACTCCACGGCCTGACGCTAGGCTGCTTCGAGGTCCGGATCAATCTGAGCGCCGGTCGCAACGAGATGCCGATGCGCCGGTTCCAACCCCGAATCCCAAGGTGACATGCTAGCTATAGACTGCTGGCGTTCGGCAAGTTTGATCCTCAGCCCACATCCGCGCGACACAACCCAGCGAACGCAAAACCCAACCAGGAGTTGCTTGCCCAGATGTAAAACTCGACAAGCCACTGAAAAATGTGAGCATGCGTGAGCGGCGCGATATGGACTAAGGAACTCGTGTGCCGGGCAAGATGAGACTGCGGGCTGAACTGTAACTGTGAGGTTGGGAATATACGTGCGAAAAGCCGACGTATTGTTGGGTTCCGCATTATGGGCGGTCCCTCGCACGAAGTGACCTATCGAGTCACCGCAGCCATCGGCGTTGCCGATCTCGCCCGATTATGCCGCGCGAAGCACGATGCAGGGTCGTCGGCCAGCCAAGAGCAAAGAGAAGTGCCCACGGCTGGGCGCCGGTCCGTGCGAAACGCAGTTCGCGCGGATAATTTGAAAGGTCTCCTAGAAGTCGTACCTCAAAGCACCGCTGATCACGTTCTCGGTATATTTGGCGCTCGGTAGGTTCGAATTGCTGTCGACATGCTGGTAGTCGAGCAAGAAAGAGAGCTTCTCGACCAGCGGGACTTCCGCACCAACCTTGAAGGTCGAACGCGTCTCGTGACGTTTGGCGCCGATTAAGGGCGTGATGTTGTCGTAGTTGCGATGCAGGTAGGTATAACTGGCAGTAAGCTTGCCTTCACGCGACATCACATTCAGCGGAAGCTGCAAGCTCGTGTTCAGCGCATACCCCTTGTAGGTGAACTCAGGCCCATTCGCATTCTCGATTTCATAGTCACCGCCGGCTTGCAGGTAAGCGCGCGCATCGTCGAAGAAATAGAAAACCTGCCCCTCGGGCTGATGATGGGATGCGCTACGATTGCTGTTTGAGCCGAGGAAGGATTTGTACATGTACATGTAGGCGCCGCGCACAAATATATGGGGCGTGACCGGGATGAGAATGCTGGGATTCACCAAGTGGAGATCAAGAAAGCTTCGTCCACCGAGCAGCAGATGATAGAAGGAGTAGCTGGCGCCTAAAGTTGTGCCATCGATCTGGGTCGAACCGGAGATCGAGAGATCGTGATTTTGAATATCGAAGGCCGTCAGCTTGCCGTGCAGGCTCTGCGTAAAATCGTACCCGATGGAGAGTTTGTCGGTCTTTGAATCGACTAGTTTGTACCCAGCGGACAACGCGAGGTTCGCAGCCACGTCGCCACCGCCCGACGTCGTATCAATCTGCTCAATGAGGACGTTGTCATCGTAAGAAGTGCCCGCCTGGAGCTGAAGCGACCACGGCTTTTCGTCGCCGGCCTGCGCAGCCGACACGCTCAATGCAAAAGCTGCGGCGAAGAGGATGAATTTGGCGGTCGTGCCACGTATAATCATAAATTGGTCCCCAAATGCTTCGGTCTGACGCTGATGGCTGAGGCCGGACTTGTGCGTACGTCCGGCCTCAACGTTGCCCACCTGGCGCAAACCATCGTTATTTCCATAAAGGTCGCCTCTGGACCCGGCAACACCAGGACGCAGACATGTCCAGGGCTCTCAGAAGTGGTGATTTGATACGCCACGGAACCTGAGATAATCAGTCTCCTGTCGTCGCGTCCTTGGCGACGTTCTGCGCCGTCTGCTGCGCGCTGTCTTCAGCGGCCTGTTTGGCAGCCTCGTTCGCGGCTTGCTGTGCTGCGCTCGAAGCGGCGTCCTGCGCAGTCTGCTGTGCGCTATCCTCAGCGGCCTGTTTGGCAGCCTCGTTCGCGGCTTGCTGTGCTGCGCTCGAAGCGGCCCCCTGCGCGGTCTGCTGCGCGCTATCTTCGGCGGCCTGGTTGGCGGCCTCGTTGGCGGCTTCTTGGGCTGCGCTCGAAGCGGCGCCCTGTGCGGTATGCTCCGCTTCGCCCTGAGCCTCCTGTGTGGCGGACTCGGTAGCCGCGTCGTTGGCTGCTTCAGACGCCGAATCCTGTGCGGTACTCTCTGCGCTATCCTTAGCTTCATTGTTGGCGGAATCCGCTGCATCCTTGGCGGCGTTCGAAGCCGCATCGCCTGCAGCGTCCTGGAGCGAGTGCGCAGCATCGTTTGTCGGTGACTGCAAATCGCTCACCGCGTCGCCCGTATCGACCTGCGCTTTATCGGTGGCCTCTGCTTCGTTGGCCGCGCCCTGGCCATTTGCATCGAGTTGCTCGG
The DNA here is from genome assembly GCA_028865545.1 of Alphaproteobacteria bacterium. Classification (GTDB taxonomy): domain Bacteria; phylum Pseudomonadota; class Alphaproteobacteria; order Micropepsales; family Micropepsaceae; genus Rhizomicrobium. The sequence continues at coordinate 31,840 of JAGWJY010000007.1, read as the reverse complement.
ACGTCGCGCTGGTCGCAGTGGTGCCGTCGTCAGAAGCGGCATTTACGGCCTGTGCATAAGCGCTTGGAGCAACGAAGAGAGCACCGGCCAGCAACAGGATCGCCAGCTTGGGCGGGTTTGGCTTTGAGTAGTTCATGTGAACCTCAATCTCCTTGGGGAGTACTACGTCCGCCTCACGCCGGGGGACTGTCACAAACAACGACGCACGAGAGTCCGAATATCATCCGTGACAGTTCAAATAATTCTCGCTTACACCTTGCGGTTAAAAGGCGATTACGACGCCCGACATAATTCAACGCAAATGCCCCGCGTCGCTGAACGCAGTCAGGGTTTGCCGTCGCGCCAGCCCGATTTGATCTCTTCGGCTTCATCGGCACGGTTCAGGGACTGCTCCACGCCGAGCCGTTCGATTACTGCTTCGATGGCTGGATCCGAAGGTCCGGACGCAGTTGAAAATTCAAATCGTTTCGCGGTCGGTTGACCCTTGGTCAAGCCCTCAATTTGCCAGAGACCAGCCTTCCGGCACGCCACGCCAACTTCGGCGATAGGTCCGTGATCGAGTTGGAATTTGCGGCAAAATGCGCCTTGTCCGGAGCGAAAGCTCAATTCGATCGAGATGTTGCCCTCAGCTGTTTCCACGGGAATCCCGCTATAGGCCGTCGATATTGCGCCGGCCAAAACTGGCCCTGCCGTGAGGCCGGAACTGCTGAGCGCAAGGATGGGCGGCGACGAAGTTTCTCCTGGTCGATCGCCCAATCCGAACCCAGCACCGAATGCGATCAAAATCGAGGCCGCGACCGCGCCATATTGCGCAATCTGCCGTCGACGCGATTTGATGCCGAAGCGACCCACCGCGACGTTACCGTCAACGATATGCTCCAGCCGGCCTGGCACTGCCCCCAACTGGGCATCGATCAGGTCCCGCAGCACCAAGCCGGTGTGCCGGAAGGTCTCCACTCGTGCCTGCAAGTTCGCATCGTCCACCAGTGCACGGTCGATCGCGTCACAAATCGCCGGATCGCCTGCGCCGTCCAGATAGGCCGATAATTGCTCGTCCGAAAAGACATTCGTCATGGCGTACCCGCGTCTCCGTTCGGCGTGTCAGCAAGGCTCTCCACAAGGACGCGTCGTGCGCGCGAGACACGGCTCATGACCGTACCGATCGGCACCTCCAGGACGTCGGCCGCTTCGCGATAAGAGAGCTCGTTAACAATGACCAGCACTGCAGATGTTCGAAGTTCAGGGCTCATGCGATCGAACACTTTTTGCGCAAGTGCGAGTTCGGAGCGCACTTCCGTATTCGTGCGCCCATCCTCGCCGGCCAAATCAATAAGGCTTTCGACCGGCTCGACGGAACCGCGCACAGTCCGGCGGCGCCTCTCGTCGATCCACAAGTTCCTCAGCACTTTGTACATCCAACTGTCCAGACGCTCTGCAAGCTGTGCCGCCGGTTCCTGAGCTAGTGCGCGCACGATGGCTGTCTGCACAAGGTCGTCAGCGTCGTGACGATTGTGGGACAAAGCCAGCGCAAACCGCCTCAACCGGGGCAGCAGCGTTACAAGTTCGGAACGTATCTGCCCGTTTCGCGTGGACATCACCTAACCGAGAGGACGTGTGGAGTTGAAAAAAATTCCGCGGCGTATATCACTTCTTCAGACAGTTTTGCCGTGTGCAATAGCCTTATGCTTCATTTGCTGAAGATTCCCGCCAGCGTTCTACGCCTCGCCGCCCGCGCGTGCGCGGTTTTTGTGCTGGCGGTCATGATTATTTTCGTCTCGTCCAACGTCTCAATCGCAAGTGATGCCGGCGACGCTGCCGCAGAGGCAGCCGCCAATCAAGCCGCAGCACAAGCTGCCGACAGCGCAGCAGCCCAGGCCGCCGATAGCGCGGCAGCGCAAGCTGCCGACAGCGCGGCAGCGCAAGCCGCCGACAGCGCCGCGGCCCAGGCTGCCGATAATGCCGCAACCCAAGCTGCCGACAGCGCAGCAGCCCAGGCCGCCGATAGCGCGGCAGCGCAAGCTGCCGACAGCGCGGCGACCCAGGCCGCCGATGCTGCCGCAGCGCAAACCACCGACCCCACCATAGTGGATCCCGCTGCTGCAGACGCCCTAACGAGCAAGGTGCCGAACGACGGCGGAGATGACGACGCCCGTGCGTCAGAGGCGGGCAATAACGATAAGGCAGGTAACGAGAGCGTAGTAGGCACCTCTCAATTGAGCAAGAAAGCGCCGGACGATGAAGAAAATGTAACAGGCGCAATCCCAATCACGATCGGACAGGATTTTGACGGCAACGAAATCCGCGCACACGAAGTTGTCGTGCTCCTAAACGTGGCAGACGAGGCCGCAGTTCGGAATTTGGGCTTCAAGGTCGTTAAACAAACGTTTCTGGGCTCTTTGGGTGGACAGCTTCTGCGGATCCGTGTTCCTGACGAGACGGACATTGCGGACGCTCTGCGCGCAATCCGAAACGCGGCGCCCGACGCAGTTACTGCCGCAAATCATATCTACCGCATAGCCAGCGAACCTATTCCACCACGCCACATCGCGAACCCATCCGGCGCCAACGGCAAGCACGACGCGGTACGTGTCTTTCGAGGACTTGTCGGTGTTATCGATACGCCGGTGGATATGAACTATCCCGGCCTTGGGGCCGCCGTGTCTGAATCCCGCTCCTTCGCCGATGGTGCGCCCGCCGATTCTACGCACGGCACTGCGGTTGCCGAAATCATCGCGCAGCGTCACGTGCGCGTTATAGCGGCCAATGTTTTTGCAAAAGACGTCCATGGCGTGGGCGCGGCCACAACGGACGCCATTCTGAGCGCCCTCAATTGGCTCGTATCGCGCCGTGTCACGGTGATCAACATGAGCATTGAGGGTCCCCTCGATAGCGCGCTGGGCGAAGCGATTCGCCGTGCTCAGGCAAAAGGTGCCATCATTGTTGCTGCAGCCGGCAACGATGGGCCGGCTGCGCCTCCGGCGTATCCCGGCGCCTTTCCCGCGGTCATCGCGGTGACCGCCATCGACAAGCACGACCGGATATATCCCTACGCAAATCAGGGGCCGTATATCTCGTTCGCAGCTCTCGGCGTCGGCGTGTATACGGCGCGGCCGCCGGACGGACGACAGTTATCTTCGGGAACTTCGTTTGCTGCTCCGATCGTGGCAGCTCAGATTGCGGCACTGTATCAAAAGGCTCCAGTCGAAACCGCGGACGCGGTACTTGCGCGTCTCGAAAAGCGGGCAAGGCACCTTGGCCCGCCGGGGCGTAATCCCATGTTCGGCTACGGTGCGCTGGACGCCGCGATATCGACTGCAAAATGACCTTCGTCCACAGCACCTGTTGGACGCATTAATGTTGGCGAGCCGTCGAAGAGGCAAGCCGCGTGCACGATCGAGCCACGCCGGCAGAGTGTGCAGCCTGCGCCGTCCATGAGCATAATCAGAACGAACGCCCCTCCGAACGAGAGCATGTCGGGAAGCGCACGTCACAGCGGGCTTGGCGTTTCAGCACGCCATGGCGTGCAAGCTCCTGAGCGGTAAGAACTACGCACCCCTGGGCCGGCCCAAATGGGCCATGCCGCGCGGATTGGCAAATTTGGCGCGCCCTAGGGGAGTCGAACCCCTCTTGCAAGATTGAAAATCTTGAGTCCTAACCGATAGACGAAGGGCGCGCAGACCCGTACGGCGCCTGCGCGCCGTACGGGCGGAACGGGGCTATAAGGCCCGAAAGCTGGCTTGGCAAGCTCCGTCAGGCGCTTGCGGGGGCGGCGTCCTCCAGATGGAGCTGGACCCGCTGGCGTCCGTTCCACTCGTCCGCGCGTAAGCGGCCTGCCGCATGGATTCGTTTACCGCGGGCATCCAGCAAAGCCTTGCCCAAATTGGTGTCTGCGGTCCGAAAAGCGATGGCATCGAGACGCCCGCCGTCGCCGCCGACAAGCCGCAGGCGGACATGATCCTTGCCGACGATATCGGCAAAAACCAGCTGGACATCGGGTACGGCCAGCACCGGCTCCGCATTGCCGGCCCCGAACGGGCCCGCACGAGCGATGTCCTGTACGAGGGATGGCGTCGCGCCGGCCGGCGAAACGACGCCGTCCAAGGCCAGAGTGGCGGCATCCGCCAAGGCCCCATCGAATTTCGTGAACCTCTCCGCAAGGTATCTGCGAAACGGCTCGGTTTGTTCTGGGTGCAGCGAAAATCCGGCCGCCATGGCATGCCCGCCGCCGGCCTCCAGCACGCCCGCGTCGCGCGCGCCGCGCACGAGCGCGCCTATGTCGATACCGGCCACGGAACGCGCCGAGCCCCGCCCAAGGCCACCCTCGAAGCCCGCCACGAAGGCCGGCTTGGCGAAGCGCTCCTTAAGCCTGCCGGCGACGATGCCGACGACGCCCGGATGCCATCCCTCGGCCGCTGCGAACAGAAATGGTGCGTTATCCTGCAAGACGGCCTGCGCCATCGCATCTTCCAGAATAAGCTGCTCGATAACCTGTCGCTCGCGATTATGAGTATCCAGCGCGGCTGCAAACCCCTCGGCCGCCGAAATGTCGGTTGCGGTCAGCAGGTCGGCGCCGAGCCCGCAGCGCCCGACCCGCCCACCGGCGTTAATCCGCGGTCCGAAGACGAATCCCAAATGGTATGGTGTGAAGGGTGGCGTAACGCCGGCGATACGCGTCAACGCGGCAAGACCAGGCCGGTCAAGCTTAGCCAGTTTGGCAAGACCGGCCTGGACAAAGGCGCGGTTGACCCCGATCAGCGGCACCACGTCGCAAACCGTGGCCAGTCCAACGAGATCGAGATAGGCGCGCAGATCCGGCTCCGCTTCGGAATACCGGCCCGCATCCCGGAGTGCGCGGTTCAAAGCCACCAAAAACAGGAAGACGACGCCGGCAGCGCACAGATGCCCAAGTCCAGACGTGTCCTTGGCTCGGTTCGCATTGACGTGCGCGAAGGCCGGCGGCTCCTTCTCCACGGCGTGATGATCCAGCACAATGACGTCAAGCCCGGCATCACGCGCCGCTGCAAGGGCCTCAACCGCGCCGGCACCGCAATCGACGGTAATGACAAGCCCTGCCCCCTCCTCCTTCAGCCGCAACATGGCTTGTGCGGAAGGGCCATAGCCTTCGGTCATCCTATCGGGAATGTAGATGCGCGGTCGCGCGCCGACGGTCGACAAGAAATCGTACAGCAGCGCCGCCGAGCAAGAGCCGTCGACATCGTAATCGCCGAATACGGCAATGCGCTCGCCGGCCACCAGGGCTGCCAGCGTCCGTGCAATCGCCTTGTCCATCTCGGCAAGCGTTAGAGGTTCCGGAAGAAGCCGCTTTATGGTCGGATTGAGATAATCCGCCGCCATATCCGCTGAAATTCCGCGCCCCAACAGCAGGCGGGCCAGCACGCCGGGCAAGTGATGTTTCAGCGCCAACGCACGCGCCGCGTCCTCGTCGCTTTCAGCGAGATGCCACCGTCGGCCCGAAAACGAGCGTGCTACACCAAACATACGTCTCGCGCCCTCCGCCAGAGACGCTCGTATGCTGGCTGCTCAACGCCCGCGTTTACGGGCATGTCGCGCCGTGATCCAGCGTACGGTGCCTGACGATGAACGCATTACCACACTATGCGTGAAGATGAAGTCCTGCGTGCGACGCACGCCCTGAAGCATTGTGCCGTTCGTAACGCCGGTGGCCGCAAAAATCACGTCACCGGAGGCGAGCTCCTTCAGGGTGTATTTCCGGTCGAAATCCGTGATTCCCAGCTTGGCCGCGCGCCTTTTCTCGTCATCGGACTTGAAGAACAGCCTGGCCTGGAACTGCCCGCCCACACAGCGCAGCGCCGACGCCGCAAGCACGCCCTCCGGCGCTCCGCCGCGTCCGATATAGATGTCGATTCCCGTCGCCGGATCGCTGGTCGCGATCACGCCCGCCACGTCACCGTCGGTGATGAGGTGAACGGAAGCACCGACGCTGCGCACTGAGGCAATATGCTTCTCGTGACGCGGACGATCCATGATGCAGCAGGTGATTTCCCGCGGGTGCACGCCCTTGGCCTTCGCGAGCGACAGGATGTTCTCCGCCGGTTCTGCATCAAGGTCGATGGTGCCCTCCGGATAGCCGCCGCCGATCGCGACCTTGTCCATGTAGGTATCGGGCGCGTTGAGCAGCGTCCCCGGTTCGGCCATCGCCATGACAGCCAGAGCGTTCGGCAGCGCCTTGGCCGTCAGCGTCGTACCCTCAAGCGGATCGAGTGCGATGTCGACCTCAACGCCGCCGGACCCGACTTCTTCACCGATGTAGAGCATCGGCGCTTCGTCGCGCTCGCCCTCGCCGATGACGACCGTTCCATCGATCGGCAGATAGTTGAAAGTTCTGCGCATCGCTTCCACGGCCGCATGGTCCGCGGCGTGTTCGTCGCCGCGTCCGATATGCTCCGCGGCGGCAATTGCCGCCGCTTCGGTCACGCGCACGGCTTCCAACGCGAAAGCGCGATCTAAAGGCCCACTACTCATGATTTCTCCTGAATTGATCGAAGCGGAACTATTTCGCTTCCATAGGAATCATGCAGGGCGGCGCGATGACTTTATCGGACGCAGCAATCGTCTTCAGCGCATTGTCGACCGCCGCATGTGTTGTTTCATGCGTAATCATGACGATCGATACAGCCTCTCCGGGCGCTCGCCCGCGTTGAATCATGCTTTCGATAGAAACACGCCACTCTGCCAAATGCCCCGCGATCTCCGCCAACACGCCCGGGACATCCAACACTTGGAAGCGTAGATAAAATGCGGATGAAGCGCTACCGCTGGGCGTCGGTGTTAGCGATACCAGCGAGTGTGCTGGTATTCCGAACACAGGTCCGATGTTTCCGCGCGCAATGTCAACGATATCGGCAATGACAGCGCTAGCAGTTGGTGCTTCGCCGGCGCCACGCCCTTCGAAGAAGAACGAGCCTGCGGCATCAGCGTCAGCCATCACGGCGTTGAATGCGCCGTTTACATCCGCGAGCGGCGTGCCGGCGCTGACCATTGCCGGTTCGACGCGTTGATCGATTCCACGCGGAGTCTTTTTGGCGATGCCGAGGAGCTTGATGCGATAACCGAACTCGCGCGCAAAGCCGATGTCTTCCGGAGTGATATGGGCGATGCCTTGCACCGCCATAGAGTCGAGTTCGGGCGCTGTGCCGAATGCGAGTCCTGCCAGAAGCGCGAGTTTGTGGGCCGTATCGCCCCCCCCGACATCCAATGTCGGATCGGCCTCGGCATAACCAAGCTGCTGTGCATCTTTGAGCACGTCGGCGAACGGACGCCCGGTCGCCTCCATCTGCGTCAAAATGTAGTTGCAAGTGCCGTTGAGAATGCCGCGCACCGCCACGACGCCATAGGTAACCAGACTCTCACGCAACGCCTTGACGATCGGGATGCCGCCGGCGACCGCCGCCTCGAACTTCAGAGCGAGGCGTTTTTCTTCCGCCAACGAAGCGAGCTTGGCGCCGTGACGGGCGAGCAATGCCTTGTTGGCGGTGACGACGTGCTTGCCGGCCTTGAGCGCCTGTTGCACGAGCGCCAATGCCGGTCCGTCCTCGCCGCCGATCAATTCCACGACCACATCGGCGTCCGTCTTGACGAGCGCACTCGGATCGCTCGCCCAGTTCGTGATCTCGAAACCGCGGTCCTTGGCATTGTCACGCGCGCACATCGCGACGATCTCGAGCCGGCGTCCGGCGCGATCGGCAAGCGCGCGGTCGCCGGCCCGCATCGCCTTGATGACACCGCCGCCGACCGTACCAAGACCCGCGATCGCGATCTTGAGTGGCTTGTTCATTTCGCCGGTTCCAGCGCCGGCGGCTCATTGACCCGCAAGGAAAGGAATTTCTTGACGTTGCGAGCCGCCTGCCGGATGCGATGCTCATTCTCGACAAGCGCAATGCGGACATAGCCCTCGCCGTATTCGCCAAAGCCTATTCCGGGCGAAACGGCCACTTTGGCATGGATAAGAAGCTGCTTGGCGAACTCCATCGAACCATGCTCGCGATACTGTTCGGGAACCGGCGCCCAGGCGAACATCGAGGCTGGTGGCGACGGCACGTTCCATCCGGCGCGCCCCATGCTGTCCACCAGCACATCGCGGCGCGCCTTGTAGATGGCGCGGATTTCGTCGACACAGTCCTGCGGACCGTTCAGCGCCGCGGCTGCCGCCACCTGAATGGGCGTGAAAGCGCCATAGTCCAGATAGGATTTGATGCGGGCCAATGCGCCGATCAGCCGTTTGTTGCCCGCGGCAAAGCCCATGCGCCAGCCCGGCATGGCATAGGTCTTCGACAGGGATTGAAACTCGATTGCGATGTCCTTGGCGCCGTCCACTTGCAGGATCGATGGCGGCGGCGTGTCGCCGAAGTAGATGTCGGCATAGGCCAGGTCCGACAGGATCCAGATTTCGTGCTTTTTGGCAAAGGCCACGATCTCTTTGTAGTAGTCCAAATCGACGACCTGCGCCGTCGGGTTCGACGGATAATTCACCACCAGCGCCACCGGCGACGGCACGGAATGGCGCACGGCGTTCCCCAGGCGGCTCAGGAAGGTTTCGGGGTCCGTGGCCGGCACATGGCGGATGGCCGCGCCCGCCAGGATGAACCCGAAAGCGTGGATCGGATAAGCCGGATTCGGCACCAGCACCACGTCACCCGGTGCCGTGATGGCCGCGGCAAGGTTGGCAAACCCTTCTTTTGAGCCGAGAGCCGCGATGACCTCGCTGTCTGGATCGAGCGTCACGTCGAAACGGCGCTTGTAATAGGCCGCCATGGCCCGCCTGAGGCCCTTGATGCCCCGCGAAGCGGAATAACGGTTCGATTTGGGATCGCGCGCCGTCTCGCACAGCTTGTCGACAATGTGCTTCGGCGTCGGCATATCCGGGTTGCCCATGCCGAAATCGATGATGTCCTCACCGGCCGCACGCGCGTGCGCCTTAAGACGGTTTACTTCCTCGAATATATAAGGCGGCAACCGCTTTATGCGGTGGAATTCCTCTTGCATGGTCGGAGCCTTCAAGCGCAATGCACAAGATGCGCAGCATCACGGCAGTTTGAGCGTGGCGTCAATGGCTTTCAGCCGGTTCTTGCCATGCTTTTGCGTCACGGAGCGGCCGCGCCTCAACATGACGCAGCCCGGCTGACATCAGCCCTGGAAGAAAATCTCCGCGCGCCGATTGCCGTCTTCGCCTTTCGGCATCGACTCGTAATAGACGGGCTGGCTGTCGCCAACAGCATCCACCAGCACCTTGCCGGCCGGAACGCCCTCGCGGATGATTTCCTGGGCGACCGCATTGGCGCGCTCCTGCGACTTCTGGAAAATCACCTCGAGATGGCGCGCCATCGGCATGTTGGGCGTGCGGCTGGAAGAATGGCCGACAACGCGGATAAAGCCCTGCCCGCCATGGGACTTGAACTGATCCACCGCAGCCCGCACCTCGGCCCTTCCTTCGGCACTCAAATAGACGGAGTCGCCCGGGAAGAAGATGACCGCCGCTGCTGGAAGTCCCTGCGGACTGGAATAGACGCTGGGCGTGCTCATGGCCGGTGCAATGGCGTTCAGATTGGCTACCACGGCGCCGGTCATCGTCTCCGGTCCGCCTTCACCTTCGCTTGCGGCGACAGGCCGGTGCAATTTGGTGCGCTTGGTAGGCGTCGCATCGGCCATCCTGACCGGCGCGGCCGACGACAGGCCGGCGTTCTCCGCCGTCTCCTGGTAACGCTGGATGATGGTCGGCGCCACGAACTGCGAGATCGACGGATCGAGCGGCGGCGCCGTGGACGGCTTGAAGCCAAGCGCGGCGTCGGACGGCGCAATGGAGGCGATCTGCTGCTGCGGTACGGCGGGCCCCGGTGGAACGGCCGGTTGCGCGCCCGGAGGCGGGGCAACGGGCGCCTGCGCCACCGGCGCGGCGGTCGCGACTTGGACGGCGGGCGCTCCGCCCGGCACGGCCGGCAAAGTGCCAGGCATCGCCGCGCCCGACGGCGCGCGCGCTACGGATTGGTCCACCTGCACCTTAGGGGGTGGCGCGACCTCAGTGTTTTCCGCGCTGGCGGTCTTTTCTTGGGCGACCGGCATCGCCTCCTGCGCCGCCGCGGCGGCATCCGCCGGCGCGACATTCGGCGGTGGCGCCGCCGCAGGCTCCGTGCCTCCGCGCAACGCGTCCGCGCTGTATTTCGTATTGCCGCGGTCAGCCGCCAGAGAATCGGCAACCTGCTGCTGTTCATCGGAGCTGGAACCCGCCGCCGGCTTGTCCGGCAGATTCGCCAGATCGGGCGTCTGCCCGTTGCTGTCCGACGCCGCGCTGGACGAGTCATCGCCGAGCCAGGTCGTCGGATCGACCCAATCGGGCACGCTCGGCAAGCTAGAACAAGCACTTGCGTTCACGGCTACGGCGAACACCGCGGCCAAACGCAAGAGGTCCTTTTTCGTGGCGTGAAAGCCCGGCATCGTCACACACTCCTCAGCCGCGCCGCAGCGGCACCAGCCCGATAAACCATATACAGGGCCCAGCTACCCGATCCAAGCATATATGGCCGCGCAACCACATGAATTCTTGTGACAAACTTGCCGACCATGATTACATTGCTGCAGTGCACTCACGAGCTAACACCTTTTAAGCGGGGCCGTAAAACACGGAAATGGCAAAAGCAGCGAAGAAAGCGGCCAAAACAGCCCAGCAGGACAACTCGCCGCCCCCGCACGGCACACCTGACGGCGCCACCAAAGCACCGGACAGCGCCTACGCCATCGGTGACGGCGCCGAGTTCGTACGCAACATGATGCGAGTCGGTGCCCAATCACAGAAGCTGCTGGCGGATTTCGTCAAGCGTCAGTCGGCCAAGGGCAATGCGCCGCGGGACCCGCTCAACCTGACAGACACATTCATGGCGCTGCTGAACGGCATGGCCGCCAATCCCGCCGCGATCGTCGAAGCGCAGTTCCAACTCTGGCGCGACTATATGGGGCTCTGGGAATCGGCGGCCCAACGCATGCTTGGCGGCACGCCCGCCGCCGTCGTGACGCCGAAGCCCGGCGACAAGCGGTTCCGCGACAAGGACTGGCAGGAAAACCAGATCTTCGACTTCATCAAGCAGTCCTACCTGCTGACGGCCAACTGGATGCAGAACACCGTGGCCAATGTCGAAGGGCTCGATCCGGCGATGCGCCGGCGTGCCGATTTCTACACCAAGCAGTTCCTCGATGCCGTCGCGCCCACCAATTTCGTGCTGACCAATCCCGAAGTCCTACGCACCACCATGCAGACCAACGGTGAGAATCTGGTGCGCGGTCTCGACAATCTGCTCGCCGATCTGGAGCGCGGCCAGGGGCAATTGGCGATCCGCCAGAGCGCCGATGCTTTCGTGGTCGGCGAGAACATCGCGCTGACGCCCGGCAAAGTGGTCTATCGCAGCGAATTGTTCGAACTGCTGCAGTTCACGCCGACCACCGCCGAAGTGCATGAACGGCCGCTGCTGATCTTCCCGCCGTGGATCAACAAATTCTACATCCTCGATCTGCGGCCGGAAAATTCGTTCATCAAATGGCTGGTCGGCCAGGGATACACGGTGTTCGTCGTGTCCTGGGTCAATCCCGATCGCAAGCTGGCGCAGAAGTCGTTCGAAGACTACATGCGCGAAGGCATCTTCAAGGCGCTCGACGCCGTCGAACAGGCGACCGGCGTGCGCGATCCCAACGTGGTCGGATATTGCATTGGCGGCACGCTGCTCGGCGCCACACTCTCTTATATGGCCAAGACGGGCGACGACCGCATCCACTCCGCCACATTCTGGGCGGCGCAGGTCGATTTCAGCGAAGCCGGCGATCTCAAGATTTTCATCGACGACGCCCAGCTCAACGCCCTTAAGGAACAGATGGACGCCGACGGCGGCGTGCTGGAAGGCCGCAAGATGGCGACCACCTTCAACATGCTGCGCGCCAACGACCTGATCTGGTCGTTCGTCGTCAGCAACTATCTGCTCGGCAAGACGCCGGCCCCGTTCGACCTCTTGTACTGGAATTCCGACACCACGCGCATGCCGGAAAAAATGCATCTGGAATATTTGGGCAAGTGCTACCGCGACAACGCGCTGGCGCTCGGCAAGATGAAATTCGGCGACGTGCAGCTCGATCTGACCAAGGTCAAGATTCCGGTCTACCTGCAATCGGCCCGGGAAGATCACATCGCGCCGTTCGTCTCCGTCTACAAAGCCACCAAGCTGTTCAAGGGGCCGGTTCGTTACATCATCGCGGGCTCGGGACATATCGCCGGCGTCATCAATCCTCCGGCAGGCGGCAAATACAATTACTGGACGAACGACAAACTGCCGCCGACGGTCGAAGAGTGGCAGGCGGGCGCCAAGGAACATCCCGGTTCCTGGTGGCCCGACTGGGACGCTTGGCTGTCGAAGCTCTCAGGATCGAAAATCCCCGCCCGCAAGCCCGGCGACGGCAAGCTGAAGGTGCTCGGCGACGCGCCTGGCACCTATGTACGGGTCAAGGCCTCGTAATCGCCGCTTCCAGCAGCTGCACGAATTCCGCTTTCTGCTTGTCGTCGATCCAGCGTACCACGGCGACCACGTCGTGCTGGTAGTCGATGAAGATGATGTTGTCGCCGTTGCCGATAAAGGCGACTGAATCCGCGCGCGCGGCGGGAAACAGCTTCTGGTCCGTATTCAGGAACCAGTTCATGTAACCGTATCCGGGATTGGGGCCGGTCGGCGTCCGTGCCATTTTTACCCATTGCCCGGAGAGGATTTGTCTGTCGCCCCAACGCCCGTCGTTGAGTCCGAGCAGCCCCATCCGCGCCAGATCGCGCGCCGAGATGAACATGCCGCCGCCCCAATGCCCGCCCCCCGGAACCACCTGGATGCGCTGGCCCTCGATCGTAACCCAGGAATTGTAATAGCCTTCCCAATGCCACGTGTCGGAAGCGCCGATTGGATCCATGACATATTGTTTGAGCACGGCAGGGAGCGGTCGCTTCCAGAGATAAGTGAGTGCATCGGCCAGCGCATTCACGCGCACGTCCGAGTACTTCCATTGCGTTCCGACCGGCGGCGGCCCGGCGGCCAATTCGTCCCAGGGATTTTTGCCCGGCCGGTCGGCCCACCAGGGCTTGCCCCACATTGTACCTACCCAGCCGCTGGTCTGGCGCAGCATCTCATCCCAGGTGATGGGCTGGTTGTGCGGCAGCATGAAATCTGGCGTCGGCTGCACGTAATCGATCACGCGATCATTCACGCTGCGGATCAGATGGCGGTCGAACGCCACGCCGGCCACAGACGACAGAAACGTCTTCGTCGCCGAATGCGTCATGTCGACGGCATGCGTATCGCCCCACTCAGCCACAATGTAGCCATGCCGAATAATGATGCCGTTCGCCGGCGCGTGCGGCGTCAACGGCCCGATGGGATCTGAGAACGGTTCGTGCGCGAATTGCAGGGGGATGGTGATGCGCTGGTCGCGTTGGTCGATTACGCCGTCAAGATCGGGCGTAAGTTTGGTTTCATGCGTCACCGCGAAGTCGACGGCCGCTTTCAATTTGACCGGATCGAAACCTTCCTTGCCGGGGGCGCGCGTGGCCCATCCGTCGCCTACCGGTGGAACATAGTCCGACGCCTGGGCGGCGGGCGGCGTGCAGAGTGCGCAAAACACCACGGCGAAAAGAGCGCCATATCTTGTCATCAACGTCCCCATTTCCGCATCGCGGCGGCCACGGATAGGCTTGCCGGATCGCCGCGGGCTTCCAAGCCCGCGATGGCGCCAGACCGATCTTCTTGCGACTTGTCCTGCGACACCTTGAACTTGCCTTCGAGCTTCTCGAACACCACCGAAAAGCCCACGACCGCATTGGTGAGCGCCGCGAGACGGTCGGCGGACAATTTATCGACAGTCCAGGGCTTCTTCGGCAATAGCTGCTTTTCCTGTGCGGCAGACAGATCGACCAGCAAGGCCCGCAAATCCGCCTCCGGAAGCGCGCGCACCCAGCCTTCGCCCTCCACCGCCATATAGTTCCAGGTCGGCACCAGGCCTTGGCTCACATACCAGTCGGGAGAGACATAGGCATCGGGGCCGGTAAAGGAAATCTGCATCGGCGTACCGTCGGCAATGGCTGCGACGGGATTGCTTTTGGCGAGATGGAAACGCACCGCGCCCAAAGCGCCGCTCGCATCCAGTACCACGGGGGCATAGGCCAGCACGACCCGGCTCTCGACCACGACGCCGATGGTCGCGAACGGACGGCCACGGATGAACGCGTGCAGCGCCTCCACATCGTCGACCGCATAGGCTTTTGGACGATACACCTCAGACCAGTCCCGTCGTCTCGGGCAAGCCAAGCATGATGTTCAGGTTCTGCACCGCCGCGCCGCCGGCGCCTTTTCCAAGATTGTCGAGCAAAGCGATCAAGCGAACCTGGCCGTATTTGTCGTTGCCATAGACGAACAGCTTCATGCCGTTCGTGAACTTCAACATCTCCGCATCGAGCGTCTTGCGGGGATCCCCGCCTTCCAACTGTCCGACTTCAACCAGTTTTTCGCCGCGATACCCCGCGAACAGAATGTCGTGGACCGCGATTGTGGTCGGCTTGCCCGGCAAGGCCCAAAGCTGCAACGGCACTTCCACCAGCATGCCGCGATAGAAACGCCCGACGCTTGGCGCAAACACCGGCGGATGGGCTAGCTTTGCGTGCATCTGCATTTCGGGCAGGTGTTTATGCGACAGCGTCAGCGCGTAGGTGCGCACGACGGTCTCCGTGTAGGCCGGTGAATCCTTCTTTTCGAATTCCTCGATCATGGACTTGCCGCCGCCGGAATAGCCGGACACCGCATTGACCGTCAGCGGAAAGTCGACAGGAATAATCCCGGCTCGCATCAGCGGTCGTACCAGTGCCAGGAAACCGGTCGCATAACAGCCCGGATTGGCAACCCGCTTGGCCGAAGCGATCTTCTCACGCTGGCCAGGCTCCATCTCGGGGAAGCCATAAGCCCACTCGGGCGCGACACGATGCGCCGTGGAAGCATCGATAACCCGCACGTTCGGATTTTCGATCAGCGACACGGCTTCTCGAGCCGCATCGTCCGGAAGGCAGAGAATGACGACATCTGCCTCGTTCAGCGCCTTGGCGCGCGCCCGAGGGTCCTTGCGTTCGGCATCGGGCAAGTGCTGCAGCGATAGGTCGCTGCGCTCCACCAGCCGCTCGCGGATTTCCAGACCGGTCGTACCGGCCGCCCCATCAATGAAAATCTTTGCAGTCACCTCATCCACCGTCCGTTGACCGGAACGGTCCTCTGCCAAAGCTCGTCCGCACAGACAAGCCTTCTACGGCATTCTCACTTTTATTTCGCCGATGATTATTGGGGAAGGCGCAACGATTTGCGCATGGCCGTGCTGCAAAATGGCATTGTCGCGTGGGATCGGCCGCCCTTGCCGGTGCGCCGAATTAGCCGCGTTCGGCGCTGCGCATGGTTATGGACGGTACATCGTTGGCGCGCTTGTCGACGGGCTCGGGCTTGAAGCCCGCCGCCGCCTTTTTCGCGGCCGCAAGCTCTTGCGGCGCAAGCTGTGCTGCGAGAAGGGCGGCCTGGGCGGCTGCATCGCGGTCGCCCTGCCCGGCGGCGATGGAATACCATTTGTAGGCGTCTGCCAGGCTGCGCGTAACGCCCTCGCCGCGCTCGAACAACACGGCGAGATCAAACTGGGAATCGACGTCACCCAGCTCGGCCGCGCGTGTGAACCATTTCGCCGCCTTCGTGAAGTCGGCGCCCTGGGCCGAGCCCCCGGCATAAGCCTTGGCCAGATTGGCCATCGCCTTGACGTTGCCCTGCTGAGCGGATGCGTCATACCACTGCATGGCCTTCGACATGTTCGCCGCAACGCCGGTGCCGGTTTGATAAAGCACGCCGAGGCTTTCCTGCGCGATCGGCTGTCCGCCTTCGGCGGCGCGCTCCAGCCAGACGGCTGCCTTTTCGATGTTCATGGCCATGCCCGTGCCATTGAGCAGTTTCTGCCCGAGCACGAGTTGCGCCGACGTATTTCCACGTGCCGCCAAAGCCGCGAGACGTTCGAAAGCGGAGACCGGACCGTGCGCCTTGTCCAGTTCCGCGATCGATTGCCTGCTTTCCCGGACTGCGCTTCCGTCGTGCGCTGCCGCATGGGGACGCGTCCCGATGACGGCGCCCATGGCTGCGGCGATCAAGATAAAAATGCCCAGTAACCAGCGCCACCGGCCAACCGAAGAGCCAATGCCGGCATCGGTCCGCGTCTCTACCTGCCGCGCCGCCTCAATGGCGGCGCGTCGTGCCGAAGACAGATAAGGCCTTTGCGCAGGCTCACCCGACGGCTGCTCCGCCTCCGGAGACGGCGCCGCGACCTCGGCTGCCGGTTCTGCCGCGTCGACGTCGGCGGCAACCGGTTCGATCAGATCGAACGATGGTTCGGCGCAAAAAACAGGCGGAGCGACCGTGGCGGTGCCGCCGGTATGCGCCAGGTTATGAACATCCAGCCGCAACTCCGCGAGGGACTGCTGATGCCGGCCGTTGGCGGTCTCCAGCTGTTTTTGAAGCTGCTGTATCGCGGCCATCGCGGTATCGAGGCGGCCCGCCAGATCTCTGGCCTCTTGTCCTCGGCGCGCATCAACGTCCGTCACGGACTTTTCGAGAATGCGAAGGCGGGCCTCGAGACGCGTGATGACGACGTCCGTTCCGTCCCGCGCCATCGATTTGGGAATGATGATCCGCTTTGTGAGCCTGTCGAGTTCCTCGGCCTGCAGGCGCATGACCGCTGCGTAGTCGGCGGCACCTTCAACCGTTGTATCGGCCGTTTCGTTGGCCGGCTCGTCCGCCTGGTGATCGGCCCCTGATACAACCGGATCTGCGGCCAACGTTTCTACGGTCGGTGTTTCCTCTGCAAATGCCGGCGAAGGTTCGGCGACGCTGGAGTGCGCCTGTTTGTCGTTCGACATCGCCGTCTCAGTGTCGACCGGCATCTCTTCCACCGGCGCGTCGATCGCATCTTCGGCATACGCCGTCTGATTTGGCTGCAGTTCATCGGCCGCTTCAGGCTGTTCCAAGAACGCCTCGGCGCGACTGCCTTCATCCGGTGCTTGTTCGTCGCACAAAGGCGACGACTCGGTGGTCTCCGCGACCTGCTGCGCGTCGGCAGCTGCCTGTTCGCCGACCAGGGCTGACGGCTCCGCGGCCTCTTCTATCTGCGGCGCTTCATCCGGCGCTTCGTCCGCCGGCGGTTCCGGAACCTCTTCGCCGTTTAACTGCGCCAGAAGTTGACGCTTGCTCGAGAAGTACCCGTACAGCGTCGCGCGCGCGAGACCGGCTTCATCCGCTATGGCGCTGAGAGTCAGTACGTCCAGTCCGTGCAACGCGATGAGCCGTTGGGTGGCGTCGAGGATTGCAAGCCGCGTAGCTTCACGCTCGCGTGGACGACACCAGCGCGCCTTCGCCGCAGCCTTCTTGCTTGCTCGACTTCCCGACAATGACGGCTCCGATCACGGACTTTTCCGGACGCCACCAGAGTGCTGCCATTAGATGAAAAAACAGTTGGCCCGTAGGAATTGGCTGATGGTGAACACAGCGTAAAGAAACTGCCGCCAGATGCTGGCGCACGGCCTCGTTCTGGGTCGTCGAGATAGGCCGGAATTTGTCAGCAGCCTGAATGTAATTCATTGATACTATTTATACATCTCCAGAACGCGGCCAAGCGACACGATGCATGGCCGAAGGCCCCGCACTGCGCACAAGTCCCCGCGCCGCGGCGTGCCATTTTAAGTCACACTAGCCGTTGTCCGGCTTAAGTGGCGGCGCGCGATCTTCGGACGCGGCCGCTTCACCTGCGTCCCCTGTCCCGTCGGCCAGCTCAAGAGCCTTGAGCGCAAAGCTCCGGATATCGATTTCCTCGCCGGAAATCCCGTGGACACGCATCTGTAGGTCGAGATGCGCGACCTTCACGAGCGCCGCCGAAAACGCGAGGCCCATGTCGTCAAGTTTCTGGAATTGACGTTCCAGATTGGCCGCCACCTCCTCAATCTCATCGTGGCGCGGCGGCGGCACGAAATACCTCCTTCGCGCTGCGGGTATCTACGGCCGCTTCGATCCAGCCTTCCGCCGTCACAACGGCCGCGTGCCGGCTGGCAAGGGCGATAATCGCGCGGTGACTCTCTTCAGGATCGAATCCCGGCAAAGGCTGGCTCACCAGCGCATCGCTGATCAGTCCGACCTGATGACCGTACCGCGCCGCGTCGACGAAGGTCGACAGACATGCGTCGTCGCTGGACACGCCCGCAACCACGAACGCGCCTCCGGCGGCGTCCATGGCGTCGGCGAACTCCGTGCTGGCGTAACAAGACGACGTGTCCCGGTCGAACAGCATATCGGCGCGCCGTGGTTCAAAGCCGCTGATCCAACGTGGCACCCCGGTAAGGTTACCGCTCCGCCATGGTCGAACTTTGCGGACGAACGCCACGGGCCATCCGTTTGCTCTGGCGTGGGCGAGGAGCTTGCGGCAATTCCCGATCGCCGCGGCCGCCCGCTCATCCTCCAGAATTCCAGTTGAGCCCGGCAGCTCTTCTTGCAGATCGACGAACACAAGCGGCGGTGCGAAGCGCTGCTCGTAACGTCGACGAAAGTCCAGCACCACGTTCACGGTGCTGTCACCTGGACTGAGGGACGAGACACCGGCCGTTCTGCTGATTTCTCCAAAATTCCAGGCTCGTGCCAGCGCCCCTCCGGCCGGATGACGACGTACGGATCGCTGCCAATCCTGACCGGATCGGGATGCGCCTCGAGTTCGACAACGATCTCGACATAATCGAAGTCAGAGAAGACGAATTCCTTGCCACCGGGCAGCGGCACGAATCCGAACCTGCTCCAGAAATGCATCAAACGGCGCTGCGCGTGACCGTAAATGCGCCGATATCCCTTGGCGCGGCAAAATTCGATCGCCGCCTTCACCAACTGAAAAGAGAGACGGGTATTGCGGAATTCCTTGCGCACGGCCAGGCGCTCGATTTTCGCGAAATCCGCGAAATGACGGATGCGGATGCAGCCGGCAGACTCGTTGCCGACATAGCCGAGCAGGTGAACGGCCGTGAAGTCGTTGCCGTCAAATTCTTCTTCGTAGGGGCATTCCTGCTCGCCGATGTAAACGGCGCTGCGAATTGCGGCGACGCGCAGCCAGTCATTAAACTCCCTGGCAACCGTGACGGACAGCGCGCGGCGATCGGCGGTGCCGCCGCGATAGCTGTCATACAGCGGAGCATTGCTCACCTTGGGCTTGGCCCGCTCGTAGACATACAGATGCGGCGCCTCGACGCCGTCGATCTTCGCACCCTTCCTGAAGCCGAGCGCCTCCGTGAAGCGCAGTCCGTCGCTTGTCGTCGTCCGGGTGAAGAGCGGGACATTGTCATAGGGCGGCGACGACATTCTCTCCAACACCAACGCCACGGCCGGTGCGAGCGTGCCCGGCGCATAGGTCGCCCATGCATAGGCAGCGGCAGGACGTTCGCCGGGTTTGACCAGGAACGCCGGATCGGGGTTGCTGGCGTCGAGCGTTCGCGCCGCAAGATGTTTAAGGCCCTCCTTGTTCAACAAAAGCAGCGCGATGAAGCCCTCGCCTTTCGGATTGGCCGGATCGAAGGTCGCCTTCCGGGCAAAGGCCCACATTGAATCCGGATTATCGGCCACGACGCGGCGAACGACGGACGTCTTCGCGAGACCTCCAATCCTTGCATCGGCCTCGGGGATCAGGCGGTCGATTGTCGCCGCATCCGGGCGAAAAATCGTCAGCCTTCGCGCCAGCCGGCTGGCATCTATCTGCTCGAGCGGATGGCCCTTTTTACCGTCCGCGGCTGATCCCGTCTGGGACGTGCGCAACAGTGCAAGCGAATGTTCCGTCATCTTTTTTTTACCCCATCCATAATTAGTGTATGATGCTACCGAAGGGAGAGTTGTCCCGTATGCAGACACCAGGTGAACGCCGTGTTCTTCGTAGTGAACATGTCGTTAAGGCTCACTCGAAGGCGCTGCTTGATTGGGAAAGCGCCCACCTGTTCCTGGAGCTGGTCCGCCGGGGCAGTTTCCGCGCGACCGCTGACCACATTGGCCTGTCGGTCAATGCGCTGCGGCGCCGAATTGGTGAGTTCGAACACGCGCTTGGGATGACGCTGATCACCCGTCATGTTGACGGCATTCGCTTGACCGGCGAAGGCGACAAGATTTTTGCCGCGGTCAATCAGATGGAGCAGGCCGCTTTCGCGCTTGTGCAAGCGCGAGATATGACCGACCGATCGATCGCCGGCGAAGTGCGCCTTGCGGTGACGGAAGGATTAGGCACGTTCTGGATTGCGCCCCACCTTGTGGAATTCCAGCGGGCCAACCCCAAACTTCTGCTCGACGTGAATTGTGCGATGCACTCAGCCGACGTGCTCCGGCTTGAAGCCGACATCTCGGTGCAGCTGACGCGCCCGACCGCCAAGGAACTGCGGGTTGTAAAACTAGGGCGTCTGCACCTTATCCCGTTCGCCTCGCAGTCGTATCTCGACACCTATGGCGTGCCGAACGACATCGCCGAATACGGCAACCACCGCATCGTCGTGCAGTCCGACGAACAGGCGCTCTGGGAGCAGTTGTACAATCGCGTGTTCCCCGGCGTACGGCCGGAAGGGTTCGTCACCCTGCGCACCAATGTAAGCAGCGCCCACTACTGGTCGATCGTGAAGGGAGCCGGCATCGGCATGCTGCCGACTTACGTCCACGCGATCGGCGCGCCGATCGTCCCCGTCGACCTCGGCCTCCATGTGCCGATCGATATCTGGATGACCTATCACGCCGGAGCTGCGCGCATTCCTAGGGTACGCCGGCTGGTGGATTGGCTGATAGGCGCCTTCTCTCCGAAAAGATTTCCCTGGTTCCGCGACGACTTCTTGTCGCCTGATGAACTGGAACGGGATTACAAGGGAAAGCCGCTGGTGAACCCCTTCGCGGGTTTTGCCGGCGCGGAGCGCGACATCGGTTGACGACAGCCGGCAAGCCAATGACTTGCCGGCGGCGTTTTCGGCGTGTCAGACGCGGCGGACTT
This sequence comes from Alphaproteobacteria bacterium, assembly GCA_028865545.1. GTDB lineage: Bacteria > Pseudomonadota > Alphaproteobacteria > Micropepsales > Micropepsaceae > Rhizomicrobium. The sequence continues at coordinate 10,729 of JAGWJY010000007.1, read as the reverse complement.
ACTGCCCGCCCGGCATCATCCCCGGCATCATGTTCACGTTAAGGTGATACATGATCCACAGCGAGCCGCAGACGAGTATTCCGACAACCACCAGCGTGAACACGAAGGCCGCGTTGTTCCACACCTGGCTGGACGACCCGTTCATGTGCAGGAAGTAGATGAGATGCACGATGATCTGGACGAGCCCTAGTCCGATGATCGTCGGCACAACGCTCTGCGCCGGCAAGGCGTGCGTCATGACCAGGACGAAGGGAATGGCCGTCAGCACCACGGACAGCGCAAAGCCCGTCAGGTAGGACCTGACGCTGCCATGGCTCGCCTCGCCGTGATGGCCATGACCGGGATGAATCGCCGCGCCGCTGATACGCGCGCGGGCGCTGCGAGAACCGGGAGCCTCTACGTTCATCAGCCAACTCCCATCAAATAGACGATGCTGAAGACCCCGATCCAGATGATGTCGAGGAAGTGCCAGAACAGGCTGAGGCAGATCAGGCCCGTGCGGTTGCCGGCGCTCAACCCGCGGCGCCACAGATGGACGAACATCGTGCCCATCCAGATCAGGCCGGCGGTGACGTGCAGCCCATGGGTGGCCACCAGCGTGAAGAAGGCCGAGAGGAAGGCCGAACGGTCCGGCCCGGCGCCGCGCGCGACCAGTTCGCTGAACTCGTGGATTTCCATGCCCAGGAAGCACAGGCCGAGAAAGAAGGTCACGCCCATCCAGGCGAACACCTGACGCCGGTCGTTCCGCTCCATGGCGATCATGGCGAGGCCGTAAGTCAGGCTCGAGACCAGCAGGCATGCTGTTTCGACCGCGACATAAGGCAGGTTGAAGAGGTCCAGTCCGGTCGGGCCGCCTGCGAAATTGCCCCGCAGAACCGCGAAGCCCGCGAAGATCGAGGCGAACAGGATGCAGTCGCTCATCAGGTAGATCCAGAACCCGAGCGGCGCCGTGCTCGACGCGTGGTGAGCAACGTCATGGCTTTCGGCGCCGACGGCGTCGAAAGCGAACTGGGCTTCAAGCGGCGAGGGATGGACGTTCATTCTGGTTCTCCGCAGTCAGTTGTTCGAAATAGCTTCCTTCGATGCGTGCCACTTCACTCGGCGGCACGTAGTAATCGCGGTCTTCATCGAAGCTGTGGATGATGGCGAGCGCGACCATGGCGGTGAAACCAAGCGCTGCGAGCCACCAGATGTGCCAGACGAGTGCGAAGCCAAGCACCACGCTCAGGCCGCCGAGGATGACGCCGGTACCGGTGTTCCGCGGCATATGGATGCGTTGATAGCTCGGCAGCGGCGCGGACGCCCTGCCCGCCCGCTTCATCTCCCAGAAGGCGTCGACGCTCTCGACATGCGGAATGCGTGCGAAATTATAGAAAGGCGGCGGCGATGAGGTCGCCCATTCCAGCGTGCGCCCGTCCCACGGATCGCCGGTGACATCGCGCAGCTGGTCGCGATTGATGATGCTCACGACGATCTGCGCGATCTGGGCGATGATGCCGCAGAAGATCAGCACGGCGCCGACCATCGCCACGACAAGATAGACATGCCAGACCGGATTGTTGACGTGGTCGAGCCGCCGCGTCATGCCCATCAGGCCGAGCGCATAGAGCGGCATGAAGGCGATGTAGAAGCCGACCAGCCAGCACCAGAACGATACCTTGCCCAGCCGCGGATCGAGCTTGAAGCCGAAGGCTTTGGGGAACCAGTAGTTCAGCCCCGCCATGCAGCCGAACACCACGCCGCCGATGATCGCGTTGTGGAAATGCGCGATCAGGAACAGCGAATTGTGCAGCACGAAATCGGCCGGCGGCACCGCCATCAGCACGCCGGTCATGCCGCCGATCACGAAGGTGACGATGAAGCCCAGTGTCCACAGCACGGGCACTTCGAGCCGCACGCGGCCGCGGTACATCGTGAACAGCCAGTTGAAGATCTTCACGCCGGTCGGGATCGAGATCACCATGGTGGTGATGCCGAAGAAGGCATTCACATTGGCGCCCGAGCCCATGGTGAAGAAGTGGTGCAGCCAGACGACGAAGGACAGCACCGTGATGCACACGGTGGCGTAGACCATCGAGGTGTAGCCGAACAGCCGCTTCGACGAGAATGTGGAGATGACTTCGGAATAGATGCCGAAGGCCGGCAGGATCAGGATGTAGACCTCGGGATGCCCCCACGCCCAGATGAGGTTGACGTACATCATGGCGTTGCCGCCATCGCTGTTGGTGAAGAAGTGCATCCCCAGATAGCGGTCGAGGCCCAGCATCGCCAGCGTCACCGTCAGGATCGGGAACGCCGCCACGATCAGCATGTTGGCGCACAGCGTGGTCCAGGTGAAAATCGGCATGCGCATCATCGTCATGCCGGGCGCGCGCATGGTGAGGATGGTGGTGATCAGATTGACGCCGGACAGCAGGGTGCCGAGGCCCGATATCTGCAGCGCCCATATATAATAGTCGACACCGACGCCGCTCGAATAATGCAGTTCGGACAGCGGCGGATAGGCGAGCCAGCCGGTATGGGCGAACTCGCCCACCGCCAGCGAGATGTTGACCAGCACGGCGCCCGCCACAGTCAGCCAGAAGCTGACCGAATTGAGATAGGGAAAAGCCACATCGCGCGCGCCGATCTGCAGCGGCATGACGATGTTCATCAGGCCGACCACGAAGGGCATCGCCATGAAGAAGATCATGATGACGCCGTGGGCGGTGAAGATCTGGTCGAAATGCTGCGGCGGCAGATATCCCGGCCCGCCCGTGGAGGCCAGTGCCTGCTGCGTGCGCATCATCAGCGCGTCGGCGAAGCCGCGCAGCAACATCACCATCGCCAGGATGATGTACATCACGCCGATCCGCTTGTGATCGACCGTGGTCAACCATTCGTTCCACAGCGTCTTCCACAAACGGAAATAGGTGACGAGGCCGAGAACGGTGACGGCCGCCAGCACCATGCCCGCCACCGCGGTCATGATGATCGGCTCGTGCCAGGGCACGGCATCAAGCGTCAGCTTGCCGAACAGGAAACTCTCAGGGACAGCAGACATCGGCGCTAACTCTTGTGCTTCGTGATGGAGGACGGGGACGGCATGCGCATCGCCATGTCCGGCTCCGCGGAATGGTTCATCGCGACATGCTTGGCGTCATGGCACGGCACCGCATCGACGCAGCGGTTTAGGATTTTGCCGTAGAGCGCGGGATCGACGGTGCCGTAATACGCGGTCGCCGCGACGCCGGGTGCGTCCAAGGTCTTGTAGGACGCCACATCCAGCGTCGCCTTTGAGGCGCTCGCCTTCGCGATCCAGGCATTGAACCCGGCTTTGCTGAGCGCCAGCGTCTTGAACTTCATGTCGGCGAAGCCCTTGCCGCTGTAATTCGCCGAAATGCCTTGATAGACGCCGGCATGATCGGCGCGCAGGTTCAGCTGCGTTTCCATGCCGGTCATGGTGTAAATCTGGCTGCCGAGTTGCGGGATGAAGAAGGAGTTCATCACCGTCGCCGAGGTCAGCCGGAAATGCACCGGCCGGCCGACCGGCATCGCCAGCTGGTTGACGCTCGCGATGTGATATTGCGGATAGATGAACAGCCACTTCCAATCGAGCGAGACGACCTCGACCTCGATGGGCTTCATCGGCGACGCCAGCGGCTGCCAGGGATCAAGCTTGTGCGACGAGGCCCAGGTGACGCTGCCGAGCGCCATGACGATCAGGCACGGGATCGCCCACACCACGGCTTCGATCTTGTTCGAATGGTGCCACTCCGGCGCGTAGGTCGCCGATGTGTTGGAAGCGCGATAACGCCAGGCGAACGCGATCGTCATCACGATCACCGGCACGACGACGATGAGCATCAGCCCGGTCGCCAGCAGGATGATCGACTTTTCTTGGGCGCCGATGGGGCCCTTCGGATCCATGAGGACCATCTGGCAGCCCCCGAGCAGGGGCGCCGTCGCCACCACCGCGCCGGCGCGGGCCATCCAGCGGCTTGTGCGACGCAGCAAGCCAATCGGCCGCTTGGGAACCTCAGACAGATCTCTGAGAAGTGTATCTTCGGATAGACTCGTAGACTTTCTTGAAATCAACACAAAAAGTTACTCTTCAGCCAGTGTTAGACCCTGGCCCTGAACCTTAGGCGTAGTCCCTGGATTTGTTTTTATTGCCTCTACTTTGCCGAAGGCACCGACCACGCGGACGGGTATTCGACGACAAAGCGGGTAAGAGGATCGAAGACTTGGCAACACTCAAGATGACTACGCCGACTCAAGGCGATTCTCTTAAGTTGCCGCTGCCTGCGAATTCCCCTTCTTTATCAAGCTTCTAAGGAGCAGTTTTAAAACCCCTTCCGCAACGACACATATTGTCGCACCGCAGCGTAATTGGCAACGGCAGATGCACCTATTTTTTATGTGCCTACTTCGTGCGCAGTTCGATAAGCGCTTGATCAAATCCGTGCACACAATTGCCCGCGATATACCCAAACGACGGGCGTTCCACGTGCACAGCGCCGGTACGCTGCCGATATTTCGACACTCGCCGCCGCTTAATGCGTCATGGGAAGGTAATGTTTCAGCTTGCCGGCCGCCGTGCGTTCCAACTGCGGAATTTTCTCGATGGTGATTTCCGGCTCTTGCACGCCGTAGCTTAAGAGCGCCTGCCGCATCTTCGCCGACAATCGGCCGGAATCGACATTGCCGCCGCTGCGATAGACGAGATGCGCGCCGCGCCGCGTCTGACGGATCTGGTATTCCAGAATGCAGGGCTGCTCCAGCACCGCAAGTTCCAATGCTGCGGGATGCACGGTGATGGCGCCGTACCGGAACATGTCGAGGCTGCGGCCATGGACCTGGCGGACCTTCTGGTACGACGAGCCGCAGACGCAGGGCTTGTCGTCCATCTCGAAAATGTCGTCGATGAAATAGCGGATGATCGGCAGTGCCTTGTTGAAGAGATTGGTGATGTAGATGCCCGCCGATCTCTGGCCCGGCGCCACCGGGTTACCGGCGGCGTCCACCGGCTCGATGATGACGAGGTCCTCGCAGACATGAAATCCGTCGCCGCAGGGGCATGGAAAGGTGCCGCCGCCTTCGCTCGTCCCCCAGCACGTCAGAATATCGGTCTCCGGCCAGGTCTCGCGCGCCAGCTGGCGGCTGGCGTCCGGAAGATGTTCGGCGCCGAAATAGATGACGCGCGGCGCGATGTTGAGCTTGCCCGCCTTCGTCGCCGCGGACAGCGCCGAAATGAGGCTGGGATAGGAACCGAGAAAGTGCGGCTGCATCGCGTTCAGTTCGGGAATGAGATCGTCGATCGATCGCCAGGCGGAAAAGCTGCGCGTCGGAATGCGGGGATTGGAAAATATCCGTCCCATGACATAAGAGCCGTGCGCCGATCTTTCGGCGGCAATGGACGCAATGCGAACGCCGCCCGGCACTTCGACGCCGTGCGCGGCGAGCTTGGCCAGTGACGGCAGGAAACCTCTTGCCGTCCCGGCCCACATGGCCACCGACGCTTGCCAGTCGTAAAGAAACAGGCCCGGCTGCCCGCCGGTGCCGCCGGACGCGATGAGCACGTTGTCGCCCCAGATGTAGAACTGATCCGTCATCGCCCGCAGCGCCTGCTCCGCCTCGTGACGGCTGGCTCCGGGAACCGTGACGATCTCGTCCCAGTTCGCCATCAGTTCGCGCTTGTTCATGGTTGGGATGTGAACGATGTCGGCCGGCGTCGCGACGGCCGGATCGAGATGCGCCAGACGGCGCGAATGCCAGGGAGAGCGTGTCTGGACGAACCGCAACAGCTCGCGAAACGCCTGCGTCTTATGCGCCTCGATTTGCGCACGCGACCAGGTCAGCCGCCCGACAAATTCCGGTATCTGGCGTTCGAGAACGGCGTAATGCGCCGTGCGCTGCCGTTCGACGTCTGTCTCAGCCATGTCCAGCCCCCATTGCGCCTTGCATGGCCTCGACCATCTTCCGCCATGCCGGACCGGCCCGCGCCGGCCGGAATGCACTTCACCAGTTATAGTTGAGCGGCCGCGGCAGACCAATCGCCGGACCGGCGGGCGGGCAATTTGCCGCGTTTGCAGCGCGGCGCCGCGTTAACCGGCTCGCGCGCCGCGGACATAAGACAACGGCGGCCCATCGCATGATGAGCCGCCGCTTCGCCGACAAGATAATAATGTGTTCGATCAGCGCTTGCTGAACTGGAAGCTGCGGCGCGCCTTGGGACGGCCGTACTTCTTGCGCTCGACGGCGCGCGGATCGCGGGTCAGGAAACCGCCCGGCTTGAGCACCGCGCGCAGCGCCGGCTCGTAATTCACGAGGGCGCGGCTGATGCCGTGACGCACCGCGCCGGCCTGGCCGGAAAGACCGCCGCCGGACACCGTGACGATGACGTCGAACTGTCCGTCGCGGGCCGCCGCGATCAGCGGCTGGCGCACGATCATGCGCAGCACCGGACGCGCGAAATACAGCTTCTCTTCTTTGCCGTTGATGGTGATCACGCCCTTGCCCGGCTTGATCCAGACGCGCGCCACCGCGTTCTTGCGCCGGCCGGTGGCATAAGCCCTGCCCTTGGCATCGCGCTTGGAAGCGCCCGGATCCACCGCCTGGGCGGCCTGCCCCTGCGGTTTTGCCTTGATCAGCGTCGATTTCAGATCGCCGAAGCTCTTTACGTCTTCCGCCATATCAAGCCGCCTTCGTCTTGTGATAGTTGGTATTCTTGGGATTCATCTTCGCCACATCCACCGTTTCGGGCTGCTGCGCCTCATGGGGATGTTCCGCCCCCGGATAGACCCGCAGATTGGAAAGCTGGCGGCGGCCGAGCGGCCCGCGCGGCAGCATGCGTTCCACGGCCTTTTCCACGACCCGCTCGGGGAACTTGCCGCGCATGATCTGGCCGGCGGTCCGTTCCTTGATGCCGCCGATATAGCCGGTGTGGTGGTAGTAGATCTTCTTCTTCAGCTTCTGGCCGGTCAGCAGCGCCTTGGCGGCATTGATGACGATGACGTTGTCGCCGCAATCCATATGGGGCGTGTACGTCGCCTTGTGCTTGCCGCGCAGGCGCAGTGCGATAATCGAGGCGAGCCGGCCGACGACCAATCCTTCGGCGTCGATCAGGACCCATTTCTTCTCGATCTCGGAGGCCTTGGCCGAGTAGGTTTTCATGACAGCAAAATCCGTTTGAGCCGGCGGGCCGTATAGGGGCTGCTGCGGCGGGCGTCAAGCGCAAAGCCCCATTTTAACGCGATTTTCGGCATGCGGTATTATAATACCGCATCATTGCATAACAGATGCATGCTTGCGCAAGCCGCATTACAGTCCGCGCCATGAACACCCCTCCCCTGGTCCTGTCGTCGCAGAGCGGCCCCGTCCTTCGCCTGGCGATGAACCGCCCCACCGCCCGCAACGCGCTCAGCGAAGGCCTGATGACGGCGCTGCAAGCCGCGCTCGATACCGCGGCCGGCGACGCCGCTGTTCGCGTCGTCGTGCTCGCCGCCGAAGGTCCCGCCTTTTGCGCCGGCCATGACCTGAAGGAGATGACCGCGCACCGGCAGTCCGCCGACAAGGGCGCCGCCGCCTTTGCCGCGCTGTTCGCGCAATGCGCCCGTCTGATGCAGACGATCGTGCGCCTGCCCAAACCGGTGATCGCGCAGGTGCACGGCGTCGCCACGGCGGCGGGCTGCCAGCTGGTGGCGAGCTGCGATCTCGCCGTCGCCTCCGCCGCCGCCAGCTTCGCCACGCCGGGCGTCAACATCGGCCTGTTCTGCTCGACGCCGATGGTCGCCCTCTCCCGCAACCTCTCGCGCAAGCACGCGATGGAGATGCTGCTGACCGGCGAAGCGGTGTCGGCGGCGCAGGCCTGGCACCTCGGTCTGGTCAACCGCGTGGCGGAGCCCGAAACCTTGGAAGCGGAAACCATGGTGCTGGCCGCGCAGATCGCGTCCAAGCCGCGGGCCACGGTGAAACTGGGCAAGGAAGCCTTCTACCGCCAGCTCGAACGCGGCCTCGCCGACGCCTACGACTACGCCGCGCGCGTCATGACGGAAAACATGCTGCATTCGGAAGCGGAAGAAGGAATTGCAGCGTTCCTCAACAAACGCAAACATCCCCTCTCCCCCACCGGGGGAGAGGGCTAGGGTGAGGGGGCGCGTGTGGTCACACACATAACCGCATCATTGCGCAGCGCCAAGAAACGCCCGCGCGCCTTTGCCCGCAGCATGCGGCATATGCCGACCGACGCCGAAAAGAAATTCTGGTGGTAAGTCCGCGATCGCCGTCTGGCCGGTTTCAAATTCAAGCGGCAATACCTTGTCGGCCCTTACATCGTGGACTTTGTATGCTTAGATCGGAAACTGATTGTGGAACTTGACGGCGGCCAGCACGCGCAGCAGGCATCGTATGACTGTCAGCGAGAGGCGTTTCTCCGATCGCGAGGTTTTTGCGTGATGCGTTTTTGGAACGACGAGGTTCTGACGAACATGGATGGTGTCATCGAGGGCATTCTGTTGACGCTGGAAGGGCCCCCTCACCCCACCCCTCTCCCCCATCGGGGGAGAGGGCAAGCGAGCGGAGCGAGCGCGGGTGAGGAGGAGAACAAGCACTGATGCCCACCTATCCCGACGATCTCATCAAATCGATCCTGCGTTCGGTGAAGACCATCGCCATGGTCGGCGCCAGCGGCAACGAGATGCGGCCCAGCTACTTCGCCATGAAGTATCTGCTCGACAAGGGCTACCTCATTCATCCGATCAATCCGGGCATGGCCGGCAAGGACATCCTGGGCCGCAAGGTCTATGCCGCGCTCAAGGACGTGCCCGCCCCCGTCGACATGGTCGACATCTTCCGCAGCAGCGACGCCGCGCCGGGGATCGTCGATGAAGCGCTGGCGGAAAAAGATCGCCTCGGCCTCAAGGTGATCTGGATGCAGCTCGGCGTGATCGCCGAGGACGCCGCCGCGAAGGCGGAAGCCGCCGGCCTCACCGTGATCATGGATCGCTGCCCCAAGATCGAGCATGGCCGCTTCTCGGGCGAGATCAGCTGGATGGGCGTGAATCGCAAGGTGATCGACAACCGCAAGCCGCTGCTGTTCGGCAAAGGCGGCTCGCTGAAACGCGGCGACAACAAGTCCCTCTCCCCCACCGGGGGAGAGGGTTAGGGTGAGGGGGCGCTGACGGCGCGCGATCTCGAAGCACAACGCGACGACAGCACCGATGATTTTCCAATGGTGAAGAATATCGGCTTATCTGAACGCGCCGGATCGATGACCACCGAATTGAGCGCCATGACGCAGAAGATCAGGCGATATCGAAATATTTGCCAAACAGTTTCTTAAGACGCGCGAAATAGGCTTCGTTTGGCGAACCCGTTGGCGAGCGCTCGATGTCAGGACTGGAGCTAGGAGCCGACGTTCACGGCGCGGCGATAACGCTGATCATCGCGCTCGCTTTATTCCTATGCTTGATAGCTATTGCACGTGTAATCGGACTTCTGCCCGCACTATGGCCGCGCGCCTCTCGGAGCCAATATCGGCGATCTCGATTTGAGCAGGATCTACGGCACGACCAGACTGACGCCAGCCAGCAACTAAACGCCGTGATGGCGTCGTCATTCGAGAAGCAGCGCGTGATGAGCTCCAATGAGTATCGCGTCTTCAAGATTATTGAGGACGCTATGGCAACAGCGTGCAGAGGCTACCGTGTTTTCGCACAAACCAGTCTTGGCGAAATTCTGCGATCACAGGATAAAGCCGCATATCGCTCGATAAACAGCAAGCGTGTTGATATTCTGGTTGTAGATCAGGGCGGTTGGCCGATCCTGGCCGTCGAATATCAAGGCAGCGGGCATTACCAAGGGACGGCGGCGGCACGGGACGCGATAAAAAAAGAAGCTCTACGCAAAGCTGGCGTACGATATATGGAGGTTTCCACCACAGACAGCGACGAACAAATTCGCTTCCGTGCGCGCGAACATCTCGGCTGGACCATGACCGCGCCGGTGAATTACGGAGATACCGCCCACGCTGGCACTCTCGTGGCATCGGAGATAAAGGGACACAATACTTAATTCACAATCCCTCTAAGCGATCTTCCAAAAATTGCCGTTCAGTGATCGTGTCGCTCCAACCAGCGCAGCCAGAGACGAGGCGCGGGCTTTATCAATTCGCTTTGTTCGTCTTGCTCAGCCTGCGTTCTGTGGCGTTGGCTTAGGATCAGCAGCGGAACAAACACAGTCGGCCAAATCACGCTTGTTGTTACGGCGATGATTTGCCCCGCCCGAGGATAGTTGATCACCCAGGCAAAGGCCGTCGAGCGCAAGAACCAGGATACCGCCGCAAAGACCGCTGCAAAGAGCACCAGAGATACGAGCCCCGCCAATGCGGCCGCTAGCAAGCGTGGCATGAATGATCTCCGAACCAACGCAGGGTCACACGCTACCCCACTGCCCGTTCGATGACCATATTGGACGCAAGCCGGACGTCGCCCTCACATGGCGCTGCGCGCTCATAGACCATCGCTGCATGTCTCTGAGATAGAGGGACGTATACTAAAGTGGCTGACGTAGATGAGGATCAGAGGTTAGTCCATTTTCTGAGCTTTTTCGGCCAGAAAAACCAAAGGGGAGCTTTTGAGGGCTCCCCTTGGCAAGTCACTCCCCTCGCGGGGAAACGGACACCCTTGCGGGGCCGCGTGTACATTCTATGTACACCTCAAAGCCCTAAAATTCAATGATCGCTCGGTAT
>JAGWJY010000088.1 GCA_028865545.1 Alphaproteobacteria bacterium | reverse complement strand
GTGGCCCAGTCGTGTCCGTGGCTCACAAGGCGCGGACGAGAGAAGTACCGTGCGCACGCCCCTCGTGGCGTCCCGCACCGCCCCTCGTTTGGGAAAAGCGAGGGGAGACGCAAACCTCCGAGCGCTCGCGCGCTGCGGAAGTCTTTCGCATGCCCATTGTTGATCGTCATGGTGAGGTGCTCCGCAAAGCGGAGCCTCGAACCATGACGAGACAAGAAAGGAAGGTGACGGTGCTACCGCTTGTCGACCGGAACGTAGTCGCGCTGCTTGGCGCCGGTGTAGATCTGCCGCGGACGGCCGATCTTCTGGTGCGGGTCCTCCAGCATTTCCTTCCACTGGGCGATCCAGCCAACAGTGCGCGCCAGCGCGAACAGCGCGGTGAACATGCTGACCGGGAAGCCGAGCGCGCTGAGCGTGATGCCCGAATAGAAATCGATGTTGGGATACAGCTTCTTCTCGACGAAATATTCGTCCTGCAGCGCGATGCGTTCCAGTTCCATCGCCACTTTCAGCAGCGGCGTTTCGTGCAGGCCCAGTTCGTCGAGCACGGCATGGCACTGCTTCTGCATCACCTTGGCGCGCGGATCGTAGTTCTTGTAGACGCGATGACCGAAGCCCATCAGGCGGAACGGATCGTTCTTGTCCTTGGCGCGGCGGACATATTCCGGAATGCGATCGACGGTGCCGATCTCCTGCAGCATGCGCAGCGCCGCTTCGTTGGCGCCGCCATGCGCCGGTCCCCACAGGCAGGCGATGCCGGCGGCGATGCAGGCGAAGGGATTGGCGCCCGACGAGCCCGCGAGGCGCACCGTCGAGGTGGAGGCGTTCTGCTCGTGATCGGCGTGCAGGATGAAGATGGTGTCCAGCGCCTTCGCCAACACCGGGTTGACCTTGTATTCCTCCGCCGGCACCGAGAAGCACATGCGCAGAAAATTCTCGGTATAGCCGAGCGAGTTCAGCGGATACGCGAAGGGATGGCCGATGTGGTATTTGAAAGCCATGGCTGCAATCGTCGGGATCTTCGCAACCAGACGGTGACTGGCGATCTGGCGTTGCAGCGGATCGTTGATGTCGGTGGAGTCGTGATAGAAGGCCGACAGCGCGCCGACCACGCCGCACATCACCGCCATTGGGTGCGCGTCGCGGCGGAAGCCGCGGAAAAATGCCGCCAGCTGTTCGTGCACCATCGTATGGTGCGTGATGGTGTAATCGAACTCCTTCAGCTGCTTCTTTTCCGGCAGCTCGCCGTAGAGCAGCAGGTAGCAGACTTCCAGGAACGAGGAATGCTCGGCGAGTTGCTCGATCGGATAGCCGCGATAGAGCAGGATGCCCTTGTCGCCGTCGATGAAGGTGATGTCGCTCTCGCAACTCGCCGTCGAGGTGAAGCCCGGGTCGTAGGTGAACAGGTCGGCGTCGGCGTAGAGCTTGCGAACGTCGATGACGTTCGGACCCTCGCTGCCGGAGAGGGCGGGGAGTTCGTGGGTCTTACCCTGATAGGTGAGTGTCGCCTTGCCGGCGGGGGCAGCCTTGCTCTCTCTCATTTTTGGTCTCCTGGCTCCGGCCGTGCGGCCTTTATTATCTTGCAGTGCAACAATTATAGAGTGAAGGATTCGATTTCGTCACCTTATTTCCTAGGCATGACCCTATGCCGCCTAATATCTAGGCGCTGTAAGCTTGGACTCGGACGACAGATTCTTCCCGTCCGAGGACTTCCAACATTGCGAAAACCGGCGGGGAGGTGGTCCTTCCCGTCAGAGCTGCCCGGATGGGCTGGGCAACTTGGCCGAGCTTCAGCCCCTTCGCATCCGCAAACGACCGTGCCTTTTCCTCGATGGCCGTCGCCTGCCAGGGCGTTTCCGCAATCAGGGCCAGAAACTCGCCGTTCAGCCGGCGCGCATCATCCGTCAGCACTTTCTTTGCGGCCTCATCCAGCGCACGGACACCGTCCGCGTACAAAAACTCGGCCGTGTCGGCCAGCTCGATCAAAGTTTTTGCACGCTCCTTCAGACTTGGCATCGCGGCGATCAGTCGCGCCCGGGCCAGGGTGGCTAGCGCCTGTGGCGGATCCTTGCGCGCCAGCACGGCAGCGACCTCATCGGCCAGAGCCGTGTCGTCTAGGGCGCGAATATAATGTGCGTTGAGATTGTCGAGCTTCTTGAAGTCCAGCCGGGCAGGGCTCTTGCCGATGCTCTCGAGGTTGAACCATTCGACGGCCTGCGCCGTCGGGATGATCTCGTCATTGCCGTGGCTCCAGCCAAGCCGCAGCAGATAATTGCGCATGGTTTCGGGCAGGTAACCCATGTCGCGATAGGCTTCCACCGCCAGCGCGCCGTGGCGTTTGGAGAGCTTGGCGCCATCCGGCCCGTGGATCAGCGGCAGATGTCCGTAAATCGGCTCCGGCCAGCCCATCGCCTGTATGATCTGCAGCTGCCGCGCCGCGTTGTTCAGGTGGTCGTCGCCGCGGATGATGTGCGTGATGCCCATGTCGTAATCGTCGACGACGACCGCAAGCATATAGGTCGGGTTGCCGTCGCTCCTGAGCAGCACCATGTCGTCGAGCTGCTCGTTGGCGAAACGGACATCCCCCTGCACGACGTCGTGGACGATGGTCTCGCCGGTCTGCTGCGCCTTGATCCGCACAACGAACGGCGCGCCGGGTGGCGCGTCGCTGGGATCCCGGTCGCGCCAGCGGCCGTCATAGCGGATAGGCTTGCCGGTTGCGCGCTGCGCCGCCCGCATCTCGTCGAGTTCCTGCGCCGTGGCGTAGCAACGATAGGCCTTGCCTTGTGCAAGCAATTGCTCGGCGACCTCGCGATGACGCTGGACGCGGGCGAATTGATAGACGGTCTCACCATCCCAATTCAGGCCCAACCAAGTCATCCCGTTCAGGATGGCGCCGACGGCCTCGGGGGTGGAGCGTTCGCGATCGGTGTCTTCGATGCGCAGCAGGAATTTGCCGCCGGTGTGACGGGCATAGAGCCAATTGAACAGGGCCGTGCGGGCACCGCCAATGTGCAACATTCCGGTGGGCGAAGGCGCAAAGCGCAGGACGGGTTTGTGGTTTTCGGTCATGATGTTCGATAGCTGGCGTCGTGCGGCTTTAAGTGAATCCGAGGCTTCTGGCAAACGCGGTCCCGTGGGGGCAGATTCGATCCCGTTTTTGCGGCATTTGGCGCCCGGTCCGCTGGACCGGCCCTTCGTCGTCGCACGCTTGCTGGGTGTGCTCCGGGCCCAGGTTTCAGCGGATTACGTGCGCTGGCCCCTCTGGCTGCCGGCCGCCATGGCCACCGGGATCGGGGTCTACTTTGCGCTCCCCCTTGAACCGCCATGGTGGGGCGCGCTCGTAGCGGCAGGCCTTACGCTCACAGCAGCGGTGCTTTCTGCGGCTATGCAGAGTGCTGGATTTCGCATTGGTTTGGCGCTCGTTGCAGCGACGTCTTTGGGATTTGGCGTGGCGAAAGTGCGGACCGAGTTCGTCCGCGCACCCATTCTCGCGCGGCAGATGGGGCCGGTGGGGATCGACGCCCGTGTCATCGCCGCCGAACGGCGCGGCAATGGCAGCCGCATGGTGCTGGAGCCGGTTCGTGTCGGTCATCTCGCGTCGGAGAATATGCCGGTGCGTATCCGGGTGTCCGTGCGGGCGCGTAGTGCGGTGCCGGTGCCCGGCAGCTGGGTGCATGTGACGGCGGTGCTGATGCCGCCCCCCGCGCCGGCGATGCCGGGCGACTACGATTTCGGACGCGGCGCTTATTACCAGCGCATCGGCGCCGTGGGCTATTTGTATGGCCGGCCGAGGTCTATCGCAGGACGACATGCAGACAGTTGGACAGAACGATTGGGCGCCGGACTGGAGCGGCTGCGGGGGCGGATGACGGCGCGGGTGCGCAGCATCATCCCCGGCGACGAGGGGGCGGTCGCGGCGGCACTCATCACCGGCGAACGCGCCGACATCGATCCCGACATCCAGGCCGACTTCCGGGATTCGGGACTGATGCATGTGCTGTCGATTTCGGGCCTGCATCTGGCGCTGGCGGGGGGCTTCTTCTTCTGGACCATCCGCGCGCTGCTGGCGCTGTTCCTGCCGGTAGTGCTGCGCTATCCGGTGAAGAAGTGGGCGGCCGTCGCCGCGCTGGCCGGCGCCACATTCTATCTGCTCATCAGCGGCTGCGAGGCGCCGGCGCTGCGTTCGTACATCATGCTGGCGATGATGTTCACGGCCGTGCTGGTCGACCGCCCCGCCTTCTCGATGCGCGCCGTGGCGCTGGCGGCCACGATCATCCTTCTCTTCGCGCCCGAGAGCTTGATCGAGCCGGGTTTCGAGATGTCGTTCGCGGCGGTGATCGGGCTGATCGCGCTGGCGGAGTGGGAGCAGGCGCGGCGGGCGGCGAAGCGGGACGAGGCGCCCAACACGCTGACGGCGCGCATCCGGCGGTATGTCGTCGGCATCGTGCTGACCAGCGTGGTCGCGGGACTGGCGACGGCGCCGATCGCCATCTTCCATTTCGACCGCGCCTCGCAATACGGGCTGATCTCGAACTTGCTGGCGCTGCCGGTGGTCGGCGCGGTGATCATGCCGGCGGCGACGGCGGCGATGGTGCTGATGCCGTTCGGGCTCGACGCGTGGCCGCTGATCGTGATGGGCAAGGGCGTGGCGGCGATGAACGCCATCGCGCGCTGGGTGGCGGGCCTGCCGGGCGCCGATACCGTCGTGGCGACCTGGCCGCTGTGGTGCCTGATCGCGGTGATGGGCGGCGGGACGTGGATCGCGATCTGGCGGCGCGGCTGGCGCTGGTTCGGACTGGCGCCGATCGCGCTTGGCATCGCGTTCGCCACCATGGAGCGGCCGCCGGATGTGCTGGTGGCGCGCGAGGTCGAAACCGTTGCCGTGCGCCTGGCGGACGGCAGGCTGGCGCTGCTGCGGCCGGCGACGGACGACTTCGCGGCGCAGAACTGGCTGCGGCGCGACGGCGACAGCCGCGCGGCGGACGACGCGGTCGGCACAAAAGAGCAGGGCGTGCGCTGCGATGCCGATGGCTGCGTCGCCAAGGCGCGAGGCGGAACGCTCGTCGCGGCGCCGCAGCGGGTGACGGCGCTGGCGGAAGATTGCAGCCGCGCCGCTCTCGTCATCAGCGCCGTGCCGACGCGTCGATATTGCCAAGGCGGCGCGCTGGTGATCGACCGCTTCGACGTGGCGCGCAACGGGGGGTACGCGATCTGGCTGGGCGAGAAGAGGCGCGTCGAAACGGTGGAAGGAAGAAGAGGGCGGCGACCTTGGTCAACCATGCCCCCTCCCCGAAAAACGCCTCGCTCCGCTTTGCGTTTTTCGACCCTCCCGCGAGGGGAGGGCCGACGTATTTCTCCGTATGCTGACTTTCCTAGTAGCGGCGGATGAGGCCCACCAGCTTGCCTTGCACGCGGACGCGGTCGGCGCCGTAGAGGCGGGTTTCGTAGGCGGGGTTGGCCGCTTCCAGCGCGATGGAGTCGCCGCGCCGGCGCAGCCGCTTCAGCGTCGCCTCGGCATTGTCGACCAGCGCCACGACGATCTCGCCGGTGTTGGCGGAATCGACTTCCTGGATGATGACCGTATCGCCGTCGAGAATGCCCGCGTTGATCATGGAGTCGCCGGTGACTTCCAGCGCGTAGTGATCGCCGCGGCCGATCATGCCGCTGGGCACGGGAACATCGGCCATCTTGTTCTGCAGCGCTTCGATCGGCGTGCCGGCCGCGATGCGCCCGACGAGCGGAACATTGATGGCGCCTTCGCCGTCGCCCATGGCGCGGCGCGGCGTGCCGGCGGCGCGGGTGTCGGCCGAGGTGCGCGTTTCGCCGCGGATCTGACGGCCCGGACTCATGCGCTGCGCCTGGCTGCGCGTCGTCGCCGGACGCAGCGTCTCGGACACATTGTCGGGCAGCTTGATGATCTCGAGCGCGCGGGCGCGCTTTTCCATGCGGCGCAGGAAGCCGCGCTCTTCCAGCGCGGTGATCAGACGATGGATGCCGGATTTGGACTTGAGATCCAACGCTTCCTTCATCTCATCGAAGGAAGGCGGGATACCGCTTTCGCGCACCCGTTCGTGGATGAACATCAGTAATTCGTATTGTTTGCGGGTGAGCATGGCCACGCCTCCTTGGTGCCGCCGGACCCACGATTCGGGACGGCGAACAAATCCGAAACATGGAGAATCGTTCTACTTTAGTTCCTGAAAGCCGTCAACACGCAAAATCTTGTGTTTGCGAGCGAAGTGCATCCTTCGAGGCTCGCGGCTTCGCCGCTCGCACCTCAGGATGACGCAGACTCCGTTGCCGCCATGGTTCGAGGCTCGCGGCGCGGAGCACCTCACCATGACGATCAACAATGGGCATGCGAAAGACTTCCGCAGCACAGGGGTGCTCGGAGGTTTGCGTCTCCCCTCGCTTTTCCCAAACGAGGGGCGGTGCGGGACGCCACGAGGGGCGTGCGCACGGTACTTCTCTCGTCCGCGCCTTGTGAGCCACGGACACGACTGGGCCACCTCACGGCGCCCCGCACCCGGCGATT